>CAVAQB010000092.1:0-157910 GCA_963590725.1 Anaeroplasmataceae bacterium | reverse complement strand
GTGATGCTTGAACCGATGGCTACGTAGGTGGATGTTGCAGTTTTAACTTCTCCTGTATCATCAGTATAATCAACAGTAGCTCTCATTCGAAGCTGTTGTTTACCTCTAACTAAATAACTACCTACTTCTACTTCTGTATAATTATCATTATCTGTATAGTCTGTACTTGATAATGCTGAAACTAGAGTAGCGACAGTAGTCCAATCGGAATTACTTGTTTTACGTTGTATAATAAGAGTACCAGCATTTCCTAAATTTAATCTATCTCCATTACTTGTACGGACTGATGAAAATCGTAATTTAACTTTTAAAGTATCTCCACTTACTATAAATTCATTAGTGGAAAGAATATTTGTCCATAAATATGCACTATAACTATCTCCTTGTATAGTAGAAATTGGAAGTGGTTCATCATAAAGTAGTAAATCTGCGTTACCTTCGGTATCTGCTAAGTATTCCATTTTGTCATCTTCGGTAGCGAAACCCCAAATGTGATAATAACTATCAGAATCAGGCTAACTAGACCAACATACATATCCTACTTTACTTCCGAACTATTTTTTAATAAATTCCTACACTTTTTGTCCTGCATAAGGCAAGTTATTGGTAGGGTCTTTCATCCAATCCGTTTTAATTGACGGAATATCGTTATATGATTTTTTTGCCATATATTAGTAAATTTTATCCGTTATTCCAAGCATCGTCATTACTCCAAGGCTTATCATTATCCCAATAGCCTCGTCCAAAACAAGAAGAAATTGCTTCCCATACTAATTTTGTTCCATAATAAACAGAAGCTATTACTTTATTTCCTAAATAACGAGCTGAAATTTCTTTCTAACCTTTAATTATCATTCGTCTAGAATATTATAATATGTATCGTTATCTATATTTCCTGCTGCAACAAGAGCGTCATAATCATCTTGAGTAAGTGTCACTTGTCTATATCCGCCATAATTAGTCCATTGAGATATATCATTTATGACATCATCAGTTCCTATAAACTATTTAGTTTCCATATAACCATCTTTAGTAGTATATGAAATTATAGTTCCATGTTGTATACATTTTACATTTGTTGTATTTTGTAGATTAATTAATGCTTCTAATGCGGTCGCAAGTGTATATCCATTTTCTAATGTTCCACATAGATTATCTACAATAATATTAATTCGTGATGAAGTCAGTTCATCCTTTGTTACTAAAGGAGCTGTAATATTATTAACATATACCTCTGTGGCATATCCAACTAAACTCTAGTGCTCTGTTAAATATTTACTATGGTCTGTATTCAACGAAGCTAATTGATTAGCTGACAATATGGGCTAATATAAAGAGTTTGCAGTTTCTTCTGTTAATTTATTTTGTAAAGCTTCATATACAATCTTATTTTGAACAGGATTAGTACTATCATTAGAAAGTTCATCATCTATTACTATAGTACCTTGTGTTGTAATCTCAATATTTCCTGAACCTAATATAGACTATCCATTAATTGTTTTTATATTTTCGCCACTAACTAGCGTATCCTATTTTTTAATCGAGTTTGTGTAATCACTTTTATCAAAATACCCGTCTAAACGTTGGGCATCTCGTCCTCGAAATATTATATTTCCTACTGAACTCATAATTCATTATTTAAAATTAATTCATCTTTATACCATAATAATTGAGTAGAACCATTTTTTTTGTGTCCTGGCGGTATAACTCCTTTTTCTATATATCTATCAAATGTTCTAGTAGATATATTTAAAAATTGTGCAGATTCAGTTTTAGTAAGTTCTTGATGCATTACAGATTGTACTAACTGTAATATTTCAGATTCTGTTAAACCACAAGAATTAGATTCAATTTTATCCGCAGCAATTCTCAATTGTTGTGCAATTATTTTCTTTAAATCCATTACTTATTAATCTCAAAATTAAACAAGTTCCAAAAATTAACATTATTATTTGTGCAGAAGTTCTATAAATACCTAATCCTATATTATCCTAAATTGATATAAAAGAACTTACTAAAAATTGATGTAGTAAGAACAATCTATAGAGATTACACATTTTTAATAAATAAGATGCAAGTAATAAACACAGAAAACCACCCAATGATAATCCGAATAAAATATCTACCTCCCAAATCTCAATGTTATTAATCAGTAGCAAGCAATGCCCAGTCATTACTATACTACTGATTATAACATAATATTTAAGAATTTGAATGATAATCTTAAATAATTTTATGTTCATTATACATAAAGTTCTACATAATTACTGTAATTACCTATTCCTCGTTTATTATAATATCTATAAACAGTATAATTGATTGCATTTACTTCAGAACTTTTCCAGTTTTTACCAAATATAATATATTTAATAGATGTTGTATTATTAGCAGAAACAGGGAATACTAAATTCCTAGACACATCATAAGCATAATACTTATTAGATGTATTAGACGGACGATAATATCTATATCCTGATGCTGAAATATCTGTAGTTACGGTACCTCCTAAACCAGCATAAGAACTGCCGAAGAAAGTAGCTAAATTAGAACAAATACTTTCATCTGAAATATTAGTAATTACTTTCAAATCTTTATGAAATATTGGGCCATATAATAACAAAGCAGCTTTATCATTAATTAGTCCAATTGCATTTATTTTACTTGTAGATTTAGAATATAATCCGTCTGTGTTGGTTCCATCTACATATAAAACATTATCTCCACCGTTGTACTAAATTCCATAATGTATTTTAAATAATTCATCTGACTTAGAAATAGATGAAGAACCAACAGTAATTGGACTAGGCTGATAATTGTAAGCCCATGACAATAAGTAATTAATACTATTTGTATTAAACAAACTAATACCTGTAAGCCAATCCCAATTAAAGAAAATTGCATTATTATTCTTATCTCTAGCATACCAACTTACTGTATCAGATTCATTAATCCAACTATCAGGCATACCTAAAGATTCAGGTAATAAGTTCTTCATATCAGAAACAGAAGAATCTAATGAATATTGATTATATTGATAGATAAAATCAATAACTCCGATAGTAATATCATCACTATTTACATCTTCATCTGCTGTTGGAGTTAATGTCAAATTAACATAGTTTTCAGGAGAATCTCCTAATTGTTCTTTAATACTAGACCATTTAACAGAAACATCTTGATTCTGATGTATTGTAGGAACTATTATAGCACCATTTATAGAATTACCTAAAGCTCCTGTAAGATAAGGAGTATCTTCAGTTCCATTAGGAGTAATACAATATATATCAATTTTATAAGTTGTATATTGTAACATTTTTCTGCTTTCTTCTTCACTTAATGAATTATTCCAAGTATTTGGAATAAGTGTCTAGTATTTACTTGTTACATAATAAGGTATAATAGTACAATATTTAAACATATTAGTACAATTATTTGTAGGTCTACTATTTGTAGCAAATAATTTATCTGGCAATAAACCATATAAGTTAGAAGCTTCAAATATTTCATTACCGTAGAATAATGAACTAGTTTTATTTACTAAACTTCCATTATTATCATAGTAGAAGAACTTCTCAGGAATTATATAATGTCCTTTAGAATTTACATAGAAATCATCACTTATAGTACTATTCAACGTCTTGTATTTTCTTTCAGATTCTGCTTTATCTAATTGATTACCTATAGCAATATCTGCATTTACCACATAAGCAACTTTATCAGATAAATCATCAGAATATCTCTATCTAAATTGAGCATATCTAAATGCTGCAGTACAATTAGTGAGTAAGTTATTAGTATTAACAAACCAATGTTCTGAAAGTTTATTCAAATAACAATCTTCCCAAGTACTAATACATTGTCGTAATCCTGTTAAATTACTAAATCCAATTTCTCCGTTAGATGTAAAATTCAAATAAATTTTAATCTTATTACCTTCATCATCCGTAAAGAATGCATGGCACCCATTAAACATATTAGATATATTAGTAATTTTAGAATTTATTGGAATAGGTACATCTAAAGTTTTTGTAGCGAAGCAATCTTCATTACAAATAATAGTACAATTTTTAAATACTCCATATACAGAAGTTAAATTATTATTAGTCGGGTCAAATATTGTATTAACCAAATTAACAAATTCTTCTTCTGTTGCCACTTTTTCAATATTGTAATCTTCACTAAATAAAGTAGTACTCTATTTAAGTTTTGAATAATCCACAAACGTAGCAATTTGTAATGGATTTGTTAAATTCAAAGCATTTAAAGAACTATTTATCTATACGCATACCTTGAAGAAGTTAGATACATCATCTGAATTTACAGTATTATTCTAAATACAATTAAATATTGTAGTTATATGTGTATTAGCACTAAATATAAGGGTTGTATTTTTTATAAATTCTAAATTAGAAACAGAAGTACAATTAGCAGCATTTGTTAAGAATGTAGTAGATGTTATACCCTTTACTACAATTTGTGAGAAATTAAGAGTAGTACTTGTTGTAGCACTTAAAGCATCTTCAGTAAATGTTATTGTTGTTGTAATTGTGTTAGAATTATTAGTTCCTGTACTCTAGAATAAACAAAGAGGATCAACACTTGAAGCATTTGGGAATGTTAAACAAGACTTATTAACAGTAGTACTTAATGTTTCTACATTTGAATTACAAGCTCCCAACATTCCTGCTTTTGTAGTAATACCTGTCCAAGATATACTATCCAAGAAATAAGTATAATTAGTAACTTTGCTATCTTCAAAACATCCTGACATATTTGTTATAGTAGATGCAGAATTTGTAAGAGCTTTAGCAAATAATTCAGAAGATGTAAAGGCTATTCCCCTACACATACTAGCTATAGATTGAAGCTTTCCTTTTACAGTAAGTGACTTAATACTACTTAAACTACTACTACCTGAGAATGTTCCAGTTGCATTAGTTACGTTAGAATCAAATATAATAGCACCTAAACTCTTTAATTTTGTATCCTAGAAAGTATAACCATTATTATGTGTAATAGTAAGAGTTCCTTGAATACTTTGCATTTGACCGCATTTGAATCGTACATTAACATCATCAACATTAATGCTATTAAAAATTATAGATGAAGCATAAGTCCAATTAAAATCTGCGGTAGTTAAATTATTACACTTAGTTAAATTAAATGTAACATTAGAAGGATTGGTCATATAACCATCAGCTACTATATAAGTTAATGTAGTATCTCCTACTATAGTACTAACAGAACTATCAAATGTACATTGTTTTAATTTTAGTTTCTTTACATCTTTAAAGTTTATAGTTCCATTACTGTTAAGATTAGTAAAATTAATTCCTCCTGTACAATTACTAATTAAAATCTCTTCTGGCATCGTAATAAATTTAATATTCTTAAGTTTATTACATTTTTCAATTGTTACACTCTTAAATCCAGATAATTCTATTTCTGTAATAGTAGAATCATTAGTTAATGAGAATGTAGAACCTTCAGTTTCAGAATAAATTTTTAATTTAGAAATACTGGTATTTGAGAAATCACAATTACCTTTATATGGATTTATCTCTAAAGATTGCATTTCTGCACCTGTCATTACTATATTACTTAACATATTACAATTTCGAAGTGTAACACTACCTTTAAAATTATTAAGAGTTAAGTTTTTTAAATTAGGACATACATTATAGCTCTATGCTCCAGTATTAAATGTTTCAAAAGTAATAGCTGAATTAGATAAGTTCAAATCTGTTAATGCAGTTCCAGGATATACTTGTAAAGCACCTTTAAATGTAGAACCTGTAATAGAAATATTCTACATTTTAGGAGTATGTAATTCCCAAGCAGCTGGAGAAAATTCAGAAGTATGATTCTTGCTACAAACTAAGTTTGTCATATAATCATTCTTCATATAGAATTTAACACCATTTTGCAAGAAAGAGTCTGCTGTATCCATATAAGTCCATCTTGAAGAACCGTAAGGATAAATACTTTGGTTACCTTGTACTGCTATAGCTACATTATATTGCTTATTATCATTAAATAATCTTACATCAGCTGTAGTATTCGTAGATTGTGCAATAAATGGAGAATAGTTCAAAGCTTCAACAGTACAAACTATATTTGAATCAGTTTTAATACCTTCAGTACCAGAATCACTAAATATATTTTGTAATAGAATTACATCAGAATTCTAAGATAAATTACTTAAAGTAGAATCAGGATTAGATAATTTTAAAGAAGCATTAGCATTATTTTCTGCTGAATAAGCTAAGTTATTTACATTAAAATATGCATCTAACATATGTAATCTATTATTCAACCAAGCTATAGTTCTGTTAATACGACGTCCGTGGAATTTACTGAATTGAATATTGTCAAAACCTCCACTAGCTTGTACTAAATATTTGCTTCTATAATTCATATTCCAAATCATAGGATGCGTTTTTGTAAATTTCTTATTGAAATAAGTATTTACAAAATATTTTGAATCTCTTAGATTTCCATTAGCTTGTCTAAGTTTAGCCCAAAATTCTACAGGTGAAAGTAATTTATCACCAATAGAAGGATTAGTTTGTTGATAATATGCAGCATACTTACCTATTGCAAATAAGAAAGATGATGGAACATCAAATCCTATTTCAGTTGTATTTTCTGGCCAATAATCCAAATGTCTTGTTACAATGCCCTAATCATTAGTTTCCCAGTAATCAGAGAATGCAAATGGAGTAATTGTAATTTGTCCAGCATTATTTTCTCCTAAACCAGTATCCATATCATAGAAAGCACTATAGAATGTATCTCCATTCCAAGTCTTCATATTTAAATTCTTCATAGGAGAGTCTACAAGTCCAAATGCCTACATAATTACATAGTATTCCATAACACTATCATAATTGATGTATGGTTGCTATGTTATATTACCTTCAGCATCTGCTCTACCATAAATACAATCAGTTAAATCTTGCTGTGTATAAGTACTTTCTGCTGTAGTAGATGGTTCAAATATATAAGAATAAGTATTAGAAGTAGAATTATATTTTACTTTTCGAATATATTTATGTTTAGAATCTGGAACCGCATTTATTACTTTATAAGCTTTAGATGAACTTGATTCATTTAATTCTGTAAAATATGCAGAAGAATCAAATTTCTTTTTTAAGAATGTATCAAATAGAAAACCACCAGCTCTTGATATTCCTTTAACACAAGCTTTGAGTTTTTTGTTTATATCAAAACCTTGTGAATATACTAAATCTCCCCACATATAATATGTATCATTGTGTGTAGCTAAGAAATCAGAACTAGGAGTAGAATTATCTTCCATTTTGTATTGGTTTTCAAATAAGATAGAATCATCATATTGTGAAAAATCCCAGAAACAAGAGTTGTTTGCGATTTCGGCAGATGCATAAGTAGATTTAGTAGAAGTTGTAGGTGTTGTTTGAACAATAAAGCCTTCAGCTCCAGTATTTAATGTAGGTCTTTCAGCATAATTTAAATTGTATTTAGATTTACGACCTAAGTTATAGTTGTAAATTCCTAATAAATAATACTCTGAAGCCACAGCATCACTACTGTCAGGTACATTTTCTATTAATACTAATAAAGGTTTTCCACTAAGACAATTACGATAACCCGTATTAAATGGAGTGCAATTGTCGTTTACAAAATCTCCAATAGAAGTATTCACACAATGAGAACTATCTACAATATCACCTTTAAGTGTGAATGATTGTTCAGGGAAAAATCCTCCTTCCTCATTATAGTCTAAACTAAAAATAGGAATAATTTCATTTTGATTAGAATTAATACCTAATTCCCAGTTCTTAAATTTGAAACCTTTAGTAGAAGAACCTTGTATTTCTATAGTATAATAGTAATCTGTAGTAGATAAAGAAGAATCACAAGTTTCTTCTTCAGTATTACCTGTTTTAAAATATTTAATATTTTCAAGCTATATAGCTCCAGGTTCATCTTCCTCACCATAAGTCGTCTACATCTATTTAAGAATATCAGTAAGACCTTGTTGTTTAACCTAGAATATTAATACTGGAAGTCCTCCCATGCTTTGTAATGTTGATACACTAGAAGCAGACATTTTCGTTAAGTATTCCTACTTATTATCTGTATCATAAGTATATTTTACAGTATTAAAAGCTCTTATAGCTTCAGCATAATCACTTTCTTTATAAGAAGTATTTGTAGTACAGAAATATTTATAATTGTATTCAGTTACATTAGAATCTGTCATTCCGATATACTTATCGTCCCATCTTTTATAAGTACCACAATCAAATATGGTATAATTAAAATGATTTACTGTAAATATACCAGCTGAATTAGGATTCAATGTTAATCCTGTAAAACTTATATTTGCAGAAGTATATGATGCTAAAGCACCATCAATAACGCCATCAATATAAGCAACCCATTCATATTGTGGAGTATTAGCATCTTGCATTGCAACTATACGTCCATATAATTGTAATATGTGATAACTACCATCCATAGGAATATATATTTCAATATCTCCATATTGAGCTAGCTTTATTTTATTTTGATATATTTCAACAACGTTAGTTGAAGTTGTTTGAAGTGTTGCAAATAATACCTCATCATTTCCTTCTTCTGCTTTAATAGCTATAGCAAAATGGCTTTCAGGAGTGTTTACATTTAAGTTGTTAGTCCAAGTATATGTTTGAGGGTCTACACTTAAATGACAGGATATTTCAGATACACTATTATCAATTCCAATATTAGATTTATTTTCCTTGTTAAAGTACCATTCTCCAGCAATAGTATCAGGATACCAATTAAGTACATTTTCATTCTTCTTAACAAAGAGATAATAAGATTGTATTTGTGGAGTATCTCCAGATTCTTGAGCAATAGTAACTCTTATTTCAAACCAATTGCCTGAACTATTAGTTATATAATTATTGTTAAAGTAGAAAGTACCTATAGTTCCAGATAAGAAATTAGCTCTTTCTGATACTGGAGTTTCTACTGGGAAAGTATGTAGTAACGTATTCTAATCATCGTATATTTCGGTAGTTACATTCTAAAATGTTTCTCCATCATTAGAACCTTTATAAATGAATCCTATAAAACTTATAGAACCCGCCTAAAATTCATAATAATTAGAATCTTTTTTAGTGGTATAAACAGAACCTTCTTCAGCTTTAATAATAGCGTATGTACTATTAGGAATTAAAGTATAAGATTCTTCAAATTCATTAGTTTGAATACCACTTAAAGTATTATTAAATTCTGTATTATATTTAATTGAATAAGCTCCTACATTAGATGCATCTGCTAAAAATTCACTATCGTACAGTAATTGCTTATTTGTATATGTTTTATCTACTTCCATTTCACTTAAGGTAAATGCTTCAGGAAGAGAATCACTCACAGCTTTAAAAGAACCACTTAAATGTGGGGTTACATCCATTACAGCCCATATCTTAGTATAATTCTACATAAATATCTCACCTTTTACAGTAGATGAACCATTAGCATTTTCTCCAATTAAATAAGTAGTTATAGTAATTGGATTAGTAATAAAACTAAGTACTAAAGTAGCTGGACCGTTGGAATTGTCTGTAACATCTTGCAATCTAATTCGTATATTTATATTACCTTCGATGGTTAACGGGATAACAAAATCATTGGTATCTGATACAATTATAGTAGTCCAACTTAAACCACCATTACCACTATAAGTAACTTTGTATGTATGTTCTGTATTTAAATAACGTAAAAAGAAATTTAAATTTTGAATTCCTGCTGTTGTTATATAAGCATTAGAGTTGGTAGAACCTAATTCTACAGAAATATTACCTGTTGAAGAAGAATATACAAGAGCAGGGGTTTTGGTAGAGGTGCTTCCGCTACCTCCACCAGTACCTGTTCCCGAACCACCGTACTTATATAACCATTTTACATTCTATTTAAGATCTGTAATTTTGGAATCTTGAGTTTTTAGTTTTTCTTCAAACTCAGCAAGTTGTTCGTTTATTGACATATTGTATAAAATTAAAGTCCGTAATTATCTGTACTAGAGTACACATATCCTGATGTTGTACTCCATGCAGAACCTGATGCATATACTGTATTATCTTCTACTATTGTTGAATGAATACCTGTAGCAGGTAAATATTCAGTAGTCATTTTCATAGTATTTATACTTTGTAAATTAAATGATTCTGTATATTTAGTTTTAGAATCAATAGTGAGAATATTACCAAGTCTAACAAGTTTTGCTTTAATATCATCTCCAAGTTCGACAACTGTATACATTGGGTATAATTGTGACATTTGAGCTGAAGAAGATGCTGTTCCAGCTACCACCTTAGCAAATACTTGAGAAGCTGAAGGAAGTTCTTTATTGGATTTAACCTTATAACCAGTTGCTTGACACATTAAGTAAGTAACATGATTTAAAGAACTATTACTTGATACTAAAGGTGAAATTATGTTATCTTTAACTTCAACAATTGTATTAGAACTAACATAAGATGCAGGAATCTTAGTTGAATTATAACCAGAATTATCAGTGTCTTCCCAAGTTACATTATCTGACTCCAAAGTAGCTGGCATCGTATATTGTGCAGTTTTACTAGATGTACCATTAAATGTAAAGTTTTCACGTAAAGGGAATGTACAAACATAAGTATGTTTATGACCTCCAATACAAAGTTTAATTCCAAAATATTCAAGTAATCTACTAAACCAATTTAATCCTTTTAAATCATATTGATAAAGTTGATTAAGATGTGAACCAACCAAAGAACCTTTAGCAGAATCGATACTCCTAGATTTATCTTTAGTACTTGTATTAAGATTGGCGTGAGTTACAACTGTAAAAGGCATTTCGTGACAAGCTGCAATCCAACTAGCTGTGTTATTACTATTAAGCCAATTATAAATAGTATTATAAATTGGAGTTATTTTGGAATTGTAAGTTTGCTCGAAAGCATTATCTGATGTGCTATCAGCCATAGTATATCCTGTATACACATTAGTAAGGGTTTTAGGGGTATACATAGATTTACAAGCATTATAAGTAACCTCACTATTAACCATTAGGAATTTATATTTATCTGTCCCAAAGTAATAAGTAGAAGGAATATAAGTATTATTATAAATAAAACTAGTATAATTAGGTTGTTCATAACAGTAGAATAAATGGAAATAATAAGGATTAATTTTTCCAGTATCATCACCTGTACCTAAAATAGATTCGTCAGCATTACATAGGTCATTATTGCCAACTACATTCATTTGCTCTAAATGCTTAAATAAAGGCAAACCTCCATTATAGTAATCAAGCCATTCGTTAATTCTTGTACCATTTTGAGTCATATCTCCAGTATTAATAAGTACTGGAATTATTTTAGATTCAGCACAATCTTTAACAATTTGGTCATTTAAAGCTATTGCAGCAGCATTCCAAACTTGATACTCAATCCAATGGAATCCTTGTTGGTCTGTTATTTGATAAATGCGCGGAGTATAATCACTAGGATACAAAGTAAATGTATATTCATCAGAACAATGATCTAAATCAGGATTACCATCTAAACCAGCTCTACCTACTATATATGTGTATGTAGTAGGAACTGTAACAGCATCATGAGTTAAAATACACTTATGTCCTACATAAGAGATGTTAGTTCCAGGAAATATTCCTGTCATTCTTTCGTATATAGGATGTGTACCGTCTGATGAAATAATTTCCGAGTATACATTTTTTCTGGTAAACTCTCCTTCTATATTATGATTAAATCCACCATAAGATTCAAAGCGTTCCCAGCCATTAGCTTTCTTTATAAATACAAATTCAGCACCTTCATTCAGAGAAATCCAGTTGAAACATCTTGTAGTAAGCATATCTATACCAAAACTACAAGTTACCATATTAGGTTTTTCAGAATCTGGATGTGTTTTATCTGTAATTATATTCTTTCCTTCATAAGAAGCTTTCGGAGTATATACATCTCTGTTTCTAATAACATAAGATTTATCAAATACCATTTGTGCAGTATCTAAAGATACTATCTATGTATCAGATGCTTTTACTCCTCTAATACGACTTGAATCCGATGTGGCTAATGCTTGAAATGCTTGCTTAGCTGGATCTAATTCAAATACATTTTTACAAATACTATTAGAACCTTTAGAATATTGTCCTTTTAAAGGACTGAATTTACTACCAGAAGATACAGATGCAATATACATAGAATCTATATAATGATAGTCATATACATAAGGATATGCTCCAGTTGAAGCATTTACTTGAGATGCAGTTAAACCCCATATATTTTGAGAACTATCTGCTGTTAGTGAGGTAATCATTCCTGATGGAAAACCATCAACCAAAGATAGATTTGAATCTTTATAAACTAACATGAAACCTACATCTCCTGACATAGTACTTGTTGTATCCAAATCAAGCCATTCTGTATCGTAAGTTTTTACTTTAATATAAGATTCGTCATAATCTACATATTTTGTACCTCTTATAAGATAAGTTCCTCCTGCTGGAATAGTACCTGTAAGTTCTTTACTATATACTTTATCCACATTATAGAAGTAAATTACACAACCATCTAAAGGAAAATCTTCATCAGATGTATTTTCTAATTCTATATAAGCGTGAGAACATTTTGGATTTGTAGAAGTACCCTTCATATATACTTGACCAATCTTAACTCTATCAGAATAAAGTTTCCAATCTTTAGTAACATTTGCTGTATTTACAGACTGCCAAGCTGTTATATGATTCGATTCTGTATCCTCGACTCCATCTGCAAGAGGATATTTAAGTGCTTTTATTGTATAAAGTATTTTTGCAGCAAATGCTTTTAATGAAGAAGTTGTAAATGATTCAGTTGTACTATTTCCTGTAGATGGAAAATTAATAGAATTAGCTTTAGCTACATATTTTGCTAAAAGTCCATCTTCTACTTTCTTGCTGACCAATTCTCCTTCACTATCTACACTTACTTTATAAGTATCACCACTAGCACTTATAAACTTAATATCTTCTACATTATTAAGAGCTAATAAATTAGAAGAATCATTATAGGTGATACCCATATCATTTAATGCTTCAATTATTTCTGCCATAGTTTGCTCGTCTTTTTTATCATCAGAAGATGAACCAATAGTGAATATACCTTTTTTAGTATTAATTTTTAATTTCTTAGTATCTGCTACCCAAACTAATTCAGGACAAAGTAAATGGTTTTTAACTGATTCTAACTGAGTGTCAGATTCTACTTCCCTTATAGTTATGTGCGCAGCACTATATTTATAATCTTGTTCTTTAGGTGCTGAAGGAATTACTTCACTACTAAAATCCTATTCTTTAGAATAGAAATTCATTTTAGTTAAATGTAAATCTTCAAAACTTACAGTAGAAATATTATAATCAGCTTTTAAATCATACAACTCTTCTTGTAAAGTAGTTCCATTCCAATAACCTTCTGCTAAAGTTGCGCCTGTAGTATTATTTGAAATAGAAATATATACGTATTGTTTGCCTAAATTATTATATTTTCTACTTAGAATAAATAACCAATGATATTTCTTTAATGTATTCCTACACAATGAACTAAAGTCTACTACAAGATTATTTTCATTTCCAGATAAAGTAACTTTAATATTAGGAGCATCCGCTGCTAAATAAGCTATTTGTTTAGAATCTGGTAATTCTGAATATATATATTCAGTGTTAAAATGAGCTTTATCTATTCCTAAAACACCTTCAGTAGAAACATCTATAGTTCCTTCATCTACAATTAATCTATGTTTATTATTTAAAGGACAAGCTAAATCAGATAAATAATTAAGATCTGATTCTTCTATAGCCCAAAGAGGTTCTTTATCATCTACATCTAACATTCCGTTAGTTACTTCTCCCTATGCTGTATCTTGTCCTTGATAAGAGGTAATACCATATTTAAAAGAATTTCTTAATCTAGCTACTTCTGTTTGTAATGCTTCAATCATAGCTAAAACAGTTGTATTAACTGAATCGTTACCTTCAGAAGATGTTTTTAATTCTTCCCATTCTCCATTTTTCTTATATTCATAATATTTATCTTCTTCTAATACTTTAACAAGCATTCCAACTTGTGCTTTGTTATTCTTTATTAATTCAGACAAATCATCAAGAATATTAACAGTGTGTAAACCTCCTTGTATATCATCTTGTCTTGCTATAGGAAATGATGAACCTCCTGCTACTAATGTACTTGCAAATCTTATTTCACTCATAGTTTAATTGTCCATTTTCCTGTTAATTTATTACTACTTCTAAGTATTGTATAACCTGTAACATCTTCCACTTGATTACTAAATGTACCTTTAGGTAAAGTATAATCCTTTTCTTTAATAAAAGCCCCTGAATCCTCTAATCCGAAAGTTGGATCTTTTATAATTACAGAATCTTTGCGAACAATACAATATATATAACATTCATTATCTCCACAATCTATTGTAGAATCGGATGTTAATTCATGTAATTCTTCACCATTGTAAGTTTCATTTTGAGATAAACAATAGAAATATTTATATGCAAAAGTTGGAGCTATTGTTCTATTTAAATCACCTAAAGATGAAGAATATGCTTGCAATGTTACTGATGTTGGAGCAGTTAACAGTTTAGTAATGCTTCCTGTAGTTTTATTAGTACCTACTCCATCAAAAATAACAGCTAAGTCTGTAACAACAGAATTTATAGTATAACTAAAAGTTACATTCGTTTTAGTTCCATAATATAATGTAGATGGACTACAAGTAAGAGTATATTTCCACACAGGAACAACATCTGAACCTATCATAGAAGTTAAAAAATCTAGAGCTTCTTGAACATTTGTTATATTTAAAGTAGTGTTAGTATAATTTACTTTACTCGCATCTACAGTATCAATTGCTCCTCCGCTTCCCTAATCTTTTATTCCAAGATTTTTTCGAGCTAACGCTTTTTCGTATTCTGTTTTAAATTCAGATAAATACTTATCTTTTAATAAAGTAAGTGGGGGTGCCCCAACAGGGCGACTCCCACAATTATTTCTTTTTACAGGCTGCATACCCATTGTATTAAGGCTCCTTGTATACCACTACCCATCAAGATAGCAAAACTATAAAAAGCAATATCATCTTTTTCAATTTCAAAACCGCCATCTTTAGCTTGTTTCTTTTCCCTCAAATACATTGGAATAATTGCAAATACATTAATTACTAATGCTACACAAAACCAACATATTAACCCTAAAATGTTTCGTAATTTTGCGTTATACATAATTATAAATTATTGATGAATAAACTGATATTAATGCGGTTAATTCTGCAAAAAACCATCTCTTTTTTATTTTATTAAAACATAATAAATATGTTCCAATTAAAATAGTGGGTATCTACCAACATAAAACAAATGAACATATAAATCCTAATATTCCAGCGGTATAAGCTGCAACTTTATGTACTATTTTATCCTAATCTTTATACATAGGAGCAACAGAAACAAAAACTAGAGCAGATACACATAAGAATCCTAAAAATTCCATATTCTCAGGAATAACAGTCATCATAGGAATAAACATCAATAATGCTGGAGCACCTATACATACTGTAAATACATCCTTATTATATAAATAAGCTAAATCTGAAATATAATTAGGAATTCCGTATTTACAAACCATTGTAATTATATAAGTAAATATAATCAATAAAGATACTAATATCATAATGCTAATTTGTCAGGATACCCTGCTTTGTAATCGTAATTATCTAATTCTTCTACTGTCTATAGTTCTTCAACCTTTCTTAAATGTTCTGATGTAACATTATAACACTTTAACGCATATAACTCCAGCTATTTTAACATCTAAATAGCAATATCACAATTTAAAATATACTTTTGATTGTTAAACCACAGCGTAGTATTTTCATTACCTGCATCTTTTTCTATTTGTATAGAGTTCATTAATCCCACTCTAGTGTCTTTATTCAACCATATATTATTACCTGCAATAGAAAATGAATTTATATTGTCAGACTAATCATAAGCATTAATTCTTTCAATAAGAAGTAATTTACTTATTAATAAATCATTTTTACCTTCTACAGCTTGTAATAATTCAGAGTGTTCTTTTTCTATATAATTAACAAGATAAACATTAATTTCTTCACTAGTTATCTCGTTAGTTTCTTCATCTGTATAAGATATAACCTATGTAGTTTCTATAGGATTAAAATATATTTTAAATTTATTATCCTTTAGTAATTCATATTTAGGAGGATACCACCCCCAAGTTGATGTTTTTATTTCCATAGTTTATAAATTTAATCAACAACACAACATATAGAAAATCCATACTAAGCCTTGTACCCCTACAGTTTACCTACCTCAATACTATCAAAAAACAATCCACAAGGTTTGCCTGTTACATCAGGCTCACCTGAACTCATGTCAGCAGCAGTCCACACTCGACCACAATTAGATACTGATGTAGGTGTATAACCCAATCTGTAACCACTTGCTGGAAAAAATATTCCAACTTTATCGGAACTATTTTTTTTAATTTTCCAACCTTTAGAAAATGAACCTATTGTAGAATTAGGCGCAAATGCGAATGTATTACCATTTGGGACTTTAAATCCTACTGGAGAAGGGTCGTATACAGTTTTTACAGTAGTGTTATCAGAACAACCAGGAGTTGAGCAGCTCGCATCCCATAAATTAAGATATAATTTATGACCAGTGAAAAACCAGCAATCATAATTCTTCATCTTCAATAATGTAGTTGGAGAGGTAATACCCTTTTGATATGGAGATGGATCTGAAAGAGACGAATTAATATAAAGTTCCAATTGTCCATAAGAAGTAGCGCTTGCATAGCCAGTATTATAACTTCTAGGTCCCAATAAAGGTACAGAACGTCCCCATTGATAATACCAGTTTTTACGCTTTGTAATATCTCCATAATCATAAGTAGTTGCTAAAAATACAGGCATTATATCATAATTAACCCCTGTTTTATTAGTAATAGTAACTGGAGTTAAATCATAAGGGAATACCCAAATATGCCAATTCCATACTATAGTACCACTAGAATCTTTAACAGATAATACACCATTAGCTCCAGTTTTAGGAATATCGGTTACTTGAAAATATAGATACCCATCAGTAACAGATATATTCTTAAATATATCAGCATCTCCTATAGAAAACTAACCTACTGTTATGACTTCATCTAAATCCTCTTCTATATAAGGTGATATAATTTGCTTACCATAAGCATTTACAAAATCCATCATATTATCATTAAGAGCTAAATTAGTATAAGCGGCAGTATTAGTTTTTCCATTTTTAATAGCATTACCGTATACTAATGGAAATTTGTAAAAACCTTTCTATCTAATTACATAGCAATTAGCTGTATTCTAAGTCGAAGTAACATTTCCATAAGTGTCTTTATAAGATAGATCGGTAGCTGCATAATATTTACTCCAAATAGGTTTACCGCTACTAGTTAATGTTAATACATCTAAAGGATCACCTTCTTCAGGAAAACTTGCACCAAAATTATCTACATAATCAGAAAATACTTCACCGTCTTTAAATCCTAATAAAATATTACCACTCATATCATACATTGCAAAATATGATTCAGAGTAAATATTTCCTGTAACAGCATCAGCATATACTCCAGTTACTGGGAGAAATATTTCACTTGTTTCTTGCCTATATACTGGAATCATAGTCATTTCTCCATCAGCAGCGTATACGAATTGTGAAGGTTCTACACCTTCATCATAAGCATCGTCAATAAACGCAGAACGTAAACTAATAGTATTAGCATCTATTATTAAGGTATCTGCTTTAACTGTAGTTAAACCTGTAGCTGGTCTTAAAGCTATTTCAGTTGCGGTTGTTACTAACTAGTTGTTTCCGAATATGAAAGTATCAACTATACTACCATTTTCAAAATTTTCTATGCCAAATACTCTATTTGTACTATATACACTACATGAACATTTAGAATTAGCGTATGCCGACATTAATCCTATATTTCCCTCATTATCATCTGCAAAACGTCCAAAAGCTGTAAGACTTGTAGTTTGGGAATTTTCATCAGAATCTGTTAACTGTAGTTGATTTGTTGTCTTAATAATCTCAGGACGATTAGTACACATAACACCCGAAAATAAATTATTTATACTCCCGATGAAACACGTTCCAAAATCCGAATTATATATTATAGGCTTGTTAGAGGTATAAGAATCTACATCCTAAAAGATTTTAGCTGATAATACATCTATATTACCTACGCCTTTTAATTCTTGTCCTGCTACAGTTTTTAATTCTTGAGAACCAATATTGGTAATATCATTAACTATTTTTACATAATTATCTGCAACCTTATACCAATAATTAAATTTTAAACCTAATGTTTTATAATTACCATTTGTGAAAGATGCAAGTAATTCCTAAACATCTGCCTAATCTGAGATTCCGTCATTATTTAAATCTGGTAAAAATAAAAAGTCATCAGGCTATGTTTCAGATTCTTCTACTTTACAACCTATTATACCTTTCCACGAATCATCTATCATTACTATATCACCAGCTTTATAAACAGTGTTTGGATCATAAGTTTTATTATAAGTAATAAAGTCGGAATCAGGCCAATTAAGTGTATTTAAAAAATCAGCTAATTTTAGTAATTCTTTCTTACTTAACTAAGAACAAGTAGATTCTTTTTTACTCTCTTTAGTATATGTTCCTTTTTTTATATAAGTATTACTCATAGCTCATAAGTTTTTCATAAATACTATTAGAAAATAATGGAGCGTTTTCTATATAAGCTATTTTAGCTAATATGTGTTGATAACAATCTTGATGTCCCATATTCAATCTATGAATAAATTTTTCAAAATCGTTTATTACAGAATGCTTAATTCTTATGACATCCACAACCAGTTCCTCCATTATTATTGTTATTATTATCACAGAAACTATTACAAGTATTAAAGTTTTCCATAATGCGTTGTGCTTCTAAAAACTTATCTTCTTCTAATAAATATCCTATTACATTTTTTGTCATCCATAAAATATCTCGTTTTAATACTAAATCAGATTCTATGTTATTTGTACATTCAATAGGACAATATTCTTTTAATAGTTTACTGCATATTTTAAATAAACACTTATCTAAATTACATAATGTAAAAGTATATTGTTCGCAATATACTAAATTACATTGTGTTAAATCTTCAGAACGTGCATTTATTAAATCATTTATACCTACTGTAGTATAATTACCATCTTTAAAAAGATATGTAAATGTTCCATCTGATACATAAATATTTTCAGAAGAATCAGGATATTCTCCACTAATTTCTTTATAATTCTATATCCAAGTCTTAGTAGGAACAATTATATGCACTATCTTATATAAACCATCTTCATCTAATGTAAATGACGTACTGTCAGGGACTTCATAATAGTGTCCGTCAACTTCTTCTAATGCATGGTTAGAAATAATTACATTGATTAATGTTTCTTCTTCCTCGGAGTTTACTTTATATAAAGCATTTATCGCTAAAGTTTCCAAGTAAGTATATTCACCAGCATTAGTTGATGTGGATTCTGAATATTCTCCATTCAGAACTTCTTGTCCTGTTACTACAATACCACATCCTTCCTTTTGGCATATTTCTATTTCTGCTTTCATTAAAATTTATTTTCAATTAATGTTAATTTTACTACTAATTTCTTATTTTTAAAAATAAAAAGTAGGCATATAATAAAAATAGAGAGGCGGGAACCTCTCTATTCTATTATATAAAACTATTAGAAGTAACGTTATTATCTTTAAATCTAAATGATAACGTTTTTGATTTCTGTGTTATTTTACTTTCACGAATTGTTGCAATTTTAGCATAGAGGTCTCCATTATTTAAAGTATATATCACACAATCAATTGGAATAATATCATTGTATTTGTCAAGTTTATTTACCAATGTATTATAAGTTATTAAGTTATCTGGAGTTTGATTGTAAAATCCAAATATGTTTCTATACATAGGTTTAATTGACATTACATCCGTAGTGCTCAAATTAGCATTCCAAGTTGTATCTTCTTTTACAAAAAATGAGGCAACAATATTATTCATTTTAATAGTTTGAACTCCTGTACTTGTACAATTCAAATAAATAGACGGTTCCACAGAGGCTTGTAATACAGATTCTTTATTAGTAGAATTAGTAAATAATTCTTTTAAATAAGTATAATCAATATTATCAATTACATCTTTAAGTGTATTTTTAATGGTTTCTAACTAACCATCAATCCATCCGTAATCTAAATCTTCGTCGTCTATATTATAATGAACTTCAATATCTACAACTTTCTAAGTTGTAATTGTAGTATTTAATGTTAAACTTACACTTGAACTTAATTCTCTGTCATAGATTGTATCATCGTCATGCCAACTATTTGATTCATATACAGATCTTGTGGTATTTCCAATTATTCCTGAATATGATAACTCACAAGGTAACATAAATGTTATACTGTTATTTTCTGTTATGGTTATTTCTTCAGGTTCTCTGAAAGTTAAAGAACATTTGGGTTCAAAAGTTGTAATTCTGTTAAGTGTTATTTTATAATTACCTTCTTCAGGATTGGTATTATTAAAACCTGCTATTATTACATTTGCTGAATCAGCATTAACATATTGTATTATAACCTCATTATCCTTATTATATCTAAATGGAATTGAACTTGTAGATATATCATTTAAATTATATTCAAGATTTGGGAATGAATAGTTTTTATTAGAATCATAATTTGTTATAATATTATACTTTTGTATATTTGCAGATTTTAAAATTGCTTCATCTTGAACTTCAAAATATTGTTTAACATCTTCTTTTTGATTAACATAATTATATGTTTCGCCATACCAATAATTAGTTAGTCCACTTTTATAAGTATCTGAATACTCGTAATCTTTACCAGAAAAGTTAAAAATTATATTATTAAGAAACTAACCTGTTGCATTTTCAAAATTTTCTTCTTCCGAATATATTTCGCTAAGGTCTGTAATTAATCCTCCTAAGATACACTATCCATATCTTGAATAATTACCGTCATATTTATATACTTCTAAAAGTAATCCAACTTGTGCCGAATATATTTTATCTGCAACATATACATAATTAGTTACAGCACTACTTCTATCAGGTTTTCTAGATATATCTCGTGAAACTGACAAAATTGCAATATATTCTGTGGTTAATTTATTGAAATTTTTAGCGGTAGTACTCAAATATAAAGTTTGTTCTTTTATATTATAAACTAAATATGCTTTTTTATATTGTGGAATATTTATATAATATTCTGAAGATTGCTTATATTTGTCTGTATAATTCCCGTGTACATATGCATCTCCTTTACCATTTATTTCATTTGCATATTCGTTACTATAGTACAAATCTCCATCTTTCTATTCTAAAGAATTAAGTTCTAAGTAATTAACATAACCAACTACAATATTACTTAACCCCCCTAACGCGGTCAAAGCCGCGTAATACTTCACCTCCTTCCCATTTTCGGTGTAAGTATATTGCACTATAAGTATATCAGTACTATCGAATCCAGAGAGTGCGTCCTTTAAATCTTCTAAACCAACATCTGGCATAAAATCAGAGTTCTCCAACAAATCTTGTTTAGAACACATTGTTACTAAAGGTTTATCTTCTTCTTTATTTAAAAAAGAAAAATTGGTAGCTTGTACTGCACCTTTTAATTTAACTTTACCATCTTCTATTTTTAATCCTGCCTTATCACAGACATCAAGAGTAATAGATGACGCAGTTTGTGCAATAGCACTAACAGATGTGTTTATTGCTTCATTGTATAATGTAATATTTGCAAAATGAAATATTGCATTTTCTATATACTCACTTATATTTCCGTATAAACGCATTACATAAGAATCTTTACTATCAACATGAAATTGTATAATAGCTTGATACCAATTATGAGTATTAATAGGTATATCACAACTATCGCCATAATCAACAGCTGTTATATTTTGTTGCCACCAGAAAGAAGATTCGTTATATTCTTTATATTCACATTTATCTACAGTTAATCCTGATTTACTCTCAGGACCAATAGATACAATACAATTAGGGTTAGTTGGATCTAAAGTTGTATGAAAGAAACAAGTAAATGTGTAATTTTTATTAGGCTCTAATTCTATAGTTGTAAAAATACCTTGCCAACTTGTAGACTAAGGAGTTCTTTGTTCAATTAAAATTGATGTAATATCACCTAATGACTATTCTATTTTAGTACTTGTACTCTCAGATACTTTTAAATTATTTATTTCATTAAGATTCCAAGCATCTGTGGATTTAGTAAGTAAGTTATTTCTTAACGATGTACTGATAGTAGAAGAAATTTCAGTAGCAGTTTGCGATAAACTACTTATTCCTTTTGATGTACTTTGTATTGATATTAAACCATTATCGTCCACGTCAAAATAATAGCCATCAAGTCCAGTTCTTACTATTGTTGTTTCATATACAAGCTAATGTGTTTCAGAATAATAACTTATTACTACAGAGGTACAAGTATTCCAATGTATGGAATTAAGCATACTCCGATCAGATGTAATCCAATCGACAGCAGTAGTATACTAAAGTCCATTAAAGTTAATATCATTTAAATCTCCTTTTAACATAGTAGACTTAGGAAATACAATAGATACATCTTTAGTAGTTTCGCTTGTAATTATGTTAAGGTCTCCTTGCTTTGTAGCAAAAGTAACAAAATTTACATAGTCTGCACAATCTTTAAAAGTATATATGATGTAAGCAGCTGTACCTACTGGAGAATAATTGAAAGTTGCAGATGGTAAAGAAGGATCTATTAAAAATTCACCTGAACCACTATATGTTTCTTGTGAATTAAATATATATTCCAAATGTTCTCTAGATAAAAGAACATCTTTCCAATAAAGATAACAATAAAGTCCATTACTTATATCGTTATAAGTTATTCCAGAAATTGTGACCGTTTTCTTATTTGTTGACCTTGCGCTAGAACCATAAGAAGTATCACCATTTGCATTTTTCAAACATACCCAATAATCAGAATCGCTAGAACTAATTCCTAATTCTAAATCAACTGAAGATTGAGCGCCCACTCTTTTAAGTGTAATTTGAGCTTTGCCTTTACTTGTTTTTGATGTAAATGTTGGAGGAATTACTTGCAACATTGGAACACTACCGTCTGTACTTATTTTAGCCCAAATGAGAATATTTACTACAACCTATCCTATAATTTCTCCTTTAACTGAAATATTTACGGTATATGATCCAGTTCTTTTTTCAAGGCCGTTCATATTTACATACTAAGATGTATCAGCATATTCTAGATAAGTTGTAGTTCCATCAACTTTTATTTTAAAGTTATAATCAGATAAAGCATCTTCATCTACAGTTAATACTATTGATTGTTTTACTCCGTTATAAAATACACTAATATCATTTAATGAAGCTTGTTTTAAAACAGTACTATCGGAGGTATCATCTAATAAAACACTATCGTTGCTAGCAATTATATTATATAATAATGAAGCACTATCTCCTTTAATTGATTTATAAATAGTATAGCTTCCAGTTAATACTATAGTTCCATCATTTGTATTACTTGTAAGAGTTAAATTAATAGTATTAGGATTAATATTTCTAAATACAAGTTGTTTTAATACTGTATAACTCATACTAAGAACCATACAGTTATCATAAACTATAACTTTATATAAAGATTTATCTTCAACTATTTCTCCATCAATATTAACAACAAGAGTTTCGGAATCTTCGTCTAAATATTTATCAGGAGCTTGTAAAACATCTCCTTTATATATGTAAATTGGAAGTTCCCATTGAGTTTTATCATCTAAAGTTTCAATAGGTGTACCATCCGAATTTACTGAAAATATAGCTAAATCAGGAGTTCCAAATTTCAAATAAGTATATGGAGCACCGTCTTTTGATTTTTTAATTGTTTCGCAATCAACTAATTCATTATTACAGTATAAACTTGCTGTAACATAACTTGCGAAATCTGAAGCGTACACTGTAGTTTTATTAGAATCTGTTATTTTTACAGAATTATCAGTTCCGTCTTTATCTATTAATAAATAAAGGTCTTTATTTAATAAACAACTGGAAGGAACTCCATTAGTATATTTAACAGCATTAAATGTAACAGTAGAAGGTTGTGGATTATTACCGTCACTATCACAACTAATCTAAGTCGTGGTGGGTACTATCTAATAATTAACCGATGTACCATCAGTTCCTGGCATTATTTCTACTAATTTGAAAATTTTATTTACAGTAATTGGATTTAAATTTTCATCTTCTATTGTAAACCATATTTTTACGTCATGTGTATTTCCTGTCTAAGAAGCATCAGTAATTTGAATAAGCCAATCTGTAAACTATTTAGTTACTTTAAAAGTAGTATTATTAATAGTTATAGTTTCTCCACTAGAAAGATAAGTTGCATTTGTGGTATTTGTTGTAGAAAATCCTATAGTATCAGGAGTTACATTAGTTCCATTTAATTTTACATAAGCAGTAGTAGTTTCAATTATATCATCTACTTTACAAGGAACGTATTTATTTTCGTCTAATTTAAACGGTATAGCACCCATATCATTACCGAAATCTATGATAGCTCCAGATTCAGCGGGGTCTCCGTCTAAAGCACGATAACTCCATAAAACAGAATCGTAAAATTTACTCCAAGTAGTTCCATTATATTTACGATAAGACATATACTAATATCTATAGTCTGTCATATCAGCAGGATCATCACTCCAACCTTCAGGAATTACACCTGCAACCTAGTAAGATTTTGAATTTACACTAAGACCTTGCATTATAACAAGACTGTTTCTTTCTTCTTTAGGAATAACTTCATTAGATGCTTTAAATATATATTCTATACTATTACCATCTCTACCATTTTTCCCGAATACACTCCAAATAAAAGGTGTACCGAAAGAAGACCATCTACTAGCACTAATTTTATAACGCATAGCAGCCCAACAATAAGGTGTGGAAGATGTTACTACTGGAGCATCATCTATCCAACCTTCAGGTAAATATTTGTCTATATAATGAGCATCACTACTTTCAGTTAATATAGGTGCTGTATTAGTTGTAGTTAATTTATAAACAAATTCCCATTCAAATGTATCAGCTCCAGTAGCATTATTTTTAATATCTTCAATCTATTTTTCTAAAGATGTATAAGCATCGGTACTAGATATACTATTACCTATAATGGATTGTAACGCTTCTATAGTTAAAGCTTTACTAACATAAACAGTACCTGATTTTAAAGCAATAGGAATTAATATGTCATCATTTGCACTGCATTGTGTTATTTGCTCTAATTCTGATATTTTTACACTACTCATGACATTTTAATTTTATCGTTATATGGATTGTTATCATAAAGCTACGCTTGCTCTATTTTAACTTTGTCTTGGTCTATTTTGATTTCAGCTTGTCTATAATCTCTTTCAGTTTGTGCTTTATACATGGCTACTTTATTATCAAGCTGTATTTTCTGTTCTTCCATTTTTAAACGTTGTTCATCAAGACTTTCTACTTTAGCTTGTGCTTTAGATAACTCATTCTACATTTGTTGCATTTGTTGCTGTGCTTGTTGTAGTTGTTGTTGTAGCTGCATAATTTGATTATTCTCTTCCTTTTGCTTTTTAAACGCTTTTCTAATTTTCCATCTAATATCAGTTGGACTTTTAGTTGTAATTGCTTCAAAAGCCAAATCGGGAGGTAACGCACCACCTTTTATAAAGTCGGGAAGAAATTGTTTAATCATTTCTAAATCCTTACTTGCATCAGCACTTGAAAGAACATGAACATCAAAATCAGTAATAGTAAAATGTTCAGGCAAAGCTGTAAATTCTTTTTGTAATTTGTCTCCTAATATCAATTCTCCAGTAAGACCTTCCTTATATACAACTTTAGCGGTATTAAGTACATCAGTAAGCAGTTCTGCTAAAACTAAATCCATTTGATGAAACCATTGTTTTGTAATTATAAAAGAATTATTCTAACCTACTTTTATATTACTTACTGCATCTCTTTGCTCAATTCCATTAAGTCTTTCTCTAAACACACCTGTAATAGAAGAACAAGTTTGTTCTACAGATTCGATTGCAACTTGTATAGCTTGAATTGCTTGTACTTTAATAGTGTCATCATATCCACTAAACAAAGTATTCATTGGAGCTTGTCCTGATGCTGTTCGACTATCTTGAGCTGTATCAAGTAAAGCAATACCTGCTTTTTTATAACTTAACCATTTTTGAATTCTTTCTGGCCAATTAACTCCTAAACTAGTCGGAATTAAAGATAAATCAACCCAATCTCCAACAGTACCACTAGAAGCAATAAGATTATCTCTATAAAAAGTGAGTACATCGTATTTATCTTGTAAAGAAGCACAAGCGAGAGCTAAAGAGAATGGTTCTGGACCTCTATTTAAGAAATATACGCCATTTACTGAAAGTGAAACGTGTGCTGGATCATCAATACTTCTTACAACGTTTTCATCCTTTTCTTTTAAAACATAAAAACTATCATTAGACATACTATCTCCTATTCTTACAGTTTGATACCTGTGCATAATAAAATTATCATCAGTATCAATCCATTCTACTTCATAAACAGGAATGTATCTGAATCTCTACATACTATATTGTACTTCAGGATACCCTGGGATTATTTCATCTCCAGCTAAAATACCTTCACTATTAGGAGTTCCATGTTCTACATAAGAACGTACATATCTGCTAGTTGCATCAGAAATATCAGTCCAATCTTCTTTAAGTTTTTTAACGTCCTCTTTACTTAATTCTTTTCCGAATTTTTTTAATATCTGAGGTGCTGTCATCCAATGACGTACAACTGATCTATAAGAATCTCTCACATAAGGAGATTCTACATTTCTGTCAATAAAAACATTTCGAGGGTCTAACACTTCTATTTCTACATTCTATCCACTAGCTGACGGTTTCGTCCTGAAATAGGTATAACCACAAATAAATAAATCTCTACAAAGTTGAGAAAGTTTATTTATTAAATCAGTTCTTCTAGACTGCATACAATATTCAATTACATTCTATGCAGCTATTTCATAATCTGAAACAAAATCAAGCTATAAGTTATCAATTAAAGAATCTAATGCTTCTTTAATGCTAACATCTTCCATTTGTTTTCCGTCAACAAATCGTAGAATTTGATTTTGTAATTTATCACGAAGAAACTTAGCAATTTCTTCATTTATCTTTAATTGTTTGTCTCTAGCTATTTTACTAATTGTTTCTTTATCTTTACAAGAAATTTTAGGTAAAATAGGATTAGATAAAAATTCACCCACTAGCGCGTCTATATGTTTGCGCACTAGTGGAGTAAATTCTACAGATGTAGGACTACCTATTCCGAAATTGTCTTCTAAATATTTAAATTGTTCTTTATCTCTAAAACCATTATAAATATTAAAAGCTTTTTGTATTTCGGTTTTTCTATAAACTAATTCAGCTATAGTGGAATCCGTTTTATCAATTAATTCTTGGTCTGATTTACTTATCATAAGAAAAATCTCTATAACCTATCATTCTATCATCATATTGCCAATGGCGTATTCTTAATTCTTCTCTTAAGAATTTTAAGAATTTTTTATGTGGTAATTCTGCGGCTATAGTTATAGTTTTGTCTTTATTGTTAAATCCAAATTCTACTTGATAACCTATAGGTTTCAGTAGTCTTATTTCTAAAAACCCATTATAACAACGATCATAAAGTTCCTAAATCAAGCATCGAATCTCGGTCTCCATAGTCTTTATATCTTGGGTCTGTTCTAAGGTCATATCCATAAGGTCTAACTTTTAAGTCTACACTAGCAGTAAATTTTGGTTTAGATGGAATTATTCCGTAACGTTTGACTCCGTTAGAATCATAATAATAACCAAAGTCTACAAATTTATCTTCTTCTGATTTTACTTTCTTAGGTATTATGCTTCCAAGTTCTTCATCGGCCATTAAAGCCATACCCCAAGCAGCAATAAAGTCAAATTGTCTTTTCTTTTCATCACTGTATCTATTAGCTTCATCAAGCATTTCTTCAAACCAGATATTCTAACAATAATCATTTATAAAATCTCTAGTTAAATCAGTATGATGGTCTATATTAGCTACAGTTGCTGGAGTACCATAAGAAGCACTACTACGAAATTTTTTGGTAGCATCAGGATATGTAATACTCGGTCTTTTCATAAAATAGTTAAGCCATCTATTCTGTCTAGCATATCCAATTAAAGATACACGAGAAGCTTCTATATTGATAACTGCATTATAATACATTGCTAGTTTAATAGCAGTTTCATGTGCCTCTCTGACGTCATAAGGTCTGTCTTTATATACAGCCACTATCTAAGGCTCTTGTATTCCATATTGTCTTTTTAAAACTACACAACAAAAATCAGAAGGGTCTTTTGTATAATCAGATGTATCCTACTTTCCTAAGTCAATACCGTCAACTCCTATTACATATAAGTTATTGATAGGCTCGGAAGGAGGATTCCAAATGATTTGACCATCTTTATCTTTACGAGGTTCACATTCCCATAAAGGATGTTCTATAATTTTAATTGCTCCTTTAGGTGATGGTTCCCAAGTTACTCCTGTGATATTTTCTCTATTGTGCTGTCCACCAGCATACTTAAATCTAAGTATTCCGTTTTCTTTTTTAGGCCCCATCTTTAAAGCACGTATTTTCATTAATTGTTCTGCAATAAGTACTTTATTAAATTTATTTTCACCTTCCAAAGCAAATGCTTCTTCAGCTGTATAACAATACTCTGCACAGAAATCAAGTAATGCTTTAGGGTCTTTTTTAGCAGCTCGGTCTGAATCTATCTGGGCTTTATAATTTTCCCAAAGACAATAACCTCTTTCATCTAGTAATTGTCTTTCAATTCTGTCAGAACCTACACCTACAGGTGTTACTGCTCCAATATAAGATGGAATAAAATAACCAGTCTTTACCCAATTTTTATCAGGTGTATAATTATGGTAAAAAGGTAAAATATCATATGAATCTGGAGAATAGTACATTTCAGATAATCCTTCTAATGCTGGACCTGAATCTCCGCCTGTCCCACCAACCATACGTATTCCAAACTTCTTACCACCTATGTAAATAAGAGCTTGTCCTTTAATATAACTCTTTCTAAGTACAGAATTAGAACCAGCTTCTTCATATACTAATAAATCTACACGGTCTCCACGAATTTTAGCATCTGTATCAGCTACAATACCTTCTATAGCAGAATCCCAACCGACTTCAACATCTTGGCCATTCTGATTCTCATACCATGTAGATTTTTTATAATATTGTGTGTTATGTACTTGTCGGAGTTTAAACATACCTCCTTGTGTACAATTATTAGAAAAAGTTAATGCATTCCATGCTTTATCTAATGACTTATCTACATAATTTTTTAATTGAGCTGTTATCATGCATCTAGAATCTCTAAATACATTATATATACATGCACAAATAGATGCGTTAATCTCACTAAAACCGATTCCTCGAGATTTCATAAGACACACATCTTTTTTTAACATTCTACATATTTCAAAATAGTGAAAGAACTCATATTGAAATACTAAGAATCTAGGAAATATAGCAGTACGACCACTACCAGCTTTTTCAACATCAATATTCGGCAATTGATAGTAATTTAAATAATAATAGTTAGGGCCTGTTATAGTATAGCCATTTACCGTATATCCATCTCTACATCGCTGATATTCTTCGTGCCAAAAATCATTATAAGCTTTACTTCTAAAAGGGTATTGACAATAAGAACCTGTTCTTAAATAAGTATCTCGTGCAACTGTGAACCATTCTGGTTTAAAGTCCAACCCTTTAACATCAGTAATAGGTTTATAACCAGTTAATTCATAGGATAACCGTTTATCAAAATACTCAATATATTCATCTTTCGGTACATCCCATTCACCTTTATGTTCTTTCTTAACTTGTTCAATAACTTGTTTTATTTCCTATTCTTCTTTTTCTTTTACATCATCAATAACCCTTTGTACTTCTTCAGGAAGCTATACTTTCTTAGGTCTTCCTCTTTTTCTTTTCTGTTCCATACATTAAAAATCAATTGGAGTATAACCTTCAGTAGCTCCTGCGCGTATCTTAGATTTTTCAGACATTTCTTTCTTAACTTGACCTTCTAAAGTTTTTAATTCGTCTAATACCTTACTTAAAGAACTTATTTCAGTCATAATGTCTTTTACTTTAAACATAGGTTTACCTGTAAGAGGGTCTCTTTCTTCAGGGTCTATATTGTTAAAATAATCTATAAATTTATCTACTGTAACTTGGGCTGCTTGTAATACTTTAATAGACCTTGTAGATTTCTATAATTCTTTATATTTTCTACACGCTGCTCTAAATATAGGGTCATTAAATTCTTTTTCTGTGAGTTTAGCATCTTTTAAAGCAGCTTGATGTCTATCTTGTTCTTGATAATCAGAATACAAACTCTACCAGTCTAAAGCAAACCAAATATAAGTAAATTCCCTAAATGCTCTTAAATGTCTAATACCTTCTTTATCTTCTTTACAAACATTTCTCTTATTATCCATTAAAGCATTGAATTCATCAATTAATATTAGTTCAGGTATATTTAATTCTACCTGACCTGTAGCATTATTGTATACGAAGACTTTCTACATAAGTATTATTTCTTTTTAAAGAACTGTTTCTTTTTCTTAGGTATTTTAGCACCTCGTTCTATTTGTTTTACACATTTAGAACAAGTAATATTACCACCTGCTTTGTAATATACAGTGGCATATCCTTCTGGACATCCGCCTCTTAAACTCTTTAAATAAAGACGTGCTCCTTTTCTAGCAGACTGTACATTTTGACTAAGAACTGTCTAAAATTCTTGAAGCTCATCTTCTAATTTAGTTTCATTAGTGTCGCCAGGGGTAGACATTAATTGCTTTATAAGTCCATTAATATCTTTTGTTTGATATTTATCAGCTAAATATGCCATAAATGCTTGTTGCATTTGTTGTTCGTTCATACTTCCTCCTTGTTGATATTTATTAATAGTTCCTCCTTCTTTAAGTAAATTACTTTCATAAGCTGGTTCATTTGAAGAATTTGAAGAATTTGATACAGGATTATTATACTAAAATACAAATTTTCCTTTTTCAGTATTTTTAACATTATAACCTATTTTTCCTTTTAGCCAATCTACAAAATGCTTAAACGCTTTAGGACCAAATCCTCCTTTTAATACATCATCACCATAACTTAAACCAGCATTGTCATTCCAGTACTTTAAATAATCATTTACAGTTGAACCATTACCGAATAGATTTGCAAATGATTGATCACCCATGAGGAATTGGCTTTTCATATAATCTTTAAATGCTTTTGCATCAGTATATGTAGTTTTATAATCTTTTGGTATATTATTTAAATATTTATCTATATCATAATTTTCTATCTACCAAAGATCATTTTGTAATCCATTTTGTGTTTGAGTTGATGCTTGAACTGATGTTTGAACAGGTTGTGGTTGACTAGCTACCATAGGCTGGTAAATAGAAGTACGACGAGCACTCTATTCTGCGTTTAATCTGCTTTGATTATCATATAAAGATGACCCAGGACCTGAATAATAATTAACATTTCCAGATACTACTGGAGCTTCAGTTACATTTTGATTAGACCTAGATAATTCACGTATTAATCTAAGTTGTTTTCTAGTATTATTTTTTGATAAATCTATATATCCATCAGTTATATCAATACCAGCTGCTGCTAATTGAGACTGCCATACAGGGCTAAGATTTCCAACATAATAATGTCCCCAATTTCCAATCCCATTCTACATCTTATCACTATTATCAGTTGACCGTATTTTATTTGTTCTAAATTGTCTAGTGTCTTTTTTAGTAAGTACTCCTGATATACCGACTGCTTCTCTAGTCGGATTATAAACAGTAGTAAGACCTTCTATCGGAGCATAATTTGCATCTACTCCTCTGTTACTATTTACTTTAGCATAGTTTATACCATCTTTAGTATAATAATCTTGCCAACCTTCATTTGTAGATACACGTCTTATACCAGGAGCATCTGATAAATCATAATACTATCCTACTGTAGGAGCAGGAACAGCTCCATAATGTATATTATCACTAAGCGATCTGTAATTTGAGTCTGTTGCCATATTACAATAAAATTAAGTCTTTTGTATTAAATACTGCTTCTTGTAAACTCTAATCTTTAGTAAACCATCGACACCTTATTCCTTTTAAACCATTATCTTCTTTAGAATTTTTAAAAACGTATGTTTCTTTTTTTACTACATACATAACAGGTTTATTAGGAATATTCTATTTAAGACTGACTAAATCGCCAGGCATAAAGAAAATTTTTTCTTCCATTATTTAATATCTTTAAAACGTTCTGTTAATCCGCTATTAATTACAGCTAATACACTTCTTTCACTAATACATTTCAAACCAGTATTATATAATGGTACATCAATCTCATTTGGTTTAATATAGAATACAGCATCACCAGGACGTATATATTTTACATCAGGACCAACATCTACCACAGTACCACAAATTACATAAGCCTCTTCTTCTTCAACTTGACCAGATTCATTCGATTTAAATGTAGGAGTTGCTCCACCCATGTCTACAATAATACTACCTTGTTTTGTAATTTTTTGAAACGGATTTGTAGCAAATGGAGTAATATGTATTTTATCAAATAAAGGCTTACATTCAATACCTGCTATATTATCACTAAGTTTAGAAGCATAATCTTTAAGTAGCTGTTGATGTGCTTCTAGTTTATTATTATAATCATCTACTTGTTGATTAAATTTCTCTGCTGCTTCTTGTTTAAGCATATTATCTAAACTATTATTATCGTTCATTGCGAAATGTTCGCCACTTTCAATTCCCGTAACCGAACGGGCAATTCTTTCATTTTCAGTTAAATTAATTCTTTGCATAATCATTACCATTTATGTGCAGGACAAGATGAGTAAGGTAAAGTTGTTTTAGCTTTAAGTCTACATCCACATCCTCTAATATATCCATCTTTTGCTTCTTTTGATGTATCTCCTGTCTCTGGGTTTAACCACAAATCGTGATTACAAGTTCCCCCTAACTTAGGTAAATATAAAGGGCACTTTACACATATATGTGTTCGTGCCTCACTTATATCTACATTTAATCCAAGCACTTCATTAACATGCCCTTTTATAATATCTCCAATTATCATTAATATACAATAGGTTTGCGTTTGTCTCTTTGCTGTTGCTTAATAATTTCTTTTTTATAATGTTTTAACATTCGTTCTACTTCATTTTTTAAATAATTTAGATGATATACAGTTTGATTATCATTATGATCAAAATGTACTAGAATTAAATCTTTAATTACAAAATCAGGATTTAATTTCTCTACCATCCAAGCATAAGTAGATAGCTGCATTGTGTAATGCCAATAATTTGAATCATCCAGATTATTTAAAGGATATTGCATTTTAGCAGTAGATTTAGCTTTTGAATCAAAATAACTTTTAATGTCTATTTTTTTATTTGTGTTGTGAGTCACTATACATTGAGTAGTGCATAAAAATGTATGAGTTGGACTATCAACTTCAAGACATTGGGTAGGAACTGTTTCTGTGGATTCAATAGAAATAATAGTTCTATATTGCCTTTCAGGAGTTATCTTATCTTCTTGCCGATCCATTACTAAAAGAAAATCCTCTACATAAAATCCAATAGTTAATTCTTCTTTATTTAGCCATGATTTTATACCTGTAATAGCTATTGCATTTTGAACTGCTTCAAAATTAGAAAAATCAGTAGCTTTATAGGAATAATAACCTTCTGTTTTATCAGAAATAATAGCTGAGACTAAATTGTAATTAAAAGAATTAGATTTAATAGGTTTAGCTATATGAATTTTAGGTGAGCTTAACTCCTTTAATTCTTCTGTAGTTTTAACAACAGATTTACCATCAACAGCTACCAACCATCTATGTTCATGATCTGCCACTATAGAATCTCCATTATCAAATGTTATTTTATAGCAAGGGTTATTATGAACTTCAGATTTATGTACAATCTTAGTAGGTTTTCCATCTTTATCAAAGATTGTATCACCTTCCTTTAATTCCGCAATAGTACTCCAACCCTCTAAAGTTGGTATTTCTGTATCTAAAGGCAAACCTTTCCAATCCATGATTGTGATTTCATTACCATTTTTAACTAGTAAATCAATCTGTCCTGCAATTCTAAGTATTCCGTCAGAAGATTCTCTAGAAATAAGATATTCGGGATATACACCATTTTCTAAATCAAGATTAGTACGTCCTTTATCACATATAAATTTACCTCCGACACCGAATTTCTTTAATGATACGTTAGCACCCATATTGTACATAGAATTTTCTAATTCTGCATGTATTTTAGTACCTCGTTCACAAGATTTGAAATTTTCTTCTTGCCAAGTGTCGAGTATTTCTTGCTGTGTTTTATTAAAATCTAGTTCCTGTATTTCATAAGAATTTTTAAATTCTTCAGTAACCTTCTTAGTAGCAAGTAATTCTTTTTTTGCAATTTTCCAAGATTCTGAATCTAATAGTTTTTCAATTGCTTTATAAGCACTCCAAAATTCTTTATCAAAAGGTTGGGTGTAGTTGTGTATTAAAGTAGTTACAGATATATATTTGTTTTGAGTATCTTCATTCCAATACACATGAGCTGAATCATTATAGCAAATTTTTCCATTTTGTTTGTCTACTTCCATTAAATATTCTCCTTATTAACATTTATAATATTCATTAACATATTCAATCTTATAATATTTTGTAATATTCAAATTTAATATTATTCTTGTATTATTCAAAATTTTCTTATATAGAACTGATTTTAAATTATAAAAAATAAATTATTATATATTAAAGTTTAAATAATATGGATGATGAAACCTTAAATCAAGCATCCGAATTACATCTAACTCATTATATTCCATAGTATTCATACAAAGATATAATATCAGCGTATAATACATTTCAAACACCTTCTTTAAATCTTCAATTAGAAAGTTATGATTAGACTGAAGCTCCTAGAATTAAAAAACCTATAAAATTAGATTGGTTTAATCAACAATTAGCTAAAGTTGATTTTGGAACTAACTTAAACGGTTGGGATATTGATACCACTTTAAACTATTTAAAGAACGGTAAATTTGGAAAACACACTTGCGCTAAATCTGTAGAAGACGCTTTAGCTAAAGGTGGTCTTACGAGAATGTATTGTAGTGAGAATGGTGGAAACGGATGGGCTTCAGCACTTCATTATAATGGTATTTTATCTAGTCATGGTTGGAAACTAATAGCAACAGGAGATTCAACTGATACAGATGTAAATGTACGCAAAGGAGATATTTGCGTACAAGGTAATAGTGCGTCTGATACTAAAAATTCTCATGTTGCTATTTATGATGGTAAACAATGGTTATCTAATTATAAGCAAAATAAAATGATAGCTAATTCTGACCGTAATGTAAAATATTTTATATATAGAAGAGTTGGAGTTCAAAATGCTAGACACGGAGGAATTCTTAAAGCAGAAGCAGGAATGCCTTTAACTCATTATACTTCAACAGATGATATTCTAGAAACAGTAGATTTAAGAGATACCAATGAAATTATAGATAAATTAACATTATTAGATGATTTTAATTTACAATTAGATAGTTACGATAATCTAGAACCTTTTGAAATAGATGATTCTACTTCTAAATTAGAATGGTTTGCAAACCAATTACCTACAGTTAGTGATACTACACGTTATTCAGGAAAAGGATATGAAAATTTCATAAGCATGTTAAATAAAGTTGTTCCTGACGCTTCTGATGATTTTAAAGAATTTGCTACTTATACAGCATCTAATGAGTCTGGATTTAATCCTAATGCTTCAAATAGTTCTTCTTCAGCAACAGGTTATTTTGGAATAACAAATTCTACTTGGAATCAATATGGTAGTGGCAATAAATCAGACCCCGCAGCACAAATAAAGTGTATGTATAATTTATATAAAGCATACAATAAAACATATGAAAATAGCGCAGCTTTAAAAACGTGGAGAAGTACTCATAATTATTCTAAAGATGCTATAATGCACGCAATGCATTATGTAGGTATGGGTAACATCCAAGCTTTAGCAAGTAAAGGTGAATTAGCTAGTACAAGAGGTGTGAATCGTAACCTTTTAAATAGAATACTTAAAGGTTTAAATTATAATGCGTAACAAAATTCTTAAAGGGTAGGGAGGATTAGAAACTCCTACCTATTTTAAAACATACGGTATAAATCCTGATAAATTTAAGTCTATGTTTGCCAGCTTGAAAAATAAAGGATTATCTAATCAAGTAGCGTTTGAAACAGCTTGGCAAAGTATAAAAGAAAGACCACAAGGATTTTACTCTTTCGGAAGAACTGCAAATAGTTTAGAAGATTGGGCAAATAAAGCAAATTATTCTTTAACTAAAGGTATTTATAAATCAGCTAGAGATTCTACAAGTTTCAACGATTGGCGTAAGAAAACTTTTAAATATAATAGAAAACCTACTTATACTAGTTGGTTACAAACTGGTAGAAATGAAGCTAAAGATTACATAAATTCTTATATAAATGAGAATAATCTAGGAGAACCGATAGCTTTATTAGATAAAACAGATGGAGTTGTTCTTGCTAAAAATGGAATTAAATTTAATTATGAAACTAATCCAGCTACATTAAGACTTGTCAGTAAACCAACATTAGGCGTACTAAATAAAACAGATAAGTATGCAAAGAAAATACCTTTATTTCCACAAAATTTATTTTATTTATGATAAAATTAATTCCTAAATGTTAGACTGGTAAAAGATTATTTAAAGACGGTCAGGTTACTTATGAGAAAGTACTTATTCCAGGACTTGATTAGTATTATACTACACCTGATGGCGAAACACACCGAGCTTATCAAGTAGAAGATAGAGATATTCCTTATGATAAACAGCAAGTAGTATTTATTAATGGACAACCTACACCTGTAGTATCAACAAAAAATGGATTAGAAGCTAGAGGTCAAGTAAATTTTCAACCTGAATATTACATAAGAGATGCTGGCGGAGAAGTAGTTGTTACACCTAAAGGAAATAGAATTGAATATTTTCCTGAACCTAAAGAAAGTTTACCTTGGATAGATGAAGAATAGCTTACAGACGAATCAGATGTGGATAGAACTATTCCTATTGGAAGTCCTACTGTATATGATTTCTATAAATACGATGTAAATCCTAGATTAGCCAAAGAAAATACTTTTAGTCCAGATATAAATGATATTATTCAAGGAACTTATATAGATTATAAGAATTTTAATAATTTGAACTCAGCTGGATTTTGGGATTCAAATTTTCCCAATAAAGTAACTTTAAATCTTGACTTTAAATTAAATAATGGTGTTTTAGCTCATGAGTTTGCTCATAGATTCAGACAAGGCAAATTAAGTCATTATAAATCATATCCTGATGAAGGATATTCTGACACAGAAGCTAATTATTTAAAAAATGCTTATGAAGGATATGATGATTTACGATATCCACCTATTGATGAAAAAGGTGCAACTAATACACACGTAAGGTATCGTATTTGGAAAGAACTTTATGATAAACTAGGTAGAGTTCCAAGTATCCAAGAAGTTGATAATTACATCAATAAAATTTCAGATTATAATCTTTTATAGATATTAAGAAAAGCTAATGGTTACGGTGAGGAGTATGAAAAAAATATAAATACACGTGAAGATATAAATGAAGTTAGAGAAGCTTTAAAACATGTTGCTCAAAATAAATCCAATAATACATAGAATTATGGTTAAATTAGTATAGAAATATCAATTAGGAAAAGGAGTAAGATACCAACCTAGTCAAGTTACTACTAGATAGGTTAGTTTAGGTACATCTCCTTATCAATTTACAGATGAGAATGGTAATCTTGTAAATGGTTATTGGTTTACAGATAGAACTGATCATAGACCAACTTTAACAGTACAAGATTAGAATGGAGCATTTAGAGGTGTTAGTCCACAAATAGATGGTTCTTATAAAACAGTCGGAGATGTTAATTTTACTCCACAATATGAACTAACTGGAAATAATGGAGAAGAATTAACAGTTACACCTAATGGTAGTAGTTGGCAAACTCCGTATAGTAGTGCATTCCATTCAGAAGATGCCTTAGATTTTGCAAATGCTATGACAGGAGGTAGTTTTAATAGTTTATCTCCTTCACAGTGGTTAAGACGTTTATATGATTTGAAGCATTTATCTAATGGTACCATGTCAGGTAAAACTTATGCTGATAGATTCCTATTAGGTAATGAAGGTGTAGTCAGCAGATAGTTTGCGCAGAATCATCCTTATTTAAGTACTGCAGCTAATCTTGTTACAGATATAACGACTCCAGGAGTTGTAAGAAATATGGCATCTGGATTAAGAAGTGTAGGAAGAGATATATATAGTACAGGTAATAGAATACTTGATGAAGCCGCTGAAGGTATGCGGAGAACAATGTATCCCGAACCTGTTGTTGTTGGAACTGACGGTAGAACTTATGCTTATAATGATATAAGAAGTAGGATAATGCAAAGAGCTGAAGATGGTTCAAGTAGTGTTCCTAAAACAGCTGAACCAGAAATAGCTAAACCTCCTACGACTGAAGGAACACCTATCGTAACTGGAGAAACTGAATCTCCCACATTAGGAGAAACTGAACCCACCGCAAATAATAAAACATCTGCAACAACCTCAGAATTTAAATCTAAAGAAGATGCTAAAGAAGCTATTAAAGATGCACAAAGGTATCTTAATGAAAATTTTAATATTACTTGGTGGAATAAACTAGCACATCCACATTAGTCTTATAGAGCATCTAAAGTAAAATATCCGTATAATTTTACAGAATCTATGACTCGCAATTTAGGTCATAAAATGTCAAGAAATTTAGGTGCAATGTATGGTAATCCGTTAACAACATATACTTTAGGAAGTTTTGGCTATGGATTGGGGAATTTAATTTATAATGTGTTTAAACCATCGTAGGGTTCACAACAACCATCTCAATCACCTCGAAAAATGTATATAGATTCAGTTCCACCAGAGTTTGTTGAACAGCTGCTGCGTGATGTAGATAGTATAGGACGTATTCAAGACCAAGAGAAACAACAACAACAAAGTAATAGATATACAGATGAAGAATATGATAGTTTAGAAGCGAGAGTATTTAAAATGTTAGAAAAAGACCTTGGATTTTAATAATTATGGACACAACTTATGTATGGGTAAAAGGCGATAAAGCCTATAGAACTACGTCTGAAGATAACAGGGCGGAGTTAGAGAAAAAAGGATATAAATTAATACCTATTGCTAACGCTTTTATGGCATTAGGTAAAGATTTAGGATGGGGTAAAGATAAAAATTTTAAAGAATCTAGTAAAGCACACACTAAAAAAATGTATACTGAAGCTTTTAAAGAAGCTGGGGGAACTGAACATTTTAAAAATGCTATGAAATCAAACAACCCATCAGAAGATATATATAATGACGTTGCACCTGATGATTGGAAACCTGTTGATTCAGATAGTATATTTAAAGCACGTGCTAAAGAAGCTATGGAGTATTATGAAAATAGTTAGAAAGAGGGTAACTCTGAAGATGATGAAACCAATAGCGATAAAGAGGAGAACACAGGTGGTGGAAATAATAGTGGTAAAGGTAAATCAGGTGGTGGAGATGATAAAGGTGATAAAGATGATAAAGGATCTGAAAATTCTGGATTTTGGGACAAGGCAAAACCTTACGTGTATGGATCGGGAGGGGGAGCGATTCTAGGTCTAGGTGTGTTTCTTTTAACTAAAGGAAAAATTAAGCCAAATCAAACACGACAAGCGATAATGGCAGCTGAAAGAAATGTTCCAGGAATTACAGCTAAATTAAAAACACTTTGGTAGAGTGGTAAAACAAAAGAAGTTGTAAATTATTTGGGACAATGGGTTAAAGACATTCCTAAACGTACTCGTAAATTAGTTCCTAAAAAGAAAACAAGTACACAAACAAGTACACCAACAAGTACACCAACAAGTACTAAACCTTCACTTTAGAATAAAGGTACATCATCAGTAAGTACATGGTTTGGATAAGCTAAATAGTGGTTTACTGAAACTATAGGGGCTAGTAACCCAAAACAAGCTAAGTTCGGAAGGCCTTTACCAGGAAGACCTTCACGAGTTAGTCCGGAGTATTTTAAACGATTTAAAAAAGCAGGTATTGATGTTGATACAAAATCTCCAAGATGGCGATTATTTATTGAGGACATTCGTAATGGAGGCGAGTCCTTTGAGAAATTTATTAAAAATAGTACTTTAGAAGATCTTAAAAAGCTATACGGATTTAAACAAGGTGGAAGATTAGTTAAAAGGAGATAAAACAATAAACCCTAGAGCCAAATAGCTCTAGGGTTTATTTTTTGTGTACAATTAAAAATGATAAGCTTATCTATTTGTCGCCCCACCCAGATTCGCACTGAGACATTCGCTTTTAGAGAGCAATATGCTAACTATTACATTATAGGGCAATGATCTTTAACACTTAAAGCGTTAAGTTTATTTTCAAATTCAAGATACCATTGCTCATCTGTTAGATGTTGTTCTTCACAGATGGCAACGATGTCTTCAACAGATTTAAGAATGTCAGCAATCTACTTTTGCATCATACCTATCAATTAAATATTTTATTCTAGCAGAAGCTGCATCAGTAACACATTCATTAAAACAAAATATTGCGTTCTTAAGCTGTTCTGTTTCTTCTTCTGTATGTGTATCCTTAGTAATAAGGTCATCAAATACTTTAATATCATATTTATTTCCAAATATGGTGACAGCAGACTCCCAAATTTCTGAATCAATCTTATCTATCTTATTTTCAAATTCCTGAATTAATTCAGTATTATCTATCATTTTTATTGGCGTGAGTTCAACCTTGTAGGTTTTACCGTCAATTTCAATTGTGTCAAGTGACAATAATTTTTTTAATATTTCATCAATCATAATGATACAAATATAGAATTTTTTTCTAAAAAGTCAAACCTAAAATTTGTTAAATTTTGTAAAAAAATTTCATTAAGTATAGTTATGTAAGTATAGTAAGTATAGTTAGTTGGTAACTCTGAGTTTAATCTTGGTATCTCTGAGTTTGACCTTGAGCCTACGTAGCGAACCTTGGTATCTCTGAGTTTTACAAAAATTAACATAGTATTATTTTGGTAATTGATACAATTATACTATATTTATACTATAATTAAAATAAATATGAAAAATAATCAATTTGTAATTTATCCGCATCCAGCTAATTCGGATGCACAACCTGACCTAGACCCGAAAGATAAATTAATTTACATAGCTATTAGAAGATATATGAATAAGAATACATTAGAAGCATTTCCTAGTTATGCTACAATTACTAAAGATACTGGTGCAGCTGCTAAGACGATTAAAAAATGTGTTGACAATTTAATTAAAGAAGAATATTTAACTGTAAGAAAAGAAGGAAGAAAGTTAATTTATACCTTTAATAATAAAAAGCAATTTGAACCTTTTAGTTATGAATTCTTAGATAAACCAGATTTAACATTTACAGAGAAGTCATACATAGTCGCATCTCAACAATATATGTTTAAAGAAGACGATGAAGGGAAAATAGAATATACTAATAAAGAATTATCATCATTAATTAAAATGCCTGAAGCTACTATTAGTAGATGTAATAGAGCATTAGAAAAGAAAGGATTTTTACAAGGAGCTTCTGAATTTACAAAAAGATTCCAACTAAGAGAATTAGACCAATTATTTATTTGGAAATTTAAAGAGCAAGATGAAAAAATTCAAAAGAATACTGATGATATAGCTGAATTAAGACGTGAAATAGAACAATTAAAATTAGAAAATCAAGCTTTAAAAGAAAATAGAAAGAATAGTGAATATGTGTTATAATATACAAGAGCTAGGATAATATACAAGAGGTAGGACACCGGGGGTCGCAGCCCCCCGCCTTTTGATTTGGAAAATCAAAAGGTTTTAAGACCCTACGGGGGTAGGGTCTTAAAAGTAAAAATTATAAATAGACTATATATCAAACATATTTACCTAGCGGTAAAAGGTAATGGGCGTAGCCGCAGCCCAAAATTAATAACATTTAAAAACAAAAGACTATGGAAATAGTTGAAAAGAAAAAGTGCGACGGGAGCACTCAAAAAACCCGATTTACGTCTCCGTGGAAACACGGCGACGAGTGGAGGATTTGTAAAAAATCCGCTAACGCACGCCAGCCAGAGGACGGCGTAAGTTACGGATTCGTCCGATTTGATGAATCGGACAAATTGTGCCCTGTCCTTTTCCTGCAAAAGGACAAAAAAGTTGAAAGCTTATTCCTTTCAATGCTCGTTCGTACAAAAACGAACGAGGATTGTGAGGAAGTAAATTTTGACCCCGAAAAGGGTCAATTCAACATCCTCGCTCAAGAGTTGCAGGATAGCGAAGACACCGATGAGGATGTGCTTCGCAAGCTCGCAGAGCACCTTGTCGGTCGTACCTTAGTGTGCGACCGAAAAACCACTGCGTACAAAGACCTTAACGGAAAGAAAAAGGTTTTAACACAATTTTACACTGTGTAAAAACCTTTTAAACCGAAAGCGTGAATAATAGTAACGCTTTCGGGGTTCCGCTAACCTACAATCCTAACTGACCAACACGATTTGGTCGGTTAGGATAAATTTTATTCCCTTGGAATAAAATGTAAACCATAAATAGATTGTATTTGCACCCATATGTATTTAGCGGTGCATCTACGCTTATAAAAAATTGATGCAGTTTGTACCAACGTTTACATAAACGGGTTGCAGCAGTGTGTTACGAGCATTGCCAAGTTATATAGTATGGCAGCATGGAAAGACAGCAATTTAATACAATTATATTATGTTGACAAAAGAAGACATGGAACGGGAAATTAAGAAAAACAAATTAAGGGAAGTTGATTATAACACCGAGCAGCCAAGCATGCGCTTTGGCCGCCCAGGTGAAGGGGGCCTAAAACCCGGCGATTACATCTTCCCCTCAGGGAGCAAATTATACAACGAAAATGTCATCATCAACGGGGAAGAAATCCTCGATGACAACGGTAACCCCGTTGTCACAATGGTGGCATTCGTTGCCCGCGCCAAGAAATCGGGCAACGGTCGGAATGCCAAATGGCAAGCCGATGGCGAGGGCGTAGAGAAAGTTTACTTGTCGTTCCTTCGAAAGCGATTTGAAATCGCCGACGAGGACGGCGAAGGCACCGATGAGTATAAGGAGTCTTCGGGCTCCGTAGTGGACGACGTTTTCAACACTAATTCCTGGCAAGAGGCCTGGGAAAACGTGTTGGTGGGTAGGGCATTTTCCGTCGACAAGGAAGACTTCAAAGGCTTCCGCTACAACGACGAGAAGCCCCGGAACTGTAGGGTGTACATGGTCAATTGGCTCTAATTACTGTTAAGGCCAAACTAAAACAGGATCTGAATCTTTTATTAGAGGATGGTTCTGTTTTAGTTACTGACCATAGGATAGTGAGTAGGAAAAACATATGGGCGTGGTGGCTCCTTCGGCCAACTTCCACTCACTATCACGTAATCACTCGAATATTTTGTTAAAGTAAATATATACATAAACATTTTAAAATGTATTTGCTTTAATAAAATATTTGAGTATAAATAAAAAAAAATAAACAAATAAAAAACAAAATAAAATGGAAAAGATTATAAAAATTTCGGTGAAGTTTAAAGAAATGGTTGAAGCAGGTAATACTTCACCATTATCATTAAAGAACATAATAAAACATAATAGTATAATATTGTCCGAGCTACTAGAAAAGCGACTGGATAAATGCCAACAGGAACTTCTGGCAAATAAAAAATTCGTCTATCAAATAGACGATTTTGCAATATGGTACTACAAGGGCGGCAAAACTGCACACCATTATACTTTCAAGACTTCCGAACTTATGGAAAATTTGGCAGAGTGGCTTCGCACGAATGCTTCCTTTATGTTAGACAAAGCTGGCGCACAGCAAATATTTAAAGCTGTATGTTTTGCTAATGATAAAGAAAAAGGCAACATCAAATTCTTCGATGAATTAGTCGATGCCTTATCTGAAATCGAGAGGTGTGCTGATGAAAGTTGGGGTTGCTCAATAGTATTTTAGGCCACAAACCCTAGTAAATAAAAGCATTGTATCGAGGTTGTAACTCGACTAGGGTACTTTTTTCTAACTTATGGCAACGTTTGTTAATCTAACACCGCATGCCATAACACTCAATGATGGTACAGTGTATCCATCACAGGGTGTTACCAGAGTTAGTAACTCGTTTACTGACTTTGATGCATGTGGTGTATGTGATTGCGTATACGGTGACATAGTTGGTCTTCCAGCTCCTAAAGCTGATACACTTTATATAGTGTCAGCGTTGGTGCTTTCAGCTGCTAAAGCAGCAGGAAGAACTGACTGTGTTGCACCTGCCACAGGTCATCCACTTTGCGTCCGTAAGGATGGTTTTATAGTGAGTGTACCTGGGTTTGTACGCTAAACACGTGAATAATAGTAACGTGTATCACGGAGTTAGTGTTTAACTTGGCAACAGAAAAGCACAAAATTTTTTTTAAAACCACAATGAAAACAAATGTATTTATAGGTGCCGACAATACCAAAGCTATTGAGCATTTCAATAAGCTTGGTGTTAAGTTGGTGCGTGGCACCAAAGAGCTGACAATAGTCAGAGCTTGGGATATATGGGAGGAGTTAACTCTCGACGTATACTACGTAATTGTAGATATGTCAGGACGAGCCTTTCATAGATACCTCGTTAACAACGGGATATCAAAACCAGGCTCAGCGCCCGTATTAAAGTATCAGTGTCACAATGATACTGAGACATGGGACGCTCTGGCTAAATATGTTCAGCCTCTTTAGCCAAACTCTATCGTGCAACAAGAGTTTAGACCTATTAAGTTAGGTTAGGAGTTGCATATTAACTAAATATTAACTAAAAATAAAGAAAAATGCAATACATTTTAAACGAAACCGAATATAGTGAATTTGTAAATTTTAAATCCACTTACAAAGAAACAATTCAAGTGGTTGAAAATTTACGGGCGGATCTGAGCCGACGCGACAACATCATAAAAGACCTTAGAGGTGAACTTGAGGGTGTTAAGCAGCGTGCTTACAGAGCAAAAATCCAAGCTGATTATAATAAAGCCAGCTTGACTAGTAAGCTCAAAGATGCATTGGAACAATTGGAATTCTTCAAAAGGTACAGTAAAAAACTTGAGAAGGATAATATTAAAATAGTTAATGGCATAAACAATCTTATTAAAGAATGTAGTCTATAACAATGTCCTCTTAGATATTCTTTTCTGAGAGGACCAAAAACAATTAAAACATGACACTAAAAAAAATTATCCGAGCAGGAGCAGACGGCGTGTATCTTCGCTCCTATGGTTACACAGAAAAAAGTTTGTTTGCCTCTGTGTGGCAACCATTCAGTAAAGCACGTGAGATATTTTTCTCTATTGATTCTGAAAACGAGTTGTATAATCCAACATACTGGCCAGAAGATAAAGTTGAACTTGATGATGAGTTTAACTACATCAATGGTAAATATGTTTCAGTAAGAGATTACGACTTATGTTCAAAAGAAGCAATATAATCTGGAATATGGTGGTCATTTGCTTATTGCTTATGGCCATCATAGCCATTGTAGTATGGCATCAGTCATTAACAGCACTTATACTTTTATGTATTATGTGCTATATTCCTGATTTAAAAAAAGATATAGACAATGATTAAATTTTTATATTTCATTGTGTGACTGACAGGATTATTCACGTTATTAGTTTATATTTAGATTTTTTACTCAATAAAATTATAGAAAATGAAAGCAATGCACGTATATAAAAACATGACATACTTGGGTATAGGACTTTTAATAACAGACAATATTTTGTATATACAAAATCGTCTTATACAATTAAATCCCTACCACCTGCTTGCAAATTATATTGACTGCGAAGAGTGGAATGATTTTATTGATTCCCAGGAATTAATACAAGTAGGTTCACTATGTTTGCCGTCTTAGATAGAACATTTCACGTAGTCTGCTATGCAAAAACTAGAAAAGAAGCCGAAATTTATCGCGAAATTAAAGGACGATATGATTGGCAGATAGTTGAGCATGCAGACTACCGTGCTACATCTAAACAGCAATCTGCTGTTAGATTCTGCGAGAGAATATTAAATATTAAATTTACTGGCAATATTAATTCAGGTAAACAATGTTCAGATTTTCTTTCTGATTATTTAGAAATAGCTAAACAGCATTTCTGAGAATTAAAATGCGAAACAAATAGAAGTTATGAAAGTTATAAAGAATACACGTTGGAATAGAATATTCCACAACAAACAAATAATGGAATGTACAAATAAGTATCTTACAGCTAAGTTTATCATACAAGAAGCACCTAAGCTTCTTAATCAAGTTAGAGGTTCTAAATCACTCTTAGATTTACTTGAGCTGCATAAGAAAATAGTATCACTCGGATTCAAATCAGCTATTCTATATAGTAATTATTACTTTAAGAATGAAGATATTGAATCATTAACTCCACATCAAGTAATGCTTGGTTCCATTTTTGGTTTAAATACATTTGCAATCTCTTACTGGGAAGCAAATATAAATGAACCTTATGGAGTAAACGGTTTCGGTATTCGCGAAGATTATCCGATGTATGATTTGATACTATCTCAGTATAAAGGTATCTTAGCGAATGGAATCAATTCCGAAATAAACAATTCTCAAACTTTAATACAACAATTTAAAAACAAGAATTATGAAAGATTACAAAAACTTAACTAAAACGTACAATGAAATACGTTTCCAAAATGAAAGTAAAGCATTCCGCACAAAAGAAATGTATGAAATCCTAGTGAAAATAGGTTTTGCTAAAGATAGTGGCCTGTTGACAGTATTAGCGAATAACCATATTATCAACCGTGTTTCACACGGAATTTATATGTTTCCTTCTAAGCCTGTGTATTATAAACACATAGAGGAAGTTATTAAGCGTCGCAATAACACTAAAATTCAAAAAAAGAATGGTGAAAATCCATTTCTTGAACCCGCAATAAAAATCTGTGAAGATTGTGGATATATAGTTATTAAAAAGTAAATTAGATTGATTCAGGATAACATTTAGGAGGATGTAAATTTGGTTACATTTAGAGTTCGAATCTCTGTCCTCCTTCTAAATAGACAGTTTTGTTTTAATTTGTATTTTGTTTTTAATTGTTATTAATTAATATTAACTTTGAAATAGTCAAAGTTTAAAATACTCGGTTCGTGAGAATAGAGTATTTATTAAAAGATAATGTTTTGTTTTAAATTGTTTTCTTACTCCGTAGAAATACGGAGTAAGTTTTTAATTTATTACTATGATATATCTCTTCATTTAAGAATTTTAAAGGCCCTTTTGCTACTTTATGGGTTAATAAAGTAGCATTTCTTGCCTTGATGTTGGAATAGGTAGACAAATTTGACTTAAAATCAAATGTTCCGTATGGAACGTGAGGGTTCGAGTCCCTCTCAAGGTACAAATTTAGAGGTCTAAGATCTCTTCTAAATAATTTTTAGATATTACAAATTAAATCCTACAGTTTGTGAAAATAGTAGGATTTTTTGCTCTCTAAGCTTTAAAGTGAAGCACAGAACTTTTAATTCTGGGAAAATGGAGCATTACCATTAGGGAGTACGATTTGTGGTTTTTGATTTTTTAAATCTAGTGGTTCGTGAGAATAACTAGATTACTTTATTAAGTAAATAACATTTAAATACAATATTTATATAATATAAACGAATAAGATAATATTTAAAATACAATAGATATGAAACAGTTAAATGAAGTATTCTTCGCTAAAGAAGGCGAAAAAGGTTTAAATGAAACTAGCGCAGCACATCTTTGTGCAATTGCTAATCAAGTTAAAGCAGCTGATGAAGCAAGATTGAATAACATCAATTTTGTTAATTCTACTGTAAGTTGTCTTGGTGGAAATACAGCAGAAGTACAAACAGCAGTAGGAGTTAATTCCGAAATGTTGAATTCCATTCAATCTGCTCTTAATAGACTAGGCAAAATGAACTCTTTCATTTCTTGGTTTGCAGAAGCTCGTAATAATCTTGAAGAAATTAAACGTGATAGAAGCAGAATTAGCTTTGAAACGTGGTGTAATTTTACAAATACTGAGATTCCTGAAGCACCAAGTTTGCCAGAAGGTCTTGAAACTTTAGATATGGATGATGCAATAGCTGAACTTTCTATTAAAGATAGACAAACCTATTTAGCATTGGAAGCAATAGCTGCTGTCTATGGTAAGTTTATTCATCCTAATAAACCTCTTGAAGAAGCTAGACGTGCTCTACATCAGATAGAATCTACGCCGTACAAAACATTTGGTTCGGGTAGAGATACAGTAGTAACACATTACACTGCATCTGTAAATACTGAAGAAGTAGACAAAATATTTCTTCATTTACAAAGTGAGTATCGTAAGATAGAGCAATCTCTTAATCACATGAAAAGTGATTTAAGAAAGTCTCTAGAAAAGAAACGAGTTGAGCAAACTAGAATCCAGCAGCAACGGTTACAAGAGTATTCAAAAGCTCGTGCCGCTTATGATGCAAGGATGAAAGAACTTCGTCTAGAATATACTGATGCTCTTGAAGATGAACAAGAACGTTTATCTAAAGTGAAATTCGCAATACCTAAAGCATTTGAGCAAACTATTGAGTTCTTGAATAGCTTGGGTAAATAAAAAAAAGGTTGAGAGACTTGGACCAAATCAAATCCTAACTCTCATTTAAGGAGATTAAGTAAGAACATTTTTAAATTATTACTAAAAAATGGGAATTTAATAGGGCTTATATTTATTGAGATATAGGCTCATTCATTTGACCACATCAACGAATTTATACTATCATAAGACTTATTCTTAGTTGTTGATGTGGGCCTTAATTTTAGTTTTAGTCTTAGTCTACACGTTCTTATTTAATCTCTAACTTTATTTTAAATTTACTATTTCAAAAAGGATAGAATATCAATCTTTTGAATTGCAGGTCTGTTGACGGTACTTAGATATAATTTGATTTTATTATTTTAAAACTGAATAAAAATATGTATAAAATTAGAAAAGGACAAAGTGGATTAGAATTCTTAATATCATAGCAAGAGGCTTAGAATTAGGCTTATGATTAGTAGAAAGAATGGGAAGAACGTATAAAAAATGGATGGTTAACTAATTCAGAAGTAAATGCTAGAAGATTCGCTGCAGGAGCAGCAGCTCTTGGATCAGGATTGGTTTTTTTTCCACATCCTGTAGTAAAGGCAATTGGGTATGGATTGTAGGTTCCTGACTGGATATATAATATTTATGATGCTACAATGGATTATGACTCACCAATACATTTAGTTCCTGATGCGGCTAATGCTAGTAAAGAAGGAATTGGTGCAGTTACTAAAGTGATTCCTGGAAAAGTAGATGATTACATTGGATATGGAATACAAGCTGCTGGAATTGCTGATAATATAGATTAGGCTGCAGGCTATGACCATGCTTGTTAGCTAAATTTTAAAAGAAAACTGGTTAAAAAAAATAAAAAATGACAATAGAGATTGGATTATTTTTACCATTATGTATACTAATTTCATTTAAAATAGCTAAATACTTTAAAAAACATCCTGATAAAATACTATTAGCAAAAATAATATTTATTATATATTGTTTATTATTTTTAACACTAATTATATTAGGTGGAAGTATTTAATAATGCCTCATAGAATGATTTTGTACAGGTAATTGATTAACATTGAAAAAAGCATGTATAATTTTCAGGATAAATGGAAAAAACAGAGTCCCAAGTGAATTATTAAATTTCTCTAAGAATATGAAAAAAATTTATAAAAATTATATGGTTATAATTCCGAAAGAATTATTGTTAACAAGAACCTTATCAACAATATTAAATGACTATAGTAATCCTTTAAAAATAAGAATAAATTATGCCAGTAACAATTTTTAAAAATAATAACGGATAGTATTTTACAGAAAATAATGACAGTAGAACTTATGTTACACCTGTAAATACAACATTAGGAGATGAATCATAGTGGACATATCGAGATGAACAGGGTAATATTTATAATTCAACTCAACCTGTAGCAAATAAAGATGAACAATTATCACAACGTCTCGAAGGTGAATCTTCAATGGACGAAAAATATTGGGCAAAAAAGCATCCGTTCCTTAATATGAAATCAAATGTAGGAAATGCTATTCATAATACATTTGACTTTTTATCAGACTATGTGCCAGGTGTTGGATATGGTATGGCTGCAAATAACGCATTATATGGTGATTTTGATAAAGCATCAGAATATGCACAACGAGGTAGTGTACCTACAGCTTTAGCATTAACTGGAATGAATCCTTATACAGCAACAGCGTTAAATACAGCTATACTTACACATGCTGGAGCTGATGCTGCATTACATGGAATTAATTCTGATAATATTAAAGAAACAGCACAAGTTGCAATACCATATTATTCTATTCCTAGAATAAAGGCACTTACAGGTTTCGGATAGCATTGGCTTACAGGAAAAATGAATGATTCTTTTAAACCATATGCTAGAGAATATTTAGGTAAAGCATATTATGACAATATAAGACCTTCTGGTTATGGTAATGGTGATCCATATGCACCTCGTTCAAGATCCATGCAATTATTTAGAACAGGAATTGATATGCTTAAACCTGATTGGATGAAAACTAGAACTAGAGTAGAAGATGGAGATTATATACCTTAGTGGTTTAATAATAGGAATGAACCTCAAGTTTATGAAATGTTTAGAAACGATGCTCATAGGTTAAGTATGAATCTTCCTGCACATCAAGAAACGTTACCCGATGGTACAAAACATAGTTTATTTATACAACAACCGAATGGAACTTATAGTCTTGATGGTGATTATATAAGATTTGTAAAATCTAAATATTTAAATAATCAAACACCTATTCAAAAAGAAGATTTTCCTATTGTTTTAGATTATTATGGTGATGTTAAATCAGGTAATATAGTAGCTAATGATAAAGCTACTACAGTTGGTGGATGGAGTAATTATCTTTTTAATCCTTCAGACGCACGGCCTAGTCTACCTGGTTATCATTTTATTAATGGACGTAATGTAATATTCCGAGATATATGGAATGTACAACCTTTATTAGATGTAAGAACATTTCATAGAGGTATAACCAAAACTGCGACTCGTTTAGAAAATTCAAAAATACCTTGGATAAGCAAATTAGGTCATAATATAAAGAATTTGGAATTAGTAGGAGCTTTTGGAGGAAAACCATTTACTCAAGAATATTTATTACCCAATTAGATGCTATTTTTAAGGAAAAAAACTAATTCTACTATAAATGGAACTAAAGAATATAATAAAGATAACGATCAATTTAGATAATATGAAAAAATTTTTTAAACACATTATACCAGCTTTGTACTTACTTCCATTATTTATTATCGTAGGTCTTATAATGGCAGGTGGCATATATACCTGTATTGGTATTGCAATTATTACTATACCTATTATTGCTCTTATACTATTTTTCTTATATGGTATATATGATATAAACAAACGAGACAAAGAAGTATGCAACTATCTTGCTGATTGTAAGAAGAAATACGAAAATGGTGAAATGTCCAAAGAGGAGTATGATGATATATATACCACTTGGGTATTGGATTATAACGGTTATTAATTAAAATAAATATGACACGAACATTAGTTAAAAAAACAGGAAATACAATTGATTAGACATTACAAAACCCTGCTGTAATGTAGGGCACACAAGAATAGATTAATAATCCAGATTAGTATATTTGGGAATATCCAGAAATTAAAGATGGAATCGTTGTCACACCGTCCACTACATATCAAGACAGTGGAGAGTACAATAGATGGCATGATCTTAGTGCTTATGATCCAAATGCTCCATTTGAGATGTTTAATGGTTTTGTATTTGGAGCACCATTTGCATTAACTGATGCAGCATATTAGGGTGTTACTGGTTCACAGGGTACCCCAGCTCAAACAGCTATGAGTTATATAGGCGCAGGTATAAGTCCTACAAGATGGGCTGAAACAGCAAGACAAGGTGCATTTAATCAAAGATGGGTATCACCTTGGAATAAAGAGAATGTTGGTATTATGGGAGATCCTAATCTCAGTAGTACTATGGATATATTACTTTTAAATGGTATTAATAATTCTACGTTATCCGCAAAACCACATCTTGCATACGAGAAATTTAGAAAGTATTAGGATGCTGTATAGAATAGGCGACAACAACTTGCTATTAATTACAATACTAAGCCATCATTTCCTTATAGAAGATTTGAAGGTGATTGGGCACACGAATATACCTCAGAAAATAATGTAGGTTATATTGCCAATAAGCCAACTTTTAAACAGGATCCTATTCCAGGAGGATATATTGAGAGGGGTGGCGCTGTATTCGGAAAACCTTTTTCAAGTAGATATAATGACATGAAAACCAATCCAGAATTTCATCTTAATCCAGATGTTAGTATAATAAATGGTAGAATAGTTGATAGTACTCCTGTTGGTAAAAGACTTTTAGCTGATGCCAAGACTTTAACAAACGCTATAGGGGATAATGTTCCATTATCTTAGAATACTTTTGCAAGAACTGCAGCATAGTTAGTTTAGGATTACCCTACTTTATTTAATAGATTACGATATATTTACACAGGTGTGTCTCCAAAGCCTCAAAAAACGGTGGTTGTTAAAGGTTATTCTACAGATATTAATCCTACTATGTATAGGCTTGCTAAAAATAATAAAGGTTTTGTAACACCATCTGTAACAACAAGAATTAATGGAACCAATACTGTGGGAGAAACATATAAAAAATTTGGACTTAAACGATATTTTGGAGAACCTGACAATGAAGCAAATGTATTCTTTAAAGATATGACTCCTGAACAACTAGAACGTTGGAATGCAGAACAAGCAGAGACTTATGATATGTATATTGATCCAAAAACAAGAACTGCAAAACAAAATGTATTTGTAACACAACGAAAACCGCGTGAAAAACGATCTGTTGAAGAAAGTCAGCCTGAAGAGAACTTAAATCTTATAGACCTTTCAAAATATAAATATCTTTCAACTGTACCTTTATACGGTAATTATAATAAAACAAATAATTAAAAATATGGGATGTATAATACTAAGAGATCCAAAATGTTTCATGAGAGAAGATGGAACTTTTAACATTGAAAAAATTAAAAATGAAACTAGTGACCATATACTCTTTTTTTTAGATACACCTAAAGAGTGGATTAAAGAATTTAATAAATTATATAAGTTGCATAATATTCGGAAAAAAGAATGGAGACATGATTATGCTGTTTACTTATGGAAATTAAGAAAACGAAGAAATAGATATATTTGGATAAAAAGACTGAAAGAAAAAATAAAAAAATTTATTAAAAAATGGCAAGACCAAAACTAATTAAAAAAGGTAATACTTGGTATCGCAACGGTGTAGCCGTAAAAGAAGGATACAAGTATTATGATTCAAAGAAAAAATAGTGGATGCGTTTAGGTGCTAATGGGGTTTTTACTCCTTATAATGTAGGGGTAAGAACTTCAGGCACCAAACCTACAAAAGATTCATTAGCATTACAATATGCGAGATAGGATTTAGCACCAAGTGTACCATTTCTAGCAGATGATTTGGATTTAAGTAGGAGTTCAGTTCCAATGGGGTATTCTTATAAAGGAGGGCCTTATCTTTATAATTATAATGGTACTACAGAAGCACGTTAGCAGAATAAAAAAGTAAATAATTATTTTTATTCTTTAGTAAAAGATTCTATAGGTAAACGAGTTTTATCAGGTTATTATGATGAATATCCTGAACAATATGCTAGAGATATTCAAATGTGTAATTAGTATTTATCACATCCGACATCACCAGCAGGATGGGGTTGTATAAACTCTGTTGAAGGTCTAAATGGAAGGAAAAACTGGTCTAATGTAGATTTTGTTAAAAATCAAAGATATGCTGGTAGATATACAATGGTTCCTTTTGGCCCTGAAGCTATAAAAACTTTTAGAGAAAAAACTATAAAGCCAGGAAGTATTTTACAAACATCTAATTATGGTCATAGTATTATGTATTTGGGAAATCTAGATGATAAATATAATGCTGACTGGTATAATACACACGGATACCCATTTCCTTTTGAAAATGGAAATTAGATAGAGCGTACTAATGAGTGGTATCGTAAAACTGGTGTAAATGAATAGGATTTATTCCCTACTGCTAAAACTCCAGGTTATCTTTTTCTTAAAAAATAATATAAAAAATAAATAATTATGGGAGATTGGATATTAACACGTGGTGTTAATGGAGAATACGGTTATGTAAATACAAGTACAGGGTAGTTTAGAACATCTATACCTGTAGAAAGTACTACTAATTCTACAACATCACGTTCTATAGGATATAATTCACAACAAGCAAAATCTGGAAATCAAAGAGCTAGAACACAAGCTTCAATAAATCAAGCAAACAGTTATAATAATAGATAGCAAAATATACATAATTATGCTGATGCAACTTAGAAATTAGTACAAAAACATCAAGTAGCAACAATAGATAGCAATGGAAATGCTCACACGGTACAAGCAAATTATACACCGCAAAATGAAGCACCTATGGAACAAGTATCTCCTGAATTTGATTTATTAAGTGCAACTGATATTATTAAAAATCTTTATGGTTTTGGACGAAATCTTTATTTTGGTAAAAAATTATTATCTGAAATTGATCATACTCCAATAAATACACAAGTTCAAAATTATTCTCATAATATTTCATATAATCCGTATTTAACTGAAGATACACCTTTAAGTATAACTTGGACTGAAGCTAATTCTCCAAGATTAATACCTCGTGTATCTTATTCTAATGTAAAATATAAAGAAAGAACTCCTAGAGTATATTAGAGAGAAAAATACAGATATGTAGAAGAACCTGAAGAATTAGTAGAATCAGTAGAATAGGGTATTTAGCCTGCATATATTTATCCTAAAGATGGTAAAATTACAGCATCAAGAAAACATCCTGGATATAATGAAAACGAAAGAATGACTATACCAAATGCTAGAGCTGCTATTAGAGTACAACATAATTATGAAAATGCAATGCATCGTAGAAGAAGTTATACTTATAAAGGATTAAAACGTAATTTATTTTACGGAAATGAAATTGGAATAAAACATCCTGACAATGAATCCTTATTATTAGATGCAACAGCATAGTATATTCCTGATAATAATAATTTATTTCATCCAACACATTTTGCTCCCGAGGGTTTACGTAGTGGTGCAGATTTAATAAGACGAGTAGCTGATTCTTCACAACCTACAATGTTTACAGTTACATCAGATTTATCTCCAATGCTAGAAAAACAAGGTTTTGTCAAAGTTTCACAAATTCCTTAGATTTTTGATGGAGATATAGTCATGAAAGATGTACTTGTAAACAGAGCTACAACAAAAGAATCATTACTTAATAAAATTCAGGAATTTAAAGATCCCGATGAGCCTATAACACTTGAAGAAAATGAAATGTTAGATAAGATAATGGAAACATTAAATGAAAATCGAGCAATTAAAAGATTTAATAAAGACTTATACTATCCCCAATAGAATAATTTTCCATTATCAGATTTATTAAAATAGAGTAAATAGAAATAAATTTACAACCATTTAGAAATTTGAAAATTTATCAAATAAATTTTTAAATATACAGAAATTGAAGTAATTTTGAATTATTAGTAAATCCACAAATTATAAAAAAAGATATTTTAAATAACATATTACTTCAGCCTCTAGAAAGCTATATTTCTAGTGACATTTGGACTTCGTGACAACAAGAAACGGAGTAAGTTGGCTAACTTTCAAATAGTACACGTATCTTATGGATATAAGAAATCCTGCATTTGAAGTAAGTGCAGGATTTATTATTTTTAGATAATTATTATAAACTTAAAAAATGTTTTAAATGAAAAAATTAATGTTAATGTTTGCACTTATTGTAAGTGCTTGTATGTGTAATGCAACAAATTATGTTGGTTCAAGTAAGTTTACAGATCATGTGTCAGTAACGTTGCAAGGTGGTGTATTAACAACCTTTGACAATTATTTCTCAGGTCATACTGCTTGTGCTCCAATTGCTGTACTTGGAATAGATAAGTACATCAATCCTTGGCTGGGTGTAGGTGTAGAAGGTCGTACTCTTATTGGAACAGGTAATGGTAATTTTAATAACCACACTGCATTTGATGCCGTTAATGTAAGTGGTTATGCTAAGTTCAATGTTCTTAATATGTTTGCTTATAAACATAGGGTATTTGAACCAGTTATTTATACTGGCTTGGGTTGGGGACATCAAACTTGTTCAGATGTTAAACCGCATAATTATATGACTTTCCGTAGCGGTATTGAATGTAATTTCAACCTGAATAAAGAATTTGCTATTATTGTTAATCCTTCTGTAGTTTGGGGTAATATTAATAATGGAATACTTACCAAGCATCATGGAAATTTTGAAGTAACAGCAGGTATAGTATATCATTTTAAATCTAGTGAAGGTTCATTTAAGACAGTTCAACCTTATGACCAAGATATTATAGATTTGCTTAATCAAAGAATTGCTGAATTGAAAGCTGAAAAATCTAAAGTAGATACTATAACAGTTCCTCATTTTATTACTACAACTTATATTGTAAATTTTGCATATAATAGTAGTGATTTAAATGAACGTGCGAAAGAGGAATTGAATAAGATTCCAACAGATGCTATTGTAGTAATTGAAGCTACAGCAAGTCCTGAAGGAACAGAAGATTATAATCAGAAACTTTCAGAATCTCGTGCAATTAAAGTAGCCGAATATCTTGAAAATAGAGGTGTAGTAATAAGAAGTGCTGAAGGAACAGGAGTTTGGGATGAAGCTTCAGGTCGTCAAGCATTTATTAGAGTTGTTGAATAATTTAAAATTTAAAGTAAAATGAAAAAGTTAGTGTTTTTATTTTGTTTAATGTTGGGTGTTATGAGTTGTACATCTAACAAGACTAACACATCAAATGACATTGATACAATATCTATTGATTCTATAGATTCAGTGCATCTTGATAGTGTGAACTAATTTATCTCTTTTATAAGAACTGTCTAATAAGACAGCTCTTTTACAGGACTATAGTGTAATGGCAACACACAACACTTTGACTGTTGTATTAGAAGTTCGAATCTTCTTAGTCCTACAATATTCACTTTTTAAATTAAAAATTATGGATAAAATTAAATTAAGTTTTGGTTCAGTGAAGTATTTCTTCAAAGGAAATACAATTACAGCAGTGATTAAAGTAACTATTCCTGAGACTCTTAAATGGGTTAAGTGTTTAGATTCTTATTTGTATATTGGAGATAATAAATTTACAGCTGTAGGGATAGCAGTTTGTCATCCTACAGACCAATATGATAAAGAGAAAGGAATGCGAATTGCACGAGCAAGAGCTGAATCTAATGCTTATGTTCGTTTTAAAGAGATTCTTTCTAAACAGATAAAATGTGTTGATGATTTTGAACTAAGTCTTATTGTGGCTAAAAACAAGAGTGACGAATATATACAGCATCAAAAAGATTATATTGAGAGTTTATTAGATGATTAAATTAACTTAAACTTTTAAACATTATGTTACACTTTATTAAAAAATGTCTTAAATGGTATTTTACAGAGTATGCCAAACTTTATGCTAAAGGTTATATCTACCATGCATAAGTAAAAAATTACTCAGATGTGTGAAAAGCAATTCGGCTTTTCACTTTATAGTGTGACTGTTTTTTCTATTTCATAATAAATATATTTAATGAGGAGCCAAGTGCTCCTCACTTTTTATAATCATGAAACGTTATATTTCACTTATAATTGCTGGAATTATATTGTGTATTCTAAAATTGACTGGTATTATAAATTGGTCATGGTGGATAGTTCTTATGCCTGTATATATTCCTTTAATTATTACATTATTTGCGATAGTAGGATTAGCACTTATTTTAGGTATAATAGTTTTAATTAATACAAAATGACGGCGATAGAGAATCTACATCTTCTTGATATAGAAGTAAGAAATCTTGAAGAAAAATATCAAGGTGCTCTTGATGCTTTAATTGCAACCAGAATAACTCTTTATAAAGTATTATATGGAATTAAAATAAATAATATTCAAATTATTAAAGATATATTATTTCCAGAAGATTGGGATTCTTATAAAAAAGATATGGAGAGTTGTGATGGTGCATTAGATTTAATAGAACAATATAAAAGAATAAGAAAATGAAAGAACAAATTTATCAGAATGGTTTTTATCTTTTAATTGGAGTTTTATTTGGATGTCTAGTTATGTCATTTCAACCAAAATCTCAAATTCAGCCAGTTAAAGTGGTAAAAGACACAATTCGAGTAACAGATACTATTATTCAGAAGAAAACAGCAAAATTGGAATTAAATGAGACTAATGTTAAAAAAGAATTGATTAAACATAATATTCCACATTCTGATATAGTATTGGCACAAGCAAAGTTAGAATCAAGTAATTTTAAATCTAAACTCACAAAAACTCATAATAATATATTTGGTATGAAAACAGGTAATTCTTATACCAAATACAATCATTGGAGTGAATGTGTAGTAGATTATAAAAAAAGAATTTCTAATAGATACAAAGGTGGAGATTATTATGCTTTCTTGAATAAGATTAGTTATGCGGAAGACCCGAATTATACTAAACTTTTGAAAGAAACAGTATGAAAGAAAACTTAGAAATATTAAATATAATAGTTGATTTCATCAAAGAAAATCCTAATCTTCGTTTCATACAAGCACTCTGGGCATTAGGCATTGTAGATAGAGAAGATAGATTTTATGAAGAATCCAAACAAACTTTAAAAAGAATTAACGAAAAAGGGTTTATAGTAGAGTGACTAAACCACAAACCCTGAGTAGGTGTAAAATCCGAACAGCCATCCTTGTAATGAGGTAGGAGCGGTGTTAGAGTCGCAAGCGGGATTCCAGAAATGGAGTTCCGCTTTTTTGTGCTTAATCTAATTTATAAAAAATATGAACAATTTATTTAAAAACATTAAACCGAATCCTAAACAAATTAAAGCTAACCGAAGTTATGGTTGTTTGTGGGATATACGTTATGGAGATAAACGTAAATTAAATCGCTACTATCGTAAGTATGGTTTTGATATTACAGAAACTTGGTCATTAGACTATACTATTATGTGTTGGCTTTCTGATAACGTTAAGGGTTTTTTCCGTGAGTGTGGCAACCCAAATGATTGGTTTGATTATGATGAAGATAACAATCCTCGTAATGATAATAATATCAAATCTTGTATTAATGCTGAAATAAAACGTATAAAAGCATATCAAGAAGAACTCCATAAATTTACTGAAGATATTGAAAATCCTGTATATAATAAGTTTATAGAATTTATTATTCCAAGATTGGAATTTCTCAAAAATAACGCATTTAGTTATCCTGCTGATTTCAATAATATCAAAGAATGGAAAAATGCTATAGCTCAAATGATACAAGATTTCAAAGTGAAGCAATTAAGTACTTATTTCGTCAAGTATTTCTTTAGTTTGTGGACATAATTATACATGAAACTATTACTTATTGAAACCGTTAAAGAAATAATCATCCTAAAAGCACCTAATGGTGTTACTATGGACAAAGTTTACTTAATCATAAAAGAAAATGAATTATTTAATTGAAGTAACTTGCGATAGTAATGACACTGATTATGTTAGTGAAAATTACATAGGTACTAATAAAGACCTTGATGATGTTAGAACAATGTTATCTTATTTGAAATTGTTCTATGACAAATACGTAGAACTTTATCATGAATTATTTCAACACCATCATGGAGATATGTTGGAAGAACTAGATAAATGTTTTTATGTTCTACAAGGTGGAAAAATTATTCAGATTAAGCATAAAGAGTTTCTAACTTTCGTTAAAGATAATTTAGAAAAAGCTAAATTCTTATATGATTGGGTTTGTGAGTATTGGGTTAGTGATAGTAATGAACTTTGCCATACTCTTATAAGCATTAAAGCTTATGAATTAAAAAATATTAATCCTTTAATACTTTATAAAGAAGAATGATAGAGTTAAAAGACCTTCCTAGACAAGGTACTACATCAACTGATTTTGACCGAAGAAGATTAGATTATGCTTTAAAATTATATAAAAATATGAAAACAGTAGCAGATTACTTAAAAAATGCTCCTAAAGGAATTAAACTCTATAGTCCTATATGTGGTGAATGCACGTTTAACTATATAGACAAAGAAGAAGTAATTCATGCACTTTATGATGATAACTTTCCTATAGCTTTTACTAAGTATGGACAATTTAATATAGACGGGTTTGATGGAGAATGCTTACTTTTTCCTTCAAAAGAAGTAAGAACTTGGGAAGGTTATCAAATTCCATCTCCTCATTGTGATTTCAAACCTTTTGATAAAATAGTATGTAGGTATGAAAATCATATTTGGATAGCTGATATGTTCTCTCATTATGCTATTGAAGATGATTATCCGTATACTGGTTTAGGCGGTGCTGGTTATAGTGAATGTCTCCCTTATAATGAAGAAACAGCTAAACTAATTGGTACCACTGATGATTATAAAGAATAATATTTAACTGAAAAGTAGGCTTAGAAGCAGCCATCTTTTAAAGAGTGAAACATTTCCTGAGGGTTGAATGAAATCTCTGGGTTAACACCCTTCACGGTTATGTAACATAGAGTTAATAGCTATGTTATAAGCGGTGGGGATAAATCATTTGTTTCTTTAGCGTAACAGCACATCAGTTAAATTTATTCCGTTAAATAAATTTATAATATGGCATACTTAGTAGTAGATAAGGATGGTAGTGAGGTTATTTTTAGTTACCCTCCTAAAAGAGGTGAAGAAGAATGGCTTAATGACCCTCGTATAGATAACAGTGATTTTGTTATTCTCCCTAAAGGCTCTATAAAAAAGTTAATTGATAAAGAGCTGAGTTGGGATAATGAACCTGTAAAAATTTAGTATAATGAATAAATATATATCAGTTTCTTGGCCAGAAGTTCAAGACTTTATGGGACATCCAAGATATGAAGAAATTGGCTTTGATGCTAATAAAAACCTTTGGTTTGTTCCAGAGAATTTATACAACGAAATATATTCTTTAAAAGTGTAAATACTATAGAAATAGAAGAATCTAATATTTTTGTAAGTTATGAACCTGTAGAGATTTGATTAATTATAATAATTAAGATTATATGGCAGAAGTAAAAGAAATGAAAGCGTTAGCTAATGCTTTCTGTATTAATAGTTGTTCAGCAGCTAAAATGCATGAATGTGATTGCTTTGGCACATCTTGTGAACAACTATTGTATTTTCTAGTAGATATGCATAATCAAAATAATAAACTTGAAGTATTATGACAGATTTTAAACTTGGTGATTGGGTACAATATAATGGCAAAGTAGCCAAGATTGTTAGCATAAACATCTATGGAGAATGTTTAATTCATTATCCTGACGCTACTGTTGATAACAGTGCTTTGGAAAAATATTTAGAACCTATTCCTCTTACTGGTGACATTCTTCTTAAGAATGGTTGGACAGAAGTGAGCAAAGGTAGTGACGAATATATTTATTATTTTAACGATTCACCTGCATATTTGCGCACTTGTGATAATCTTGTTGACAGTAAATTATATACGTGTCCAGACTATTATCCTAATGAAGATATAAGTAAAAAAGAAATTAAGTATGTCCATCAATTACAACATATTTTATGGGCATTGGGATGTGATGATGATATAAAATTATGAATATAAATGAATTTAATCAAACTATAGAGAAACATCTTCCTACAATTTTATGTAACATAACACAACAATACTATTGTAGTTATGCTCTTACATTTGAAAAATTAAGGGAAGTTCTTCTAAATAAATTCAAGGAAGTTATTAATAGTGAAGATTACTCTGATTTCTCAGAGAGATTTACAGAATGGATTAAAGAAAATAATTGCCGAACTTTCTTCTTTATTGAGGAGACATTGTTTAATCTAGATAGACTCATGAACACCCTAACGTTTAAGATTAAAGAAGAACTATAATCTATATAAATATGGTAAATGATGTGCTTATGAAATAGCATTTGAGGCAGTGTGTTTATATGATAAATATTTGAAAAATGACAACAATAAAGGAGATAGATGAGAATATTGAAGAGCTTTCTGAACAAATCAAATTTCTCAAAAAAAAGAGACTTTATGTTCAATTAGAAGAAAAGTCTTGGATAGGTAAGTATCTACATATAGAAGACTTTGGTTATATTTATGTAACTTCTGTTTCTGTTCGCAATGGTGATGTATTTCTTCAAGGTAGAACATTTAATTATAGTTTTTCAGATGATATAGATGACTATTATTTTACCTTTGATTTACTTGGACAAATAACACTAAGTTCCGATTTATATAAGGTTTATTTAGAATCTGGTAGAATCAAGGAAATAAGTAAAGAGCATTTTTTTGAAACACTGACAAAGGTTACAGAAAATTTTAGTCAAAAAAGTATAGAACGACTTAAAGAAACAATATGATGAATATAGTAATTATAATGTTAGCTTGTGTAATTATTTGTATAATGAATATGCGTACAATCAAAAATGTTATGAATCTTTCTCTAAGATGTCAAGAAATAGCTATGAGTGAGCTTAGACATCATCAAGAAGCTCTAGAGCAATGTAAAAAATTACTTGACCTTATTAAGCTTGAGGAGAAGAGAATGGATAACATAGAAGGTAATCAGCAAGCTCTAGCAAAAATGTTTACAGAAAAGTTTCCTAAATCTGAAGAGCAATGATGAGAAGCTATACTTGTCCTCTATTTACTGTAAAGGACTTAAGTGAAATAATGGCTATACGAAGTACTAACCCTAAAGAATATGGAATTATTTATTGAATTATAAAAGAAATGACAAGAGAAGAAGTTAAAAAATTATATCGACCTTTTAATTCTAAAGAAGAGTGCTTTGAGGAAATGAAGAAGCACGAACCTTTTGGTCGGATTAAAGATGAAGAGTCTTTCTATCATATATTTGTTATAGAAGATGATTGTATCTATACAGCTGGTTCTAACGGTTATATGGATTTTTGTTTATTCACTAATGCTCTTCGATGGTTTACTTTTATGGATGAAGAACCTTTTGGAATTAAAGAATAACTATGGAAATAATAGCATTTATAATATTACTTGTTATCTTATTTATAGTTTTTCATAATATAAAACATAACTATAATGAGTTAAAAAATAAAGAAATCAGAGATGAAAGTAATCTTCGTCTTCAAATTCTTTCTACAGAAGATACTCTAGGAGATCGTATTAAATTGCAAAAAGAAGAAATAGAGAAAATCAAAGAAGATTTAACTAAAGTAGTTCAATCATATAATAACGTTCTTATTCCTTCTATTAAACAACTGCAAGTAATGTTCTTAGAAGAAAAGTCAGATTTAACTATCACTAGGCCTGAGTTAAATGCAGTTGAAAGTGTAAAATCAAGACTAAAATATGTAACAGACTCTGATGCTAAGAAAATATGGAGATTCTTAGAACAATACTGTAATGTTTTAGATGGCACTGCTACAATTCCAGCTTATAGAGTACTTGACGCTCTTTCTATGATTGACCAAGATAAAATAGAGTATAAAGGATGACTGAAAAACAAATAAGACTGATGGCAGAAGCTTGTAGTAGTATATATGCTGCACCTCAAGAAAGAGAAGTTTTCATTGATGCTTATTGTAAAGGAGCCTTCTATGTTCTAAATGGAATAAGACCATGACAAAAGAATTAATAGAAGTAAAATATCTTAATAAACTTAAAGAATGATAACAATAGAATACTTATTAATAGGGTTTTTCTGTATAATAACTATGTACTTTATGTACATAGCTTATATAGAGAAACCTCTATATATAAAAGACTTAGAAAAGAAATATACAGAATGTCTTACTTCTAATTATAAGGTTACTGAACTAATTAAAGAAAGTACCGATAAATGGGATAAATCTGAAAGAAAACTCACTAATCAGTATGTAAGTCTTTTAAACAATGAGAAAGACCTTCTGGATATGATTCATCTACTTAATAAAAGGATGCAACGTCTAGAAGATAAGCATCAAGAAATCTTGGATAGAGTAACTAAGTTAGAACAATTAGAAAATGTAAGTAATGAAGAATCCTGATGAAGAATTTATAGAAATTTTTAATAACTACTATCCTTTTGTTAAATATATTCTTAAAGTCCCTAAAAGTCTTGGATTTATTTATGATGATTGTGTATTAACAGAATTGTTTATTCCTTATTTTGAAGCTAAACCTGTATTAGATAGAAATGGAGATTTATCATACTTTACTAAGAGAAATTATGAAGAACTCTATTGTAAAATACAAGGCCCAGCAGGAGAAATGAGAATAGCATATCTTGATTTTGGAGAACATATACAAGAAACTATTAGATTTATGGTTATACAAGACCTTGGCCCTGAGAATTGGCAAAGTCTATATGTCGAGTATGATGAAAATGATTATAGTAAAGAACTTGAGTCAGAATTAAGATTACAAAAGAAATTAATCCAAGATAAGTATGGTTCAGTAGATATAAAAGATAATATTAACACTAAGTATATAAATGGCAGGAATTGATAAAACTTATATCACATCAGTAGAACAATATAAAGAATTGTATAACTGGTGTAAAAGTGTAGGTACAATTACTGACGATTATGGAAATAAGATAACTCCAATGGATTATTTAATTCCAGAATCTGAAGAAGAAGTATCTAGACGATTAAAGAATGTTGAAGAAATTCCAATTTGGAATACTGATAATATTTTTGATTTATATCTCATAAGGTATTGTCCAATTCAATTTGTTCAAGACAGAATGAATGAGGTCTACGATGAAGGGTTTGTTCAAAGTGTTAAGAATAGAAAGTCGGAGTATGATACATTCCGAAGAAATGGGGTTAAGAATCCTCATTATAAAATAAAAGCCTTTGAAAATAACAAAATAAAGAGTAAGCAGCAACATTGGGAGATTGAGATTATCTTTGGTAACGCTCATATGGATTATTTTGAGCGAGAAGATAAATGGAGATATTATTATGAGGCTTATTATGGTTTTGGAGATGGATGGATAAAATACCATGATGGACATTTATGTAAAAGAAAACTCCATAGATGGATAAAGAAATGGGATTTACCCAAAGAAAGTAGAGTTTTCTTGTACTGTCGGAAAGGTAATGGTTTAAAAAGATTTAAATTTATTATAAAATAATATGGAAATATCAAAAAAAATTCAAGAAAAAGAAGCTCAAATTGCTAAACTTAAAGAGGAAATTGAAACACTTGAAAAAGAACAAGTAGCTGAATTGAGTAATTTAGCTGAATCTTATTTACATAAGTGGTATTTTTATGTTACACACTGGTATAAGTGTTATTTTAAACCTACAAGTTACACTGTACAAGGTAAATATATAACCTTTTATGGGCCTTATGTAGAATATAACGATTCTGAATTTCATCTACAACGAACGAATTATTCAGTTCTAAGTAAAGAAGAGACAGAAGCAAATTTTGCACATACAATTGATTCATTTCCTTTAGAAATTATAGTAACTAATATATTTGATAGAATTAACAATGAAACTAGTACTAATTGACGGTTGTAATTATTCTTTAGAAGTTGATGGTAAAGAATTCATCGAATTAACATCTGAAGAACAAACTAAAGTATGTATGAAAATACTGCAATGCAAATTATTTACAGATTCTATTAAACATAATTTTGTAGAACAATTTGTTGAGGCAGTTGGTGATGTTGAGGATTTAGGTTATTGTGAACAATGTGATTCATATAATAATAAATATAGTATAGAAGTAGAATGAAATATCTAATTGAAGTATTAGTAGATTATGATGAAGAACCTATTATGTGTAATACCATAGGTGATATGTCTACAGTACATGATGTTTGGTTTCGTTTTGACGCTTTGAAATTATGTAAAGCTGCATATAAAGAGATTAATCATGTAGACAATGTTACTTATAAAGTTCTTATAAATAATCTAACTTCTTATGTACATGAGTATAAAGATAACGAATGGACTAAGAATGATTCAACTAAATGGAAACATTGGGTATACGATAATATGAATATAGCTTGTAGTGCAGTAAAATTTGACTCAAATTTTGTACCTCGTGTTCCTATGGATTATGATTTTGAAATTGTATCTATAAAAGTATATCCAATTAAAGAATTTAAAATTATATATGAAAAAATACCGAATCGTTAAATATACTTTACGAAATGGAAAAACGGAATATCAAGTAGAAGAAAATACTCTATGGGGTATTCCAACTCCATTTTGGTTTAAAGTATCCGAAAGAGATATTTGTACAGATATTCTTTTTCTTGTGTGTTTTGATACTTTAGAACAAGCTGAAGCTTGGGTTAAGAATCATAGAACTGAAGTAATAGACAAAAAAGTAGTAGAAACTTTTGATTAATTATGCAAATAAACGTAACAACAAAATTAGATATTGGTACTAAATTGTATTATCTTACGGGTCAAGGTATTAAAGAAACTGAAGTAACTGGAATTAAGATAGATTCTCATTTTGGAAAACATTTTGGAATGCCAGTTATGGGAGATATTTGGTATGCAATCCCTGGAGAAACACATTTTGTAAAAGAAGAAGATGTGTTTAAGAAATTTAGTCTGAATAAGACTGACATAGTTAAAAAGTTAATGGATACACTGTGAACGAATTTTTAAAAGATTTAATGTGGACGTCCTATAGATATTGTATAGGTAGACATACATATGTAACTACTTATGCAAAGGATATGGGAAAATTCTTTTATGATAAATTATCTAAAGAAGAAAAAATACATACAGCTGAAGATATTAGAAATACTATCTATGATTGTCTACGATTTGGTCCTTTCAATGTTGATATAGATTGGACTATACCTGTAAAAGAACGTAGACCTATGGAGTTTTTGCTTATATTTCTAAATGATTTCTCTAAAACTTATGATATTATTACAGATGATAGAGAAGGAGAAATACAAAGAGATTTAAGTCTTATTGATAGAATTAGTTTCTATAAAAAGGACGGAGAACTTAAATGGTCTATCAGTAAAGTAGATGTTCCGAAATATGCGATTAATGTTTGGGAATATGAATTACTTGATTTACTACCTTGGATGGATTTAGCATCTTATTTTGATGTTGATAACTATAAAACAATAACTGATGCTGAAGGTAAAGAACATCTTGTATATGAAAGTTATCGCAATCATTATAAAGTAATTTCTAATAATGATAAATATCAGACATTAGAAACAGTATCTTGGAAATATGATAAGATATATCGTCCAGTAGAAGAAGGAGTTAGTAATTATAGTATTAATATAAAAAATGATTAACATTGAATAAATTATTTTTAGCAAGTCTTGCATTGTTGACTTTTACTAGTTGTCACAAGGTAACACCATCAGCAGAACAAGAGGCAGTTTTAATTGATAAGCCTGTGTTTTGGGGTCATGGTGGTATCCGTTCTGAATCTGTTACAACAGGTTTGAAATGGATTTGGTTTTCCACTGAATATCAAATGTTTACAATAACCCCACAAAGGTATGATGAAGCATTTGATGATATTTTCTCTAATGATAATACACCTTTGGATTTTAATACTTATATTAATATTCAAATAGAAAAAGGTAAAGCTCCTATTCTTTTAAAGAATTACGGTGAGAATTGGTACGCCAATAATATTCAAGTGTATTACAGAAATAAGACTCGTGAATATGTATCAATGTATAATCCATTTGATTTGATTAGTAACCGTGAAGTTCTTAATGAAATTGATAAAGCTTTAATAAAAGATGTAACAGTTTATGTTGCTAAACTTTCTAAAGATAAAGAATTTCCTATTAAGATTCTTTCCATTACAACAGGCGCAGCTAAACCTAATCAAGATCAATTAGAGGAGATGAATAAAACAGCACAATATATTCAGCAGAAACGCTCAATGGAACAAAAAGCAAATGCGGAATCAGCAAGAGCTGAAGCTGAGAAAAAGAGAGCTGAAGCTGATAAAGCTTATATGAATGCGATGAATCTTAGTCCAAATCAATTTATTAGTTTGAAATGGATTGAAACTATTGCAAATAAGCAAGGTGCTAATATTGATGTCCTTGTAGGTGGTGGTGAAACTCCAATGTGGAACATTAAACGATGACAAAAGAACAATTAATTAAATTTGGAAATAAGTTTATTCAACATAAACTTACAAATAAAGAAGCAACTGAAGAAATCTTACAATTTTGTATGAGAGACCCTAAAAAAGGGCAAATAGCAGTTCAAGTTTATTTGCAACTTCCAATTCCACTTAAAGAAAAATTAATTCGAGCTATGTTAGATATTTATTGTGAAGAATTGTCAGTAAATACTTTGTGGAAAATTAAAGATAATACTTTACAATTAATTGCTTATGTCTAATTTAGTATTCTATACGGATGGTGCTTATTCTTCTAGCAGAAATGCTGGAGGAGTAGGTGTTATTTGTTTAAAAGATGATAAAGTGATATTACAGTATTCTAAAAAATACAATAATACTACTAATAATAGAATGGAAATGCGTGCAGTTATAATAGCATTACGTTCCGTTAAAAAGAAGGTAAATAGTATTACTATAATATCAGATTCACAATATGTTATCGGTTGTGCTACAAAAGGTTGGAAACGTAAGAAAAATGTAGATTTATGGGAAATATACGATAAAGCCTATGAACAAGCATCTTCTTATTGTAATAATATATCCTTTAAATGGGTACACGGACATACAGGAGATAAATATAATGAAATGGCAGATAAATTAGCAGTTAAATCATCACAATGCTTATGAAGTACAAGAAAAAAGTTGAGAATCTTAAAGCCGCTCAAAAGTGGTTTGATTCACTTAGTGAGAATGTAAAACGTGGTCTTACAAGGCCAGGAAGTGTTAATCAAAGAACAGGAAGGAAAGCGTAATGAAACTTAACATTCTAAGAGAGTATCAAAAATTGATTGATAACATAATGGAGAATTTCAATTTCGATAAAGTTTATCATGTAATGAAAGTTCTAGATTGGGAATGGATACATTCAGATGGAAATTTTAGAGTTCCTAGTGTTGAAGAACTTAAAAAACGAGCAGCAGAATTACTAGAACAAGTTATAAACTGTTATATGACAGGAGTTATAAAGTCTAAAGATTATACTCCAGCTGGAGTTTCTTGTGGTGGATTTGTATGTCATTTTGATGGTGATTTTCTTAAATTAGAGTTCGTCATTGACGAATGGGAAGCTGTCAATGAATGATATTTTAGATTTATCAGGAGATATTAAATTTATGCAATTACTCAATGATACATTAACTAACATTCAAAAGATAAGACCTGTAAAAAATGTACTATATAGTATTAATAATAGAGCAGGTGAATGTGATGCTAGATATATATTATTAGAGTATTTGTATATATTAGAGAAACGTTCAAATTTGACTAAATCACAAAGAGAAACTGTTTGTAATATAGTAGAATTTACAATTAATGAATTTAAAAATTGGAAAAATGGTACAGAGAACAATTGAACCCGTAGATGTGTATGATAATGAGTTGATGGTAGCTTTGGGTATTAGACAACCTCAAGCAGAACCAAGAGATCCAGAAGTGTGGGAGAAGACTGATAAAGAAAAAGCGTTGTTACGTAAGTATCGTAGACGTCATGACAACTTTGGTCATAGAATAGTTCCACCCACACCTCTTGATGTTTATGATAAACTTATTATTCAAATAAAGAAACATTCTAAGTTCAAGACTGTTGATAAGTGGGGTCGAAACCAGTATAAAACCACATTTTCTACTAAATGTCATCAAGGAGATATTGCGCGTATTCTCAGTAGATATTCAGTAAATGGTAAAAGTTTGGTGATTAAGTATCACTGGAATGGCAAAACCTATCCAGCAGGAGTGCTTCCTTACAGAAGCTAATGACTTATTGTGTAAATCTAATAGTTTTATTTATTGTATTACTTTAGATTTATTTTATACTAAAGAAGGTAGGTATGAGTTAGGAGATACACGCTATGTTTCATCTCCTACTCCACTTACTTTTAAAAAGAAATATAAAGTAGTAAGTAAAACTAAAGAGTTACTAAAAGTTATTAATATAGAATGGGTTGCAGCTCCTACCAAATTTATTGAAGAAAATAATTTGAAAAGAGCTAATGTTGAAAAAACTAAAAAATCTAAAAAAGTACACAAGTGATGTTATATTTGCAATATGCCTTGTAATGTTAGCATATGTAATTATGCAAGGTAGAACATCACAAAAATCGAAAGATGTTACAACAGATACAATAAAGATAATCATTAAGGATTATAAAGATTCTATTAAATTAAAACGAGATAGTATAGAAGTTATTAAACTAGAATATGTTTAGTAGGATTCTATTATTCGGATTTAGTCTATTGATTCCGATTACTTGTATTTCACAAAATACTTACAAAGTTAGTGTGGAAGACTCTATAATTGTGATAACTCCGACTCAGTTAAAACAAACCAATTTGATTTTTAATGAGCATAATAAGTTATTAAAAGAAAATAAAGTACAACAAAATATTATTTCGGATTATTCCAAAATAATAGTAAATTATGAGACTTTGGATTCTTTAAATAATATGAAAATTAACAGTTATCAACAGGAAATAGAAAAAAGTACAAAAGCTTTGAAAAAATCAAAATTTTGGAATCATTTAAAAACTTGGACTATTTGTGGAATTTCTTTATACGCACTTATTATTACTTTAATTCATGTCTAAAGCTGTTGATAAAATATTAAAAGATTCGAGCGGTTATAGGTATAAGTTTCCACAACGTTCTTGCAATAATTGTAGAAGACATCCTTGTTTTATAGGACAGGATAATCTAAACTTTGATTTTGCAAAATATGGATGTTGTGAATACTCATAAAATAACAACATATTGCACTTTGATAGATTATTTACGTGAAATTAACGGATATACTACTTATGTATTTCAAGTTTTAGAAGATGATGAAATAAAAAGACTAGGAACTAAATATATAATGTGTGTAAGGTATCCAAATTGGTCTCAACGTAGTTTTAAATTAGGAGATTGCGGCTATTTATATTGCGAAGAAGTTTTAAAAGGAATAACAGAATGGTGGAATGGTCGTACTTTTGTAAAGCATAAGTATGACCACATCCATTTCATAAAGTTTATTCCAGTTAAAACTGAAGAAGATATTGATATAACTTTATAGATAATTTTAAATTAATTTTATATGAAAAAAGAATGAGTACAGTTGGAGAAGCACTAGCAAGTGCACAAATTGCTAAAGAGAATGACGTAAAGACTTACGTGTGGAAAGGTCCGAAAAAGACTGTTGGAGATATTAAAGTTCAGGAAGAAATACGATTGATTGATATGACACAAGAACAACTTCAAAAGTGTTTAGATCATTGTGTTTCTATGCTGTATAGTACAAATAAGAATAATCCAGGTAGATATACTCTATTGAAGATTATTAAGCAGCAGAGAATGAAATGTAATGCTGAACTTTATAAAAGACATTTGGAGAAAAATAAGTATCCTAAATTTAAGTATCAGGAAGAATTGAGAACATTCCTTAATGCTAATGCTGAAACTATTGCAGCTAAACATAATGTTAAACCTATAGAAGGTAAACCTCTTATGGAGCAAATTAAGAAACTTCCTTTGAGTATACTTAGTGGAATTCCAGAAGAATTTGAAGATATTCCAATAGATATGGTTATTGATGCTTGTCTTGATAATCTTGGCGTATTCTCTAGAAAACATATCACATTGAATTTTATCACTAAATTTCCATTGTGGTTTACACATCAAGAAATGCGTGATTTGATGGAGAAGGATGAAAACGGTAAAATTCGTAATAGACTTAAAGTAATAAAAGAACGACTTGGTTTGCGTAATAATATAAGATTTAACATTGATGAGGAGAATGCTAAATTGAATTATACTCAATTTAGAGCAGCAGTACAATTGCGTACTTGTTTGTATTCAGAACTCACAACAGATCAGCTTACATTGTTGCGTGATAAATTGCTTTACCAATTGGAAGATGAAGTAAATATTCATATAGACCAGTGGAAGACTATAATTCAGCAAATTGACCAAGTCCGCAAACTTAAAGGCTGGGATTTGACAATTTAATGGCTGATTTATTCGGATGTGTAAGTAGAGATGAAAGACAAGCACAATGTTTGGATAATTGGATTAAAGCTAAAGGTCATGCTACTGTAGTAGCAGCTACTGGATTTGGTAAAAGCAGAGTTGGTACTAATTTGATTGGTAGATTTCTAGCTAAACATCCTGAATTCCAAATAATTGTGGTTGTTCCAACTACAACATTAAAAGAACAATGGGAAAATATTCTAGATAATCTAGGATATGGTTTAAATTGTAAGGTATATGTTATTAATTCCATTGCCTTAAAAGAAGTTAAATATGAATGTAATTTGTTAATATTAGATGAAATACATAGATTTGTGTCATCTACATTTCAAAGAATATTTGATTTAATTTCTTATAGGTTTATACTTGGTTTAACAGCAACTATAGAAAGACTTGACGGTAAAGAAATTCTTTTAAAAAAGTATTGTCCTGTATGTGATACAGTTTCTTTACAAGATTGTTTATCAAATGGTTGGATTTCTCCATATAAAGAATATGAGGTATTAATAGAAGTTGATAATATTGCGGAATATAAACAGTATAATAAGGAATTTACAGAGCATTTTGGATTCTTTAACTTTGATTTCTCAGTAGCTATGTCTATGACTGATTATAGAAATAGATTAGCTTATAGAGATAAACTTTGTCCTCGTGGAAGTGCTGAAGAAAAATCTGCAACATTAAAATCTATTTTATATCATTATACATCTTTTATGAGAGCTATGCAGGCTAGAAAAGCTTTTATTAATAATCATCCTAAGAAAGTAGAAATTGCTAAGAAAATTATAGAAGCTCGCCCTGATGCTAAAATTATTACTTTTTCTAATAACGTAGCTATGGCTGAATCTATTGGATATGGTAAAGTTTATACTGGAAAAGATAGTAAGAAAAAAGGTCGTGCAACTTTAGAAGAATTGCAAAAAGGTGATATAAGAGTCATAAATAGCTGTAGTAAAGCAAATGAAGGATTGGATGTACCTGATTTATCAATTGCAATAATGTTAGGTATTGATTCTTCTACTATTAAAGCACAACAACGTGTGGGTAGAGTAGCAAGAAAGTTTGGGGATAAAAATGCTGAAGTTTTCAACATTATTATTGATAATAGTGCTGAAACAGAATGGTTTAGAAAATCTCATACTAAATCTAATTATACTGTGATTGATGAAGAAGGATTAAACCAAGTATTAAATCATGAAGAAATAACACCTTATAAAAAGAAAATTCCTAAATTAACATTTCGTTTTTAATATGACTAAAGAAAGATATTTGAGACTACTCTTGTTTGGGTTTTTACTAAAAAATGGAGAATTAGACCCGAATAAGTATGACATTGAAGAAATTAAAGAAGCATATAAAGCTCTGCAAGAGGAGTTTCTAAAGGACTATACAATTTAGTAAAACTCTGAAAAGAGATTAAATGATTGTAGTTAAGATTAGTTGAGAAATTAATTTTAAACTACATTAATGTCTTTAAATTTTGATATTGATAATGAGTTGTCGGTAATGGAACATTACCAACTGACACCTCAAGAATTTTATATAGTTAGATTGTTATTATTAGCGCAAGAGAGTGAAGATGAATATCTTAGACGTTATCTTAATATTTCTGAAGAAGTAAGAGGAAGTTTAAGAGATAATTTAGTATCTTTACAAAATAAAGGTATTATTCTTAAATCTTATAAAATTCCAAATAAAGGAGAGAAATTAGATATATATGATATAGAGTTCAATAAGAACTTTAAGAAAAATATATTTAAAGCTTCAGGAGATATGGGTGAAGAATTATTTATGCATTATCCACAATTTGCTACAATAAATGGTAATTTAGTTGGATTACGTAATGTTTCTCGTAAATTTAATGATTTAGAAGATGCCTGGCGTAAGTACGGAAAAATTATTAAATGGAATCCAGATACTCATAGAGAAATTATTAATTTACTTGATTGGGCTAAAGATAATAATGTTGACTTGAATAAATCATTAGCAAATTTTATATGTGACCACAGTTGGCTTGATTTACAAACACTTCGTGATGAAGGTAATGTTAAATTAGACAATGTGAAGATGATATGATTGCAAATACTTTAATGCATCAAATAACTCTAGGTAGAGAAGGTCGAAATAAAGGTTATTCATTAGGATTACCAAAGTTGGAATCTATAATTGATGGAGTAACACAGGGAACATATACTTTAGTATTCTCCCCTAGCGGAATAGGTAAAACTACTCTAGCTTTATATTCATTCATTTATAGACCAGCTATGGAACATCTAAATGATAAGAAGTTTAAAGTAATATATTATAGTTTAGAGATGAACTCTGAAATGTTATTTGCTAAACTCCTTAGTCTTTATATATTTGAAAAATATCACATAGAGTTATCTACTAAAGAGTTGTTATCTCGGAAGAAAGATTATATTCTTTCTGATGAAAACTATGAAATAGTTAAACAATGTCTACCTTGGTTAAAACAAATGGAAGAAATTATTACGGTATATGATAAAGGTCTTAATTCTAAAACTCTTTATGCATCTTTATTAAAAGAAATGGAAATGGCAGGAGAGTTTAAAGAAGAAGGACATCGTAAAATTTATGTTCCAAAAGATGAAGAAGTTATTACTTTAGTTGTAATTGACCATTTATCTTTAGTTCAACCTGTAGACGGACATAGTTTGAAACAGGAAATGGATATTATTTCTTCTTATTTAGTAACACTTAGAAATAGGTGTAAAATTAGCCCATTAGTGATAATGCAAGCTAATAGAGAATCATCATCAATGGATAGAAGAAAGGAAGGAATGAATAATTTAACTATCAATGATATGAAAGATACAGGAGCACCTGCTCAAGATAGTGAAATTATTCTTTCAATCTTTTCTCCTTACAGGGAAAAATTGAGAACTTATCGAAAATACGATATTTCACAACTAGAAAGTAACTTTAGAGCAATTACTGTATTAAAGAATAGATATGGTGAATCTGATGTTGAAGTAGGTTGTGCATTTTATGGTAAAATAGGTTGGTTTACAGAACTTCCTAAACCTGATGATATTTATAATTACGAAAAATATACAAATACAGATTGGCTATGGCAAGAAAAAACAGATGATAATACTAATAAACCTTTAAATTTTGTAATATAATGGCTGAACTTATAGCAGTAGTAGGAGAAAGTGGTAGTGGAAAGACCACAAGTATTAGAAATCTTAATCCAAACGAAACATTTATTATTTCTACAACAGGAAAGCGTCCTGGTATCAAAGGAGCTAAAAAGATGTATCCTTCAGTAACAATAGATAAAATTACGAAAGTTATATCAGGTAATTTTTACACTGCTTCTAATGTTGATAACATTGGAAAAATGTTAAAACTTATTGATACTAGACTTCCTGAAATTAAAACCGTTATTATTGACGATTATCAATATGTGATGGGTTTTGAAGCAATGGATCGTGCTGCTGATAAAGGTTATGATAAGTTTACGCAGATGGCACAGCATGCATATCAAGTAATTAAAGATGCAATGAATTTGCGTGATGATTTGTATGTAGTTATTCTCACTCACAGTGAGAACACAGGTGACAAGCTTAATCCTTATTATAAAATCAAGACTCAAGGTAAAATGATTGATAATGTTATTACTTTGGAGGGTTTGTTTACTTATGTTTTCTTCACTGAAGTAACTCGTGATGACGATGGTAATCCAGCTTACAAATTCAAAACTAATTCCGATGGAACTTGTACAGCTAAAACACCTATGGGATTGTTTGATGAGTTGCTTATAGATAATGATTTAAATGCTGTAATTAAAACTATTAAAGAGTATAATGGCGAGGATTAAATTCGAGTTGTATTACAACACAGATACTTGTAGTTGGGAAGCAATAGACCCAACTACAGGTGAAATAAAAGATTTTGGTAAAAAAGTAACCAAAAAGAAAGAGGAACCTATTAAAGATGAAGGTCCAAAACTTGTGCTTGAATCTAATAAGTATGTTCTTACTCAATCAGCAGTTGATCTATTAAGAGCAGTTGCAGATGATAGGCTTGAAATTAAATTTGAGCAGCAAGGTAAAGTAATAATACCTATTATTGGTATTAATACCACTTTTGGTACTAAAGGTGGTAATAAACTTACTAAAAAGAATACGGTAAGTTTTCGTGGAATTGCTAATAAAGAACTTTCTGAATATGGAACAGAATTCATTTTAGAAGCACATCCCACAAAAGAAGGAGTATTTTGTCTTAAAGGCAATAAAGCTCCTGTAGAAGTAATAGATGATACAGTAGAAGTAATAGATGATGGTGAATCTGTTGACATCGTAGATGATTCAGATTTGGCAGATTTGCTTGGAGATAATTCAGATAATATAACAGAAATAACAAACTTTAATTTTAATATTTAAAAATTATGGAAAATTTTAATTTTGGTTCATTCGCAGCAGAAACAACAGTAAGTTCTTCTAACTATCTTCGTCCTTACACAATCTATGACAATGTAAAGTTTGACGGAATTGATGGTCCTGTAACTGGAACATCAGCAAATGGTAATAATTGGACAAGATATGATATAAAGTTCTCTTGTAGTGAAGGTACTTACAAAGAAAGTATATTTGCACCAACTCAGAAGAGCTTGGAACGTAGAACTGTTACTAATTCTAATGGACATGAATCAATTCTTCCATCAGATTTTGAAAGAACTGTTGAGTTCTTTAAATATGTAATTCGTAACTATAATCCCGCAGGCTATGATAAATTTGTTGCAGTATTGCCTAAACTTAGTACTTTTGACCAGTTTATTGAAGCATTTAAGAAATGTATCGGCAATCCTACAACAACACTGAAGTTTAAGTTGGGTGCTCGTAATAACAACGGTCGTACTTTTGCTGCAATTCCAAATTTCTTGGCAATTAATAGTCAGACTAATACTGTATTTATCCGAGACCAGTTCTTGGGTGATAAGGTAACTCTTTCTGCATGGGAACTTAATAAGAAGAAAGAACTCGAGTCAGCTAAACCTACTAAGATGGCTGAGACCGTCGCAACTCAGTCTGCAGTAGCTGATGACATCGACGATGATATTTTGAATGATCTTTAAATAATAAATTTAATTGATGGTTTGAAATTAATTTGAGTTCTCTTTAAAATATAGTATCTATGTAGATACTAACTAATTTTAAGATGAAATTAAATTTTAATATAGAACCAGAAATTACTAAGGAATTTTTATTATCTAAATGTAATGCGGAAACCTATATGAGTTATTATCTAGGTATTCCCGTTAAAAAAGGATTATTTAAATCTCCTCTTAGAAGTGATAAAACCCCTACCTGTTCTTTTTATAAGAACAGGAATGGGGATTTAATATTTAAGGATTTTTCAGGTGCTTTCTATGGCGATTTTATTAAAGTAGTAATGTTTAAATATAGTTGTAATTATTATACAGCTTTACGAATAATTGCTTCTGATTTTGGATATATTCAAAATGGAAACATAAATAAAAAACCTATTAAGATAGTTCCTGAATTTAAAGAATCCTTCCAAGCGATAATTCAAGCTGAAATACAAAATTTTTCAGAAGACGAATTAAAATGGTGGGCTAAATATGGTATTACAGAAAAAATATTAAAGAAATTTAAAGTGTTTTCTTGTAAGAATGTTTGGCTTAATGGAAATCATTTTAGTAAATCTAGTAAAAGTAATATGATGTATGGTTATTTTGGAGGGTTTAAAGATAAAATAGAATTATGGAGAATTTATTTTCCACAAAGAAAAGAATATAGATTTTTAAGTAATTGGGATGCAAAAAAGATACAAGGTTATGAACAATTACCTAAAACGGGTAAAGTGTGTGTTATAACTAAATCTATGAAGGATTGTATGACTTTGTATTCTGTAGGTATTCCTGCTATAGCTCCTAATTCTGAAAATTTGTTTGTAAGTGATTCTGTTTTATCTTCTTTAAAAGAGAGGTTTAAATATATTGTAGTATTATATGATAATGATTTAGCTGGAATTTCTAATATGAGAAAAATAAAAAAACAACACCCTGAATTGTTTTATTGTTGGATCCCAAGAAATATAGCTAAAGATGTATCTGATACTAGGAAAATTTTAGGTGAACAAAAATTCAAGCAGTTTCTTAAAAATCAAATACAATGTTTAAAAAATAGGTGGCTGAATTAAATACAGCGTGTGAAGCTACTTTCAAGGATGGTCATAAAGAATCATTTAAAAGTATTGAAGAAGCTTCAGAAAAAACAGGATTGTCTATTGCAACCATCAAAATTAGATGTAATAAGAAAGGGTGTGGAGGTAAAGATAAGACCTTATTTGAATGGTTAGATGAACATACCAAAAGACACTTTCAAGCAAAAAAGAGTAAAAATAAAGGTAAAGGATTTGAATTTGAAGTAGTTAAGAATCTAAAAGATATTGGTTATGAAGGTTGTGTAAGATCGGCAGGAGAAAGTAAAGCTGCTGATAATAATAAACTAGATATAATTGATACTTTAGGTGAACTACCTGTTAATATTCAATGTAAACATACACAAAATTTACCAAATTATTATACAATTAGAGATGCTTGTACCGATACATCAAAGCCTTTCTGTTTATTATGGAAAAAATCAGCAGAAGAAGGTTCTATTAGTAAAGGTACAGTTGCAATAATTCCAGTCGAACTATTTTATAAATTGATAGCAAAATGAGTACATTTCTTTGTCCTGTTGATGATTATACAGATGTGTATATTCTATCAGTAAATGCTTCAAATTATGTAGAAGCACAAGATAAGATTGAAGAACAAATAAGAGAAAATTATGAAGATATACCTGTGACAGGTACTTGGAATGATTTTGTTAAAAAAGCTACTTATAAAGATATTTATTTAGGTAACATATATGATAAAGACGAATTCTAAACTAAGAATAGGTTTAGACATAGACGATACAATTGCTGGTTTTTCTAAAGGTTATTTAGAACGTTTTAGTAAATTCCCAAATAAAGATTGGGCTATTACTAGAAACGTCAATAACATTTTAATTCACGAACGTGAATTTTGGTTAGGTCTCCCTATTTTAAGGAGACCTAATTTTGTTCCTAAACTTTATTGCAGTTGTAGAATTAATAATAAAAAGTGGACTAAAAGATATTTAAAAGAAAGAGGATTACCTAATAGTCCTTTATATCAAATTCCAGGTTATAATTGTAGTAAAGCTGCTACATTAAGAGGTCGTGTTGATGTGTTTATAGATGATTCTATTCATATATTCGAAGACCTTAACAGTAAAGGAATACCTTGTCTACTTATAGATTCAGAACAAAATAAAGAGTATAATACACCTTTTAGAATATACTCTCTAGATTATGAAGAAATAGAAAATATGTATAAACAATATGAACTTAATAGAAGATATTAAAATTACTCCTCTATTGGATACTTTAAGATTGCAAAAAATATCTGATGCTGAATATTTTTCAACTGAATATTCTGATTATATCAGTAATTCACGTTTGGGATTCATAGACCCTAACAATGGTGGTTCTCCTGAGAAATTTTTAGCTGGATTTAAAGGTAATCGTATATTTAGTGATAGTTTGTCATTAGGTACTATAGTACATGAACAAACATTACAACCAGAATTATTTTCATTATGTCCCGATTTAAGTAGACCTAGTGCTAAAGTTGGTTTTATTGCTGATGAACTTGCCAGTATGCGTAAAGGAGGTAAATTAGCTGATTTTACTAAAGATGAGTTTCTAGAAGCATGTAATATAGTAGATTACTACAAAGGAAATCCTAAAGAAAGTAAAATTCATGAAATCTTGCCTTCTATTAAAGAATATCTTTCTAAATTAGAAGAGTTCTTAAAGAGTAACCCGAATGTTTCTACATATTTGGACTCTAAAAATCTAGATAAAGCTAAAGGTTGTATTTCAGCATTAAAGAATAATAAGAAAGTACAGAATTTGTTACATCCTACAGGATTATTGGAAGACCCTATTTCAGAATGTGAACAAGCCATTCTTTTAGATGCTGTAGTTAAATGTCCTGATTTACCTGAATTTACAATACGATTAAAGAGTAAATTGGATAATTATACTATAGATAAAGAGAATAATGTAATTACTGTAAATGATGTTAAAACAATAGGTAGAACTCTTAATAATAGTGATGAACAAATACTTAAATATCATTATTATAGAGAAATGACTATGTATTGTTTCTTATTATCTTTATGTGCTAAACAATTTTATGGATTTCCAAAGAAATTTAAAGTATGCTCTAATTTCCTATGGGTATCAACAGTACCTCCGACTGGAAATTATACAACATATGCTACTAAAGTAACTCCTATGACTCCTGAACTATTTAAATTAGGAAACAATGAATTTAAGGAGCTACTTAGACGTGCAGCTGTAACTTTATATTTCAAAGATGCAATCCAAGTTGAGGAATATTTTCAATCCTTATAATATGGAAGATATTCCTTATAATAAACTAGAGAGAACATATAATGATTATTTCTCTTTAGGTCATCTTAATTGTAGCTTTAAAAATAAAATGGCATTAATTTCTCTTATATGTCATTTAACTCATAAATTAAAGCTCAAAAAACCCGATGTTACACATTATCGAGTGATAGCCAAGCTTGCTGATGGAAAAGGACTTCCAGATTCATTTATTAAAGCTCTGGCTATTGTTTGTAATGATTTTTCTTATGGCTGTACAGAATTTATTACTTTTGATATGCAAGATAAAGAAATGGTTCCAGTTATAAAGAATATTTTAGATTCTTATATGCCGTTTTAAAAAGTTATTAAAATTTTTTTGAAAAAGGCTTTGGAGTAAGAAAATTTAGATGTATATTTGTATCACAACCTTCAGCAAGGAGGTTGATTTAGATTTTGTTAATGTAAATATGAATTAATGACTTAAAAATTATTTGAATTATGACACAATTTTTGAATTTTGAAAAGAGTGAGTTGGTAGCAGCTAGTTATGATGACGCAGTAAAGATGGCACCTTTCTTTATTGGAAAGAATGCAACACAGAGTTTTAAGAATTGGAAAACGAAGCAGACAGGTGCTGTAACAGAGGCTGCAATTAAGGATTGGTGCTTGAATTATCTTGCTGATAATAGTAAGAATGCTCCTGGTACAGGTTATATTGTTGTTTTGGATGCAGCTATTACTAACAAGCGTACAAAGCCGTTTAAGAGAGTTAATGTAAAGAATGAGGGTGGTAAGCGTGAATGGGATACCAATCTTCATGTTATTGGTAAGACATCAGGTACACTTTATGGTAAGATTACTTTGGCTGAAGTTAAAGCAGCTTCTGAGGATCCCGATTCTGTAAAGCGTGTACGCAAGTCTGATGCAAGTGCTCTTATTAAGGAGTTGTATGGCAAGAAGGGTATTACAGAGAATGTACTTTTGAAGTATGTAAAGGAAACTCGTGACCCTGCACAGGCTATTGCTGCTGAGTATGTTTATACTCCAACTGAAAAGACAAAACCAGGAACTTACATGATATTTGGAATTAAAGCTTAATTAAAGATTATTTTTTTCATAACTTATAAATTGGATATTAACTTGAGGTAGGACTTGAAAAAGTTCTACCTTTTTTATTGGAATATGCGTAATATAGAAACAATAACTCGTAATGTAGATTTTAACTCCGTAAAAGGTTCAGACATCTACAAGGATTTTTATGATGAATCAGGCAATGTAGAGCTTGAAAGTGTTATAGAATCAGTATATTGTAATTCACTATTAAGAGCAACTAGTGGCAAAGTAGATGCTTTAAAGAAAAAGTTTAATAGAGGTATCACAGATGGGTTCTTAAGATTTCGTTATGAAGGAAATATCGTGGGATTTTATGGAATCCAAGAATGTAAACGTGATATTACTCGGAATAGAGTAGCTTATGCGGATCAAGTTGCACAAGCATTACTTTATTTTATCCAATGTACACAGAGTTGTAAAGTAATAATCCTAAATTCTGTAAATTATTTTGATTATATTATTGTAGATGAAAATAAAGACTATATAGATGAAAATAAAGAAACTTGGTTGAATTTACTACAAGAAAAATCTCCTAGTAAAGCTTGTAAGGATATTAGAACAGCTTTAAATCATATTAAGATTCATACTTGTGATGTTCCTACACCAGCTGAAATAGATAAAATATTACTAAACATCTATAGAAATTGTATTTAAAATGGAAAAATTAGAAAGATTGTACAATCGTTGTGCTAAAGCTCTTAATGTTGATTCTTATAAGAACATTGAGAAATTGATGAAAACCCATTATGAAGATTGTGGAGTTCCTACAGAACAAATGTATAAAATTCCAAATAAATGGGAATTTAGAACAGATACTACTATTGCGGCTAATATATGTAGTCTTGTAGACCGAAATATCTGTGAGTATGTTGCTAAAAAGAACTTAAAGAAAGGATATACTTTTAAAGATGGTGGTATTGACACAAACGGAGATTTTGTAATTGTTCTTAATTCTCCAGAAGATTGTACTAAAGATGTTGTAGATGACATAGAATATTTAGATAACACATATCATATAATTTATAAAATAGCTGAATAATTATGGAAGTAACACTTGAATCACTACTCAAAGGTAAGGCAACTCGTATTAAGAACAATGATTTCTTTCCTACAGAAGCTTACGTTCAACCATTTATAGACAAGATGTCTAAATTTACATCTGATTTTAGAATACAAGCTACATTACCAGACCAAATCACTAAAACAATTAACAACGAAATAAATTTTGATGATATTACTTATAACAGAGTTTGGATTCAAGCAGTTCTTCCTGAAGAATATGCTTTTGATAATCACGATGAAGTTATAGGTATGGTTTATGGTTTGGATTGTCGTAAACCTATTGTTAAGATTTATCGTGGTGGTCTGAATAGAGCTTGTACCAATTTGTGTGTATTTAACCCATCATTTTTGCATATACAAGAAATTGAGTCTGAAAAAGCTATTGATTTTAGATATATTAATACTATAATGGAGCAAACTAATGATTTGAAAGTTTGGTTGAATAAACTCCATAATACAGAATTTGATACAGATGAGACTGCTGTAAATAAATCCTTAGGACAGTGGATTCGTAATGGCATGGCTTGTTCTTATAATAATGGTTACGGTAAGGTTAAGCTTGGTACTACTGATATAGTTAATGCTTATAAAGCTTTATTTGAACAAACTACATCTCCTTATTATGTAGGAATAAATAGACCTACTGATATGTTTACTGTATATAATGCATTTACTCAGCAAATTACAGATGACAATAGAGATTTGATGAATAAAGTAGAAAAGACCTTGCTTATAAAGGATATTCTTGGTAATGTATAAAATTATAAATAAATGTGGAATCCTTGAGGACTTTAGCCCCTCAAGGATTTATTCTGCAATTCGTAAAAGTGCAGATAGAGTTTTTGTAGAACTTAGTGATGAAGATTGTGCTATAGTTGCAGATAAAGTTAAAGCCACATTAAAACAAGATACACCTGTTAAAGATTTACATAATTTAGTAGAACTTGCACTTGATATATGTGGTTATCCTTCAGTAGCTGAATCTTATCGGAATTATAGAAATTATAAAGAAGATGCACGTGCTATATGGGAAGCTGTTATTAACAAACAGACTGAACTTGATACTTTAATTGATAAATCAAATGCTAATTGTAATTCACAATTAGTTTCAACTAAGTCAGTATTGGCTTATGGTGAATTTTTACGAGAATCTTATATGAGATTTTTCCTAAATAATGAAGAAAGACAAGCTGTTAGAGATGGTTTTATTTATCCTCATGATATGAAGGATAGATATAAAAGCTATAATTGTTGTCTTTTAAATGTAGGAAGAATTATGCGAGGAGGATTCCGACTTGAAAATATTGATTATACTGAGCCTGGAAGTGTAGCTGCTGCTATTGCTGTAGCATCTGACATCATTTCAGTTACTGCTGGTAATCAATATGGAGGACTTACTTGGCCACAAGTTGATGAAGATTTGTCTTATTATTGTATAAAGTCTTATAACTATTATATTGAAGAATATTCCAAAATAATAGAAGATGCAGGTTGTTGTGTAGATGAACGAAAAGCTGATCATTATGCATATAATAAGGTTAAACGTGAAGTTCAACAAGGTTATCAAGGAATTGAACATACATTTAATAGTGTAAGTAGTTGTAGAGGTGATTTTCCATTTTTGTCATTTAGTTTTGGACACGGAATTGATAGATGGTCTAAACTCATAGCTACAACTATTTTAGAAACCAGAATGAAAGGTCAAGGTAAACCTGGAGGTAAAACTCCTGTGTTATTTCCTAAACTAATCTTTACTTATAGTGAAAAAATTCACGGTAAAGGTTGTATTTGTGAAGATGTTTTCAATTTGGCTGCTAAATGTTCTAAAGACACAATGTATCCTGATTTCTTAAGTTTAGATGCAGGTTATGTGGGAGAAATGTATAAGAAAACAGGTAAAATTATTGCTCCAATGGGGTGTAGAGCTTTTCTATCTCCAGATTATAATAATAAAGGTGAATTACTTATAAATCGTTGTAATTTAGGAGTAATTTCTCTAAATCTTCCAATGATATATCAAAAATCTAAAATAGAAAATAAAGATTTCTATGAAGTATTTGATTATTATTTGGAAATGTGTAGACAAATTCATTTAAGAACTATAGAATATCTTAAAGGTAAACTTAAAGGTGCTAGTAATCCTCTTGCTTTCATGGAAGGTGGATTTGATGGTGGTTATGTTGGGCCAAATGATTCTATAGAACCTGTATTGAAACATTCTACTATTAGTTTTGGTTATGGCGGATTAGCTGAATTACAAAAACTATATAATGGTGTAGATTATATTGCAGATGATTCATTTGCTTTATCTGTAATGACTCATTTTAATGAAGTTATTAATAGATTTAAGAAAGAAGATTCTGTATTATATGCAATATATGGTACTCCTGGAGAATCTTGGCTTCCTAAAGCTTGTGAACAGTTTATAGCTAAATATGGAGAAATAGAAGGAGTTACTGATAAAGGATTCTTTACTAATTCATTTCATATTAATGTAGATGCTGATGTAACACCTATAGAAAAAATGGTATTTGAAAATAAATATTTCCTTTATTCTAAAGGTGGTGCTATTTGTCACATTAAAATTCCAGCTATAGGTGATGAAATGTTGGAAGGTGTTAAAGCTTTAATTAGACACGCAATGCTTTTAGGTAATTATCAATCTGTAAATCACGCACAAAATAGATGTATTGATTGTGGAAATCATTGGGTTGGAGATGATACACTTCCTGATGATGAAAATTACAGATGTCCTAAGTGTGGAAGTTTAAATACTATTGGAATTAGGAGAATGAATGGTTATTTAGGGTACTCTAAAACTCTACTTGGTCCAACTAAGTTTAATACTGGAAAAACAAAAGAATTTAAATTACGTAAGAATCTATGATTATAGCTGAATTTATAGGATGGATTGCTACTATCTTTAGAGGTAGTGGTATGTTGATGAAAAATGCCGATACTGTTAAATATTTAGTAAGTATTGGTAATTTATGTTGGATGATTAATGGTATTCTTACTAAGAATATTCCATTAATTGCAAGTAACGGTTTCTGTTTACTTGTAATGCTTTATGAAATAATTAAGAAATGGTATGATAATTCAGTTGTACGATGACGATATATTAAATGGTGAGGGCATTCGTGAAGTAGTATTTCTTCAAGGGTGTCCTCACCATTGTAAAGGATGTTTTAGTCCTGAAACTTGGGAATTTAAAGAAGATACAGAAAAAACTCGTAATCAAACTATCATTTTCAGACAAAGATTAGTATATAAATTACAACAACCTTATATAGCAGGTATAACATTAAGTGGAGGAGATCCTTTAGATGTACATAACATCGCAGAATCTTTAGAACTTGCAAAAATTGCTAAGAAATATGGTAAAACTGTTTGGATTTATACAGGATTTGATTGGAATACAATTAAAGATTACTATATAATGGAATATGTAGATGTAGTTTGTGATAGACCATTTATAGAATCTTTAAAATCTCCAAATAAACCTTGGGTAGGTAGTCAAAATCAACGAGTTATTGATGTTAAAAAATCATTAGAAAAGAACAATGTTATATTATGGAAGTAGAAAAAGAGATGAATAAAATAACAGCTTATTACGATAAAATAAGAAAAGAAGATAGTAATTTTATTAATAAAGAAGCTGAAAAATATGCTGAATCTATAGAACCTACTAAAGAAGCAATCAAACAAGCGTATATAGATGGCTGGAATAGAAATATTCCAAATTCAGATGCTATTCATAGAATTGTAATGTTTGCCTATGATTATGTTCCTTGGTGGTGTGATGTAGATGTAACACATTCTGTAAAAATGATTAGAAAAATTCTTAAAGATTATGATGTATAAAGGTAAAGATTATCCTATACAAGTAGGAACTAAAGGTGGTAAATTCTTTATAGATGATTCTGGAAAGAAACATTATGTTAAAGAAGATAAACCTAAAAGAAAGAAAAAAGAAGATAAACCGCATACTTATATTTGTTACTATTCTGTTATGAAAGATGGAGAAAGAATAGATGATTATAAGGAATGGTGTCATGCTTATTCTTATATTGAAGCTGAAAAATATTTTAAAGAAGAACATCCTAAAGATGTAATTGAACTAATTACTAGAAAAAATGATTAATAGAAATGAAATTTTAACAAAAGCAGTCGAGGACTGTATTTGTGAAATGTTTAAATGGTCACAACCATCTATTGATTTAAAACAATTAGTAGAAGAAGGATTTAAAGATGATAAAGAAAATCCTTTATTTGATATGCATTATCTATCTCAAGAGAATTTTAATTCTATTAGAGATATTTATGCTGAAGCTTACGGTATTATTGATGATTGGGATGATACATTTAAGCTTATTTATAAGCAACTAAAAGAAGGAGGTATGGAAGATGATTATAAACCCGCAACTGATAAACGTCCAGGTTATAGAGGATTTAAAAGAGTAGATCCTCTTGAAAAACATCTTAAAACCCCTGAGGATTTTGATACTGTACTTAAATACATCGAAAAGATTCAAAGTTTTTTTAAAGGTCACAGTAGAGAATTAAATAATTTTAATATGACTTTATTTATAGGGTGTAGTCCTACATCTAATAAAGATAAAGTAGAAAAATATTGGAAAAAACATGGTAGACCAGATTTTAAAATTAAAGAGTTTGATATATACGATGTAATATATGGTGGAGTAAATGACGAATATATTAACATTACAGAAAAAGAATTTATTGATACTTTAAAATAAAAAAATTATGGAAACAACTATGAAAATAATTACATTCCCGACATTAGATGATATAAATATTGATATTAATCTAATTGATCCATATAAAAGAGGACTTGTTATAGCATATAAACAAAGTAAACCTGTTAGTTATTTAATGTATGATGAAGAAGCTTCTGCTTGGTATTTATTTAATAATATGGATTATCAAGACTTTAGCGTGTTAAAAGAAAATCTGCTAGAATCGTGTAAAGATTTATTAAATCAAGATTTAGCAGATTGTTTTAAATTTATAGACTTTAAATGAAAATACTTTGTGTTCCTGATATACACGGGCGTGATTTTTGGAAAGAACCCTGTCAGCAATGGCAGGGTTTAATTGTCTTTTTAGGGGATTATCATGACCCGTATCCTATGCAAGTTTCTATTAAAAAATCATTAGAAAATCTAGAGGAATTAGTAGATTTTGTAAAAAATAATAGAAATAGATGTATTTGTTTACTAGGAAATCACGATGCTGGTTATATGGAAAATAGTAGAGGTAATTTTATATGTAGACGAGATGTACGAAACTATTATAAAGTACAAGACTTACTTACAAAATTAAAACCTCAACTTATTTATCATACTGATGACCATGTAATATTCTCACATTCTGGAATTTTACCTGCTTGGTTAGAAGACCACGCAATTTCACATTGGTATGACTTAGATTTCATGGATATAGATAATGAAGCTTTCGATGATATATCTCCTTATAGAGGAGGAACATCATTTAAAAAGAATTTTGTAGGAAGTTGTATATTTGGAGATTTAAGAGAATATGATGAACAACCCCATATTTCAGATTATTTTCAAGTATTTGGTCATACCCAATTAATAGATAAGCCTATAATTAAAGAGGATTATGCTTGCTTAGATTGTAGAAAATGTTTTGTAATTGATACTGAAACCAAAAAAATAGAAGAATATGAAAAATTCATTTTTAGTAAAAGTTGATGAAAAAGTAACTACTTGGCTTAGACATTCATTCATAGTAGATGATTGTGAAAGCGAAGAAGAAGCTATTCATAAAATAGTAGAATCAATAAACAAAAATGGTCTATGGGGAGATGATTTGTATCCTTACGATGTGGAAAGTTTAAGTGAGTGCGAAGAAGGATTAGAACCTGAGCAAAACGGAGGAGATGCTACAATAGAAATCTTTAAAAGAAATGGCGATTTAATATGGGATAATGTAAAAGGATTTATTAAAAAATGCGACTAATAGGAGTAATATTACTAATTCTAGGACTTACTAAAATAAGTATTGCTTTTAGTTCCGAAAAATCAGAATTAGTGAATGATTTAAAAGAAGCTTTGAATAGTAATCCAGAAGAATTTTTAAACAAGTTAATTACGATATTAGTAATAGACGGACTTATCGGAATTTTAACTGCTTTATTTTTAATATGACAGATAATTTTAATATAATAAGTTCTTATTTTGATCAATTAAAAGATAATCAATTTCTTCTAATTGAAATAAGAAGTAAAGAAGTAAGTAAATGGTATCAAGTGTATTCAAAAGAAGACCTTAATTCTATAAAAACAGAAATTATAGCTATATGTAAAGCTTTAGCTAGTAATGCTTATTTTTGGATTAATCCTAGAGGAACTACATTGTTTCAAACTAGATTGATTCAAGATGTAGCCAAAAGTATAGAAAAAGGGGTTTATTGGATTCCTGTAGAAGAACATGCTTTACTTGCATCTGTAGAAGATTTTAAATATAAGGTATTACATCTGAAAACTCACGAATGGCCTATAATAAATAAATATTTAGATGTTTTTAAATACGCATCTAAAGAAGCATTTAATTATAAATCTATTTCTAATGATGAAGGTGTAGATATTATTGTAGATTATTTTAATTATCCTATAGCAAATAGGTTTACGCAAGAATGTATTATTCGTAAACTACCTTATATAAATATTACTGATGAAAATATTTTAATTTATTCGGAATGAAATTAATACAACAATCTGCTGAAATCTGGTATCAAGATGCTGGAAAAATAGGTATTTATAAACAAATAGAGAAAGCTGCAAGACTCTGTTATAAGAGTGAAGATAGAATTACTGATGACTCTTATAAGAAGTTTATAGATATGATTAGTAGTAAGGGACATTTTAGTCCTTTTGAACATGGCACTGTATATCTATTTATTCCTGGAAATTGTGATAAAACTGATTATTATCATGTTTGTGAGTATGATAGGAATCCTTATTCTAAAGTAGTACTAAGGTTTGAAAAAGGTGTGTCAACAGAAACTAATGGTTACTATATTACAACTAATTATAGAGTAATAAAAGAACACGATTGGGAAAATGATTTGCAATTTCTTAGTGAGCCTACAGAGTATCATAAGAAAAGAATTTCAGTACATATTACTACATCTATAGGTATAAGTAGAGAGCTTAATAGACACAGGTGTCATAGTATATGTGAAGAAAGTACTAGATATTGTAACTATTCTAAAGATAAATTTGGTAATGAGATTACTTTCATTATACCTAATTGGGTAAATACACATTGTCCTAATGAAGAGCAAGAAGGTCCTTCATTAGGAGATTTGGAATGGAGTGCAGCTATGCAAAATGCAGAAGCTAGTTATTTTCTATTACTAAAGCAAGGATGGAAACCTCAGCAAGCTAGAAGTGTACTACCTTTAGATACTAAGACTGAGTTAATACATACTGCATTTGAAAGTGACTGGGAAGATTTCTTTAAACTTAGATGTAGTACTGCTGCTCACCCCATGATGCAAGATTTAGCTAATAAAATTAAAGACACAATGTATGTGGTGGAATAATCATTTTAATAAATGGATTAATATATGTATAGAAAATCCACTAAAAACTTGGTGGAAAGCTAGAAAGTATTTTAAAAGACCGAAAGCACTTATACATTTTTTCAGTAATCCTATTTATAATTGTCCTTATGCTAGTTTAAAGAATATTGCTAATATAGTGGATATAGATATTTGTGATGTTCGATGGAAGGATAAATATAATTCTCCAAGACATGAATGTAGTCCTTATATTTGGGTATGTTTCTTCAAAAGATTTGGATTTAGTGTTAATTGGCATATATGGTATTATGACGAATTTAATACTAAATGTAATGGAGATATGTATTATTGGGAATATTTATTAGATTATTTGTATTATAAAAAATCTTTAAAAAAATCATATTCAGTATGGACTACTATATCTAAAATATATAAAGAAATTACTGATTATGGAGATAACCCTAATGAAGATGTATATGAACCTTCTACAATAGTAATCCCTATTGTAGCAATGTCTTTAAATAAAAACGGAATTAATAAATTTAAAAATGGCTAATATTTGTGATAACGAACTTCATGTTTATAGTGAAAACATAAACAACATATCTAAAATTACAGGATTCTTTAATGATAGATTTCCTCATTGTATGATAGATGATAATGCCGATAATAGTATGATTGTTTATTTTGAATCTAAATGGGATTTTCCTGAAGATGATATGGAAGATTTAGTAGATATACTTCCAGATAAAGATGATGTAGATATGACTTGTTTATCAGTAGAATGGGGTGACTTATATTGTGCATTCCATACCTATGATGGTGGTAAGTGGTATTATGAATCATGATTTAATTTTGTATATTTGTTATAATGATTCTTGTCATGAGTTTCCAAATAAAGTTAAGAATTTATATCCTGACTTAAATATTGTAACTTATGATGAGACTCATTATAAAGAAAAGAAAAAAGCTTATAAAATAAAAGGTGGTTATTCTGCAAGAATGACCCCTTTTATGTTATTATTAGATAATAACAAATATATGAAAGCTTTTTATTCAGAAGATAACGGATGTACTATAGATAAATTAACTGAATTTATTAATCATTTAAATTTTAACGACAATGAAAGTAAAAGTAATTAACATTAGCAACAACAAACTTCCACAGTATGAAACTAAAGGTGCAGCAGGTCTTGATATTCGTGTAGATCTTAGTAGAGTAACTCCAGATAATCCTATTAAAGCTTATGGTGATGCTGAAGTTATTTGGTCAGGAGAAGGACACTCAGTTCCTATGGTTCGTATAGCTCCAATGGGTAGAGCATTGTTGCCAACTGGTATCTTTACTGCTATTCCTGAAGGTTATCAAGTATCACTTAGACCTAGAAGTGGACTTTCTATTAAGAAAGGAGTAACTCTTATCAATGCTGTAGGACTTATTGATGAAGACTATCGTAATGAATGGTGTGTTCCTGTTATTAATCTTGGTACAGAAGATGTCTTTATTGAAGACGGGGAACGTGTATGTCAAGCTCTTCTTGAACCAGTACATAAACTTGAATGGGAAAAAGTAGAATCACTGAATGAAACAGAAAGAACAGGTGGATTTGGAAGTACAGGAAACCTATAATTTATAAATAAACAATTATGACATTTATAATACATTATCCAGACGGACACAGAGAAACCTATTCTAATAGGTATGATGAGAGTAAAGAACATGAAAGAGATGCAGCATTTGATGATGCTTACATGAAATTTCCAAATTGTTATATAGAAGAATTTTAATTGTGATTTACGCAACAATAGTTTTTGAATGGGATAAGGGTGATTTTATAGACCGTATATATACCACTAAACCTACAGTATACAATGATATACTATATGCTTCTATGAAAGAGGATTCTATATCAATGGATTTAGACGATGGAGATTGGATACCTTGGGAAGGAGTAGTTGAAGATGAGGATTGGTTTCTTGTTGAAGGAATACCTATGTTCGCAGATGATGATAGATTGGATAAATATCCTTATGGTGACCCACGTGTTGTTTCAGTAGTAAAGAGAACAGAATTTAAAGAAGGTAAAGCTACAATTACTTACAATTCTTATGAATGAGTTTTATAGAAAAATGAAAGAAAAGGCAAAAGAATACGCCTATGAAATGGTAATGGATCCTGAAGAACATCAGGATGCTATAGAGTGTATAATTGGTGATTATATGCGAGGTGCTCAAGATGCTCGAGAATATTTAACAAATAAATAATTATGGGATTAGATTTATATTTTAATAGGTCAAAGAAAACATCTGAAGAAATTGGTTATTTTAGAAAAGTTAATTTCTTAGTATGTTTCTTTGAACGTCTAGGTTATACAATAGAAAATTGTGTTCCTGTTGAAATTAATAAAGGAGATGCTGAAGATTTACTTGATACTTGTAATGAAGTGTTAGAAAATCATGATAAAGCTGAAAAACTTCTTCCTACAACAGAAGGATTCTTCTTTGGTACTTATGACTATGACGAGTACTATTTTGATGATGTCAAAGAAGTAAGAGATTATGTTAAAAACACTCTCTTGCCTGAATTTAATAAGTTAGAAGATGACGAATATATTGAATTTGAAATCTGGTATTAATTATGACTCCACAAGCAAAAAACAGTATCAATCTTTTTAAAGGTAATGATGGTAGTACTATAATGACAGCATTAAGAATGCAAAAAGCATCTGTAGTTAAAGAACTTAAAGAATATTTTAAAGTTAGTTCAGATTCTGAATTAGCTGATATTTTATCTAGAATGTAATATGTCTTATACAGATGATTTATTTTGTATGACTTATACGTTTCCCAATGACTATAAGTTTATTGCTGATTGGATTGATGATATTCCTCCTTATAAACATAGTAGAATTATTAATTTACATATAGAAATAAGTTATGTTAAGTAAAAAAGAATTTATTGAACTTATAACAAGTTTTCAAGAATGGGATAAACAAGTAGATGAAGTATCTAAAGTTTTAGGAATTCCTGTATTTGATAGCCCTATAATTAATTATGCACATAAAATATTTAGTATGCATATATATCATTTATTTGATGAAGAGGGAATCGATACTCTAGATTGGTGGCTCTATGAAAAGTCTTTTAACCCTAGTTTATATATGGAAGATAAAGACGGAAAGAGAATCCCAACTGATACTTTAAATGATATATGGGAACTTGTTAAAAACCATCAAAAATAGAATTTTAATTTAAATTTTTTTGGATTTTAAAGATTAAATTCTATATTTATATCAAATCTTAATTCATCTTTGTGAATTAGTTCTTGAACATAATAAACATTAGAATTGTGTGATTATTCACTTATCAAAGCTAACTGCCTGAGTAAATCCTTGCAACGTCTAAATCCGATGATGAGGATTGGTATAATTCCAGGTGTGTTCACATCACTGTGTGTACATAGGTTAGTGGCGACGACTCCTTAGTGACAATTTCAGATTGTTAACGAAAATAATACCTGAGAAGGAGTTTGGTGTGATATATCCTTGTTTTATAAGAAAAGTGTATATCCCAGCATAAAGGGCCTATATACTAAAATAGTTATGTTGTCAAAATTTTTTTCCTCTTGTGAGAAATCACAAGAGGTTTTTTTGTTTAATAAGATTAATAATAAACATTTTAGATTATATCAGTATGAAAATAATAATAACTAATGAAAAAATATCTATTAGGAAAAGCATCAACTGGAAAGTTTCGATTTGTAGTAGTAGAATGGGATGAAGATTGGAAAGAACCTGAACATGGATTTCTTATTACTAGAGAATATGGACAAGTAAGAGGTAAAATCACTAAAAGTCCAGATACCTGGATTAAGATTGGTAAAGCAGGACGTACTCATAGAGAACAATCAATACTTCAATTTAACAGTTTTGTTAAAGGTTATCTAGATAAAGGATATATTGAAGTAGAAAAACACCCTAATGAATATACAGATGAAGAACTTAACTCTTTATTCGGAGAAGTTAAAACAAATCAAGCTGGAGTAATTAAACCACAACTTGCTAAGCAAGCAGATAAGGTTACTAATAAGAAAATCTTTGATAAAGATTGGTTAATATCAAGAAAGCTCGATGGAGTTAAAGCTTTATTCTATTACAAAGACGGAGAAGTGCATACAGCTTCTAGAGGCGGTGAACACTATGATTATTCTACTAAGCATATACGTACTTATACACCATTGGTTAAATTCTTTGAAGCTAATCCTACAATAGTACTTGATGGAGAACTTTTTGTAAGAGGTAAAACCCTGCAGCAAATTAGTGGTGCAGCTAGAATGGAGAAAAATGCTTATGATTGTGAATGGCTGCAATATTGGGTTTATGATTGTTATGATATAGCTAATCCAGATATACCAGCACAAGAACGTTGGAATTTCTTGATGGAAAAGATGAATCATAAACTTGGGATTCTTGTATATATGACACCTATAGATGATAATATTAAACAAGAAGTACGTATACTTTATCATCAACACGTTACAGGTTGGGATAATATGAAAGAACTTCACGATAAATGGGTAGAAGAAGGATTTGAAGGAGCTGTTATTACAGATCCAACTAAACCTTATAAGCCAGGTTCTCGTTGTAATAATCTTATTAAAATTAAAGAATATAAATCTGAAGACTTTAAAGTAGTTGGATATAAACTTGGTAAACGTGGTTCAGAAGATATGACATTTACTTGTGAATTAGAAGATGGTCGTACTTTTGAAGCAATGCCAGTTGGAAATAGAGAAACTAAAGCAGAATATGTAGAAAATTTTGAAGAAAAATATGAAGGACATAAAGCCGAATGTACTTTCTTTAATTATTCTGATGACGGAATCCCTACACAGCCAAAACTTAGAATTTTTAGATTTGATTTAGAATAAATTTATGAAAATACCTGATAAATTTACTATTAATTCTCAAGAAATCAAGATTGAGGTAGTGGATACACTACCCAATCAAGATTTCGGAGATTATAACAGTATTACTGATGTAATTAGAATCGCTACTCACGTAGAAGATGATAATAAAGATTTAATTAAATTAAAAGATGAACAGATTTTAAATACACTTATTCACGAAGTTCTACACGTATTTCAATGGCATTCGTGTGGTGAGTATTCTGAACAAGAATCTAACACTTATGCTGGATATATTATAGAATTTCTGAAATCTACTAAATTATGCGAAATTTTAAAATAACTAAGAGCATAACTAACATTGATGATATATCTACTAAGTTATATCTTAAAGATATAAATAAAATTCCTCTAATTGATAGAGATGAAGAAAAAATATTATCAAAAAAGATAAAACTAGGAGATAAAAAAGCATTAGATAAGTTAGTTACTAGTAATTTAAGATTCGTTGTTTCTGTAGCAAAACAATTTAGAGGACAAGGTTTATCTTTTAATGACCTAATTCAGGAAGGTACTTATGGTTTAATTAAAGCTGGAAAGAAATTTGATGGAAGTAAAGATATTAGATTTATATCTTATGCTGTATGGTGGATTAGACAAGCTATTTTGGATGCTTTAATATTAAAAAGTAATACTATAAGAATCACTAATGGTCATAATGAACTATTACGTCAATTAAAGAAACAAACCGAAACGTTTGAAAAAATTAATGGACGTAAACCTTCTTATGGAGAACTATCTGAACTCACAGGATTATCAGAAGAAAGTATATCTAAAACATATAGTTATTGTGTAAATTGTGTTTCTGTAGATACTACTTTTGATGATGAAGAAAAGAATTCATTAGTTGATATAATAAGCAATCCTAACGCTACTAATGCTGATAATAATTTAATTCAAGATTCTTTTAAATCTTCTATAAGAAGAGTTTTAAGTAAGTTAGCACCTAGATATAAAGTAATTCTTCAAATGTTTTTTGGAATTGATTGTGATCCTTTAACATTAAGTCAAATCGCTCCTAAATTTGGAATTACTGAAGAACGTGTAGGACAATTAAAAAGTAAGGCATTAAAAGAGTTAAGAGAACGTATTGATTTAAAAACTATTTTATGATTCTAGAAATTTACGATTTAGAATGTTTAAGTAATGTCTTTACATATACTGGATACGATCCTCATTCTGATACATGGTATCAATTCGTTATATCTCCTTGGCTAAATCAATATAATGAGTTAGTTGCTCATTTAAGAAGAGATAAAATATTGCAAGTCGGATATAATAATGAAGGATATGATTATCCTTTAGAACATCATTTATTAAGACATAGTTCTGAATATTATAATTTATCGGGATATGAAATATCTCAAAAAATATATAATAAATCTCAAGAAATAATAGAACAACAATTCAGTACTATTGCCGATAAGAATAAATATATTCAACAAATAGACCTTTATAAAATTTGGCATTATAACAATAAAGCTAGGATGACATCATTAAAAGATCTTGAAGTATGTATGAGGATGGAAAATGTAGAAGAAATGCCAATTCATCATACTACTTGGTGTAAAGAAGGTGATGAAACGTGTATTCTAGAATATAATAAAAACGATGTTTGGGCTACATATTTATTCTTAAGAACTACGTTAGGTAAAACTGACTATCCTCTTTATAAAGGTAAGAATAAGATTAAACTCAGGCAAGATTTAAATAAGAAATTTAATGTTAATGTTCTTAATATGGGAGATGTTCCTATGGGAGAAGAATTAATGTTAAACTTATATGCAAGAAAAACTGGTGGAAATCCTTATTATCTTAAAAAATCAGGAGGAACACCTAGACCAAATGGAATTAAACTAAAAGATTGTATTCCAAAATGGTGCAAAATAGAATCTCCTGAATTTAATAAATTTTTAGATACTATTAAACATATCACAATAAAAGGAGAGAAAGGTGAGTTTCAGCAATCTGTAATATTTCATAATTATAAGTTTGACTTTGGTCTTGGAGGTTAAAAATAGTGTAGCTTCCCATTTTAGAAATAAAATGTAAAAAATTGTTAAAAATCGGGGAAGGAGTTTGAAAATTGGAGTAAATGTATTAAGTTCGGATTAACTAAATTTATACATTTATGAAATTTAAAAAATATATTAACAAATTTTATCCTGAAGAAATATTAAAATTAAATTCAAAAGGGAAAAATATTAAAGAAATTGCAGAAATAATAGATATTCCAGCTAAAAGGTTATCAGAGATGATTAAGGAATTTAATTTAGACATTAAGAAAAATTCAAATAGTAAAATTAATGAATCTTTTTTTGATGTAATAGATTCTGAAGAAAAAGCATATCTTTTAGGATTTTTTATTGCTGACGGATGTATGATTAAAGAAGAAAAAGAAAATAATAGTTATTCATATCGTTTTTTAATTAATAATTCGATTGATGACATAGATACAATTAAATTATTTCAAAAATTTATATGTCCGTATAAAGAAATAAAAATATCAAATAATCAAACTGGAGTAAAGTATTATCGTAAACCTCAATCTACTTTAAGATGGACTTCCAAACATATGTTTGAAACATTAGAAAATTATAATATTCATCCTAAAAAAACTTTTGATAATGATTTTGATATTCCAGAAATAATTCCTGATAATTTAATAAGACATTTTATTAGAGGATTTTTTGATGGAGATGGTCACAAAGGATCAACTGATATTTCTTTTGTTTTAAATTCTTTAAAATTTGGAAAAAGAATAAAGAATTTTTTTAAGCCTTTTAAAAACAGGGAATATACAATACAAGGGAAAACTTGTGAATATTATAGATTATATATAACTGGAGGAAAAACATTATTAGATTGGACAAATCATCAATTTTACGATAATGCTAAATATTATTTAAAACGAAAATATATTTTGTTTAACCCCGAGGTAACTACAGAAACTAAAGAGTCTGTAGCACCGTAGAGCGTAGAGATTGAACCTGAAAAATCAGAATAAAATATCTCCAAGAGTTAACAACCCTTAACAGGTAACGCTGAAGGTGAAAATGTACGCCGAACTTATAGGATTCAAAAACTATAAGAAATAAAGGATAAAAAGCCTTTATGATAACATAATTGTCGCACGGCTGTGCTCCACCTAAAATTTGGGATACTAATGATGACTGGGTTATTGTAGATTATGACGTTGGGTCACTCTACCCTAGTATTTCTAAATCATTAGGTCTTTATCCTGAACATTTAGGTCCTGAGTTTAATGAACAATATGTAGGTTTTATTGATGCTAGATTAGCTGAAAAACATAAGCCTAAAGATCAACGTGATAATGTATTAATAGAAGGATACAAGCTTATTCTTAATGGTACTTATGGTAAGTCTAACGAAGAAAAATCTTTTCTTTATGACCCTTTATATACTTTTAAGACAACTATTGCAGGTCAAATATTCATATGTATGTGGTCTGAAAGATGGGTGAAAGTGTGTCCTAGATTAAAATTCATTCAAACTAACACTGATGGACAAACTTTATATGTTCCTAGAGAAGATCTAAATAAAATTAGAGCAGTCAATGAACAACTTACTGAAGAAACTGGTTTAACAATTGAAGAAACCATATATTCTAAGATGTGTGTAAGGGACGTAAATAATTATTTGGCTGTATATGAAGACAACACACCAGAACATGAACATATTAAACTTAAAGGTGATTATGAAGTATATAAAGAATATCATAAAGACCCTTCAATGAGAGTTGTTCCTTTAGCCGTTAAAAATTATTTTGTATATGGGATTCCAATTAAGGAAACAATAATGAATGATAATGATATTTTTGATTTCTGTCTAAGATTAAAAGTTAATTCTTCAGCTGACGCAATGTTTAGAACAATTCGTAATTCAGAAATAGTAGAAGATAAACTTGATAGAACAACTCGTTATTATGTTTCAACTAATGGAGGAACTTTATATAAAGAATTTAAAGACGGTAGACAAATAGGTGTTAATATTGGATATAGTGCTACTGTATTTAATAAATACATTAAAAAGCCAATATCTGAATATAAAATAAATTATATGTTTTATATAACAGAGGCCCAAAAATTAGTAGATGCTATATTTACAAGACAATTAGAATTATTTGAATAATGAAAAGACCTGAAATTGATACGCGTACTCAGTGTGTAGAAGAGAATGACAAAGCTAAAATATTATCAAATAGCGATAGCTTTCTTGATATAAGAGATTTAATGATTCGTAATCTTAAATATGTTCTTTCTAAATATAAAGAATATGATTCTCAGATGAAAGAATATGTTAAATCTATAGAATATAAATTAGGTGTTTTAGAATCTGAAATAGCTGAAATGGAAGACATGGAAAGTTTAGGAGCTAAGAATACAAGATTAGCTTTAAATAAAGCTAAGAAAAAGATTAAAGAACAAAATAAGGTAATACATAAGTATCAATTATTAAATAAAAAAACACCTATAGATATTCAGAATTATACTATATCAGTAGCAATGTTTAAAGAAAAAATGACAAATGCTGATGATAGAATTAAAAACTTAAAAAAAGATAATAATATCTTAAAGAAAGATAATAATAGATTAAGAGAAGATAACAAAAATTTAATTTATAAATTACAAAAGTATGAGAAAACAAACAACCTTGTATGTAGCAACAGTGTTGATGGACAAGATTAAAGATGCTAAATATATTTATATAGCAGCTAAATCTTTCGATGAAGCAAGAGAATTAATTGCAAACGATGTAAAAGAGATTAAGGGTTTACAAGTAGCTGGACCACTTTATTATAAAGGTGATGAAAGTAATAGTAACGTCTGATTTACACGGAAATTTACCTGAAATTGAACCTTGTGATTTACTACTCATTTGTGGAGATATAGTAGATTTAAAGGTTCAATCTTCTTTTCATAAAGGGCGAAAATGGTATAGAACCAAATTCAAACCTTGGGCAGAAGCACTTCCTTGTGATAAAGTATTATTTATTGCGGGTAATCATGATTTGTGTATAGAAGGACATGAAGATTGGTATGAAATTGTTTTCCCTAAAGATGAGAAGGTAACTTTTCTAGACCATTGTTCTTATAATTATAAAGGACTTATAATTTTCGGAACTCCATATTGTAAAGAATTTGGCAATTGGGCTTACAATGCAAATGAAGGAAGACTTGAAGAACTTTATAATGATATTCCAGAACATATAGATATTCTTATGACTCATGATGCTCCGTATGGAACTAGTGATGTATGTTTTGAAGGTTGGAATAGAGAACATTTAGGTAGTATTGCTTTGAGAGATGCTATATTAAAGAAAGATCCTACTTACGCTGTACATGGACATTTACATTCTAGTAATCACGAATATGAATATTTAGGAAAAACTAAAGTATATAATACTAGTTTTATAAATGAACTGTATGAGCCAGCTTATAAACCATTATGCCTTGAAATAGGCTTTTAAATACAAAATCCTTATAAACTCATTTTCAGACTTGTAGAGACGTTTTGTATCTCACCTGATAGATTAATTAGATTAGTATAGAAAATCCAACACATCGAAACTGTGGCGGTAAATATGAGATATTTTTATTGGTTTTATTAAAATTTTATAAATTATGATGTACATTTATAACAGAGAAGACCCGTATATTTATTACGGTTTATTTGCAGAAAAAGGTGATAGACTTGAACTTATAGGACATACTCTACATAATAGAGATAAAGATAAATCAATATCTGATGACCCAGAAGCAATAACAGCAGTTCTTGCTAGTTGTATATATGAAGAAAATGCTTTAAATAAAAATGATAAAGTAAATCATCCTTCTCATTATACTTGGTTGAAAGATAAGTGTGGAATTGAAGTAATTGATATTACTAGACACATGGACTTTGACCTTGGTAATGCTATTAAATACATCTTACGCAGCGGTCATAAATCTGAAGAGGGTTATACTGATAACGATAAAACAGTAGAAGATTTAAAGAAAGCAATCTGGTATATTAATGATAAAATATCACAACTTATAAAATAATATTAAGGGCACCTTGGGAATTAATTTTCCTGAGGTGCCCTTATTTTTTTCTTATCCGTTTTCTTTAGTGATTTCTTTAAGAGTAGAGAATACAGGTTTAAATTGATTAAATAATGAAGTGGTCTTACTTAATCCTAACCAGAAATTCTATTCTCCCATTATTACATCCCAAACATTAGAAACTTGATTTCCTAAATATTCAAATGAGAATGGAGTCCAACTTACAGCAGGGTCTCCAATTGATGCTATATAATTGAAATCTAAGAAAGAATTTCGTATAGATTTGATACCTATGTTTACAGCTGATAATAATAAAGCATCTCCTAAATTTGTTGGATCTGCATCTTTTTTCATTTTTTCATATCCCATACCTAAAGCAGCTCCTAATAAATTACCAACTATTAAGAACATTATAGTATCATAAGCAAGTTGTTTAATATTAGAACGATAAGTATTACGTAAGTTTAAATCCTCATTATTCCACATACTATCCCAACCATTAGCAATTCCTTGATGATACATATTATTAGTAAGTTGATACATAGTGGCAACAATACCTTCTTTCCAATTACCTTCCCATCGTATTACTACAGCATCAGAAGCATTTGGGTCTCCTGCTTTAACAGGAGGTTCATTATAAAGAATGTTACCTTTTTCATCTTTCTAATAATAGTAATATATATCATTTCCAAGTTCATCTTTTTCAGTATATGGTTTCCAATTACCTTCAAGTCTAATTCCACCCGATGCTAAATACTGATTCTTTTTACCTGACCAATATGTTTTGAATTGCATGAATAAAGCACCCCATAAAGTTGCTTGCATCATAGATTTCTTTTCATGAGAATAGTAACCATAAATTGTATCTCCTAAAGATTTCATAGATTCTGCTTCCAAATTGGTATAAGCTCTAGGTAAGTTTTGACGTTTAGAAGCATCAAACTTAAATGGAGTTCCATCAGGATTAAGTACTCCTTCTTTTTCAAATTGTTTAGCTGCTGCTATATAATAAGCTTTCGCTTTATTATATTCATCCATATTAGATCTATCATTCATAAGATATGTTCTATATCTAGCATCCTTAGAAGAATCATAAACTAAATTACCATTTTCATCAATACTGTGTGCATCAAAGGAACCTTCGTTTATCATTTTAGCTACGAAAATTGTCATTCTATTATAATAGTCTGGTCTAGATGCAAATTTCCAAACCATATTTTTAAAATTAAAAATACCATTTTGGTCAGATTTAATATGCTCAATATAACTATTCATATCCATATCATTAACGCCGTATAATCTATTAAATAGTTCAACTATACTAGGCTTATCTCCTATATGAGCTAAATCTGAATAAACAATTTTTGCAGCGTGTAACATATTACTTAAAGTAAATGCATCTGTGCCATCAGGCTTACGAATAATTAGAGAAATATCATTCCAAATACCTTGAATACTTTGATATAAAAATTGAACTGGAGAGAATCCTAATACTAAAGTAGAAGCCAATGTTTTAAATTTATTAATCATTACAGCTCCTTCTCTAAATTTTTCATCAATAATAGATTCATTACGAATTTTATTTTTAATATAATCTTCAGCGTATTTTAAATCATTTTTAAATGTTGAACCTGAAGCATTTCTATTCATAAAAGCTTGAGTTGTTAAATGAATCATAGAAGCTTTAATTAATGGAAATACAGCATCTACTCTATTTTTCATAATGTAAGCAAACTAATGTTTTAATAATAGAGTTTCCAAATTTAATTCATATTTACCTCTTTTTATTAATTTAGCTCGGTTTGAACCTTCGCCCCAATCAAACATGTTGGTCATTTTAAATAAATCTTCTGCATTCTTCTAACTTTTTGTATATTCAATTTCAATATCCTTATCGAAAAATTGACCAGCTTTAGCTCTTGCATTCTCTAATGCTCGTTTAGGCATCCATCCTTTAAGTCTATCTTTAAAAGCTTCAAGTAATCCGTCTTTTGCGGCTTTAACAGAAGTATCTCCTTCACAAATAGGTATTCTATAATATCTGTCAGGATTATCAAATCTCATTTGATCTGCTTTTTTACCAAACCGATTTTTATTAATTATAGGTATTGCATATTTAAGAAATTCTCTCTCGTTTGCAAGTAAATCATTATTATTATCCCAAGGATTTTTAAAATAAACATCGTCATCTCTCCATTCATACATATGTGTATATAAACTTGCTTGATTTCCTGTTGTATTTTCTGTAAACCACCCGAAGTTTTTTTCTTTCTTCAAATTTTCTACATATTGTAATATTTCACTTGCGGGTTTCTATATATCTTGTCTAACATTTTGATATGCTTCCGTTACTAATTTAGTAATTAAGTTAAGAGTTTCAGATTTCAAGTTGCCAGGGTTGTCAATTTGAGTACCTTGAACTCCATCACGTAATATATTTAGTGATTCAACTAATTGTGCATGGTCTCGAATTTGCTGTCTAAAATGTATTCCTTTTAATTCAGCTATTGCAAGAATACATTGATTATATAAAGCTACGTGTTCTTTAGCAAGAATAGAAGAGTTAGTTGTATAATTAACTAATTCTCTGTTTTTATCAGTACTTTCTAATGAATTAATTACTTTTTGCAATGCATCTATTTGTTCGTTTACATTCTCAGGAGTAAGTAACGCTTTATCCAAACTACTTTGAGCTGTTTCCAGTGTGGATTCATTTTTCTATCCGAAAGCAAAAGGATTAACAGATTCTTTAATTTTAACATCTGTAAGCATTGTACGAGCGAGTTGTACTTTAGATGCCATAGGAATTGTACCATTTTTGAAATTGTTAGTTCCTAATGCTTCAGGATTTAATTCTACTAATTCATTAAAGCATTTTAATAATTCATAATTGGATGCTGCTGAAACACCTATACCAAACTAAGGATCTGCAACTAATATATCACCTACACAAGCATTATCTCCCTTAAACATATCAGATAATTTGTTTAAAGCGTACATTGTTTCCATTAATTCTATATTGCCGTAAGTAGCGTCCATCATCATAGAATCAGGATTTGATTTAAAATAAACATCACTTTTAAATCCTCCACCTAAAGTTGTTTTAGAACTAGAACCAAAACGGAAACGACCTTGTATATTTTGTAATGAAATTTTTACAAAATTGTATTGTCTATTATTAGCATTCCATAAAGTAATTATACCTAAAGCTTCTAATGGTTTAAAAGATTCTCCATCACAAACTTCCCAATTACCACTACAATAACGACTCATCATTTTAGAAAACCAATCTTCACCAATATCCCCAGTAAATGTAACACTGTTAATATTTTTCTTATTAATTGCTTCTATTAAAGCTTTTTTAGTACTAGTAACTAAACGATCTCTCTAATTATATCGTTTATTGTTAAGATATTCTTGAACTTTTTTAACCATTACAGTTTTAGGATTTTTTTCTATTCTTGGATCAACTTTAATGGTTTCAGTTTTTTTCATATATTTCGGCTTAAATTCTAATACTCCATTTTCATTAGGAGTTAAAGCGTTATTAACTTCTGCTATTTTTTGAGCTTCTTCAATAGTATATTGCTTAAATGTTGTATATTTTTTCCAGAAACTCTATTGAAATTTACTAACATTTGTAAGCATTTCATCAGCTGTAACATTTACGGTATATGGAAAATCAATAATTTCATCAAGATTTTTATTAATTCGAGTATTAGCATATTCTGCACGCAAATCTACAAAAATATTTTCGCCTTGTTTTAAATGAAATCCCGAATATGAAAATTCTCCATTACCTTTATTATTCTATATATATTGAAAATTAGATATTTGAATAGGAATAACGTTATATTCTGAATCATGTATGTTTAATCCAGATTTACCTATTAAACGTCCATAAGTAAGTAACTGATAAGTATATGCTAATTTTTTACTATCGTCAAATTTTTCATAAGGATGTATAGATGTTTTATAATCTATAATATGAGGTACTCCGTTCGCATCTACTACCAGTAAGTCAATAGAACCTAATATTGTGTCAACTCCATTAGACGCAGGTTTTGCAGTTTTTCCTGTTATTTCGTATTCTGGATAATATAATGCATCAGGATATTTTATATTTAGTTCTTCTTCTATTTTTTTACAAACTTCAAGAGCTGACTATAATTGTTCATCATTAATATAATTTTTTACTTTTATTTTTGAACCGTCAGTTTGAAGTAAATCTTTATTATATAATTGTTCTTTAAAAGCAGCTAATGCTTTTTCTGGATTTTCTGCTATCCAATCTTTAAAATATTTAGGACTACCATCTTTCTTAGTTGAGTTTATTTTTTTGAAATACATTTGTAAAACAGTATGCATTACATCACCTATTATAGATTGATGTTTCCATTTATCTTCTATAGCATTTTTCCATTTTTCTTGTTCTTGCTAATCCTTATTTTTAAAATGAGGATCTGTACTAGTAAATAAGCCATAAGATTTTAAAAATTCTTGAGTTTCTTCATCTGTATTTCCATCACCCCACATTTTATATTGTTCTGCCCAATAATTATCTGGAATAAATTCAGGAAACAATAACTTGCCTTCCTCGTTAATATATCCATTTAAAAAAGCGTTTACTCCTACATAAGGTGCCTTTAAATTTACAGATTCTCTTTCTTCACTAATTACAGCGTGTCCTGTATCTAAATAAAGTTCAGTAAGAGATTTTTCTCTTAAAAGTTTTTTATTATATTTAGTTTTTTTCTCTTTTAGTTTTTGTGTCTCTTCTAATATTTCCTCAAGTTTATTTACAGTATCTAACTATGCAACTTTTCTATTTTCTTGAAAAACTATGTCTCCAAGTCTTTTTCTAAACCTATTTTTCGATATTAAAAAATCATCTAATTCTAGTTCAGAATTAAATTGATGTCCGTCTAATAAATATACACAACTCATGAGCAATATTCTTGTAATTTACCTTCTCTTAATAAATCTGATTTAGTATTCATAGCTATACGATGTATACTATTATCATCTAAAGTCCCTTTAAAAGAATTATTTAAAACAGATGAACGTACTTTTTTAGCTAAATCTCTTAATGACATATCTCCAATTTCTGATATATCTATAACATTAACACTGTCTTGTCCCATTAAAACCGAATCTAGTACTCTATTCATATTATAAAATATTTCATGTTGAGTGGTAAGATCAATTCCATTCAGTTGGGATTCTTTTCCTACTAAATATTTTGCAAATTCATTAACTAATATTTCTTCATTAATGTCATTTTGAGTTCTATCTTTAAAAGTTCTTATCATTAAATTATAGTCTGCAAAATTTTGAGGAATCTATAATAATTGAGTATATAATTCAGGATTTGTAAAACGAATAGATCCAAAAAATAAATGCATCATTTCATGTAATGGTGCGTCTATATCTGCTACATCAGTATTAATATAAATATTTCCATTGTATATAAATGCACTTGTATTTTTAGCATCTCTTACTAAATCTACCCATTCATCACTCATTAATTCATCAGTTGTAGTTGCAATAATATTAATTCCATATAATCTACTTAATTTATCAATAACTTCTGTAAGTAAAGCTTGACTATTAGTAGTGTCATCATATTCAACAACTTCTTCTTCAAAATTATTTATAGTTGGTCTATGAGTTATTTCAATATAAGCTTCATCTTGAATCGGAGTAACTTCTATCTCTAAATCTCTATATTCATCATTTAATTTTATATTAGCTTCTTGTACTGATTGAGCACCTGTAGCTTGTAATAAATTATCTACGCTTGTACCATTTTCTGACATATCTAATTTCTCTCTTAAAGCAGGCTCTGAATTAGAACCTACAATTTCATCCACATAAGGAAACCTTCCATATTTATTTAGAAAAAGTCTACAATATGTTTTTAATTTAAATTCATCAGAAATACCAGATTTCTTTTTTAAAATCTGATATTCTGACGAATTAACATTTATACAAAACGGCATAATTATTTAGGACAATTATTTGTTTCTTCTGCTAAAGCTTGTTCTATAGCGGCATTATAATATTCTTCGCTAATAGTTACATTACGACCTGTAACACTAGATACTTTTTTAGTTACTTCAGCTTTATTCAATTCTGGATGTTTTTTCAAAAATTCAATAGTAGATTCATCTAATCCTTCTACAGAAACTTCTTTTTCTCCAAATTTAAATTCTGTTATTTTTACATTATATGTAATTCCATTTTCTTTATTAGTGTATGTAAAGATTTTAGGACCATCTATCAAATTAGATGATATATTAGCAATGGTGGAATAAGAATTAACATAATCAGAATTTAATAACGGGTTGACTTGTTTAACATATCCATTAATTACTTTTTTTCTTTTACTTGTATATTCATCATCTAAATCTTCATCATAATCACCATAGTCTTCAGATGTTTTACTTTGTTTTACCCACAACACAGTCAACATATTATCTGGATCTTTAGCATATCCTTTTTTAGTAGTAATATCATATAAACTTTTAACAGGTAATATATATGGTAATAAAGATTCTTCTCCAATATTACTTAAATCTTCATTAAAAGCCGCTTCATATTTATGAAAATCATTAATTTTATAGTTTTTAAAACTATGTAAATTTTCAAAAATAGGCATTAAAGATTGAGGGCCTTGTTTACCATAATGTGCAATTAATCCGTAATAATAGAATAAATCTACTAATGGTATTTGAACTCCATTATTAAAAGTCCACTTATAATCTCGAATTTTATTAAATTCTGATTTATAAGTATTAAATACTTGATACTCTTCATCAGAAGATGGCATCATGTTTATAGGTAAAGTATAAAGAACTATAGGGTTTTTAGTAGGAGTATTAGTAATTAAACTCGTTGTTAAATTCTATATAAATTTATTTTTTAATAATGATTGTAATGTATGAATATTAGGAGATGCTGATAATTTACCCTATTTAATAGTAGGAATTATTACAGAATCCATTAAATATTTAAATGAAGCATCACCGTCTCTGGTTCCTAATTGTAATATAGTTTCTGAATCTTTCAAATTACCATTAACTAATATTTTTGTTCCTTCAGGAATATCCAAAGTAATACCATTATCAATCATCCAAGCACGTCTTATATAATCAGAATAAAAATTACCAAGTCCTTTAAACAGATATTGTAAATCTTGTGAGTTTTTTACTTTCAATCTGTTAGCATATCCGTCATATTTTCCTTCTTCATAATTTCCAGCTAATTTATCAATTGTGCGATATTTAGAGCTTATTGTTTTACAAGCTTCATGGGCTAATGCTAAGGTTTGTAAATATCCTGCAAAATGAGGTACAGTAGCTGCTACATCTAATATATTAATGCTGTGTTTTATTGTATCATATTTTTTAGTCTAAGCTGCTTTATATTCATCATCTGTACAGAATTTGAATAAATCAAACATTTTCCAAGTTGTATTTTTATGAATGTTTATCTTTTTACTTAAAGATGTATCATGTAAGGCATTTCTTATATAATCCCTTTTTTGTTTTTTCTATTCTACGTTATATCTATCTTGGATTATATTTTGAATACTATATACTTTCTACAATAATTCTTCAGGCTTAGTTTTTAATCCTTGGTTCAAACCTAAAATTTGACCTAATACTCTAAATTCTTCACCGCCTTCAGCCAACGTTTTAATAGACCTATATGTTGACATATGATTTTTCACAACATATACTTGTCTGACATAATCTTGAAGTCTACTTATACACTAGTTGAATTTTTGCATATCTTGTTCTGATGCGTATTCAGTAGATGCTCTTCCGAAAATTGTTGAATATTTAAGCTTACTTTTAGCTTTCATATCATTCAATAATTTTATTTTTTCATTACGCTCAGCTTTTAGTTTAGCAACTCGGAATTCATAAAAATTATTTTTATATTCACTCTTACCTTTCTTATTTAATTTATTCCATTCTTCTTGCATCTGTTTATTAGTTTGACCAATCCAAGCTATTTTTCCTAAAACTTGATTTAAAGTTAAATTTCTTGAATCTTTACCATATTTATTTTCCATCTTCTTATTTAAAAAATTACCCACTTGCTATAATATGCTTGTATAAACAGTACCGTCATGAATAATAGGATTAGCGTATTTGGTTAATAAAGACATTGGACCATTTTCTAAATAACTAAATACACTATCTAAGGAGAATAAACCTTTTTCATTAGTAAATACATTACCTTTAGTTAAATCTGTAATCATCAAAGCTACATCAGAAGTCATAATTTTAACTAAGTCTTGAAATTCCATACCTATAGCTGTACCATAAATATACATTCCAATAGTTTTAGTTCCAGCATTCAATTTACTCAACTGTAGCTCTTTGGCATTATCAGTAGCCAAACTAAGTAAAGCTGATAGAATCAATGCAGCATCAGTATCAGAATTATTATTAGTTAAAGCTTCATAAAGAATTTTTTCAGTGTTACTTCCATCCAACATACTAAGTTGAGGATTGATATTAGCCATATATTTGAATACTTTAGGCTCTATTTGTCCAGGAACATGTATTTTAATTCCCTCTTTACCTAAAACTAAACGAGAGAGTTCATCATTTTCCCCGTATTTAGCAAGCATATTTGCATAAGTAGTTGCTCCAAAAAATCCTTTTAAACCAACAGCACAAATACCGATACCATCTTTACCAACTTGATTATCTTCAATAGATTCTGCTTTATTAAATACATTTCCTGGAGTTCTGTTTCCAAGTAATTTATTGGCTTGCTGTTTATCACCTTGTTCCTTTAAAGGACCTGTCATTACATCCACAGGAGCTTGAGCTTGAATCAAATTAATAGGGTCATTGCTGATATTATACATATCATACATCTACTTATTCTTAGATATTTGGTCTACTTTAGATTTAGGTAATTTAGTTAAATATAAGTTATGATTATTTACCAATTTCTATATATCATCAAATATATTTAATTTAGTAAAATCTAAAGTACTAAAATCTACAACATCGGGGAATAATTTTTCAAGAATTTCCTAGTTGAGAATTTCTTTTTCAAAATTCTAAAAAGGAAGAGGTAATCCATTTGCATTTATTTCTTCTAAAAATGTTTTAATTGCAGGTAAGTTATTAGATTCATTATTAAACTTTAAAACAAAACTATCATTTTTACGAGCAAATACAAATAAACCAGATCTTAAATATTTTGTATAGATTTCTTTTATTATTGCTTCTTTTTCATTTCTTTCTTCATCTTTCAACTGATTTAACTTATAGTCTATGACATTCATAGTTTTACCAGTAGGGAAAGGTAATTCCATTGATTGATTTAAAGAAAAAAGTGTACTTATATTAGCATAAGGTGACCATAAAGGAAGCTTGCCACTTTTATCTATGGCAAAAGCTGCAACAGAAACGGCATCAACATCATAGTCAGAACCTTGCAACCAAATTTGCATTGTACTAACGTATGCAGTATTTAAATTAGGATTATCAAATGCTGCTATACGCATTGGCATAAAAGACTGCATTGACTGTGATGGTGTTCTTGAAGCTACTATTTCTAGTGACTTTATAAACGATGAATGTATTTCATGTCCAAGTTCAACAAGCATTTTAGTTATAGGATTTTCAGAAGAATCTAAATCACTTTCTTTATATAATGAGAACTAATTATTTCTTTCTCTCATTGCTCTCATATTATCCGCAGCTGCTTGAGCTTCTAAATCCTAATCAGTATGACCATCAGTTGTATAATCATTTCCTGTAACATTTTCTGCTGTTATATATTTAACATATCGTCTTGCAGTACGATTGTTACTTTGTTTAATTAAATCAAGATATATTTCAAACAGCTAATCATCTACATGCTCACTTCCACTTATTTGTACAGTAGAATAGTTTAAATGATTTAGATAATGCACAAATCCTTCATCTTGAGAAATACCTTTAGATTCATCCTCTCCTGGAACTATTATATAATTACCTTCTTGATCTCTGTAAACTTCATCTTTATCACTATATAATTCACATATTTGATTTCCGTTTTTATCAATCCAGTACAATTTATTATCTTCTACGAATTTCTAAATTTCCAATTTTTGGAATATCTTAGCTGTACTAACAGCAATTTTTTCAGCTAAATACCAATGTTTACCACTAATATTTTTTAAAGCTATATCATAATGAAATGGGTCAATTTCTTTAGTAAATTTCTATACCAATCGTTTACTAAAGAACATAGGGTCATGTTCTATTTCATCTAATTGGTCATTAGTTTCTAATCCAAATTCTTCTATGAATATTTTAGGTAAAACCATTTCATAAGCAGTCTTCTTTATTGTAGAACGATTTACCAAAACATTTTCCCCATTTATCTTAACAAATACTTCTTTAGCTTTTAAATCTTCAAAGAATTTTCCACCATCTTTAGAAAAAACAGCTAAATCTCGACGTACTAATTTACGTAAAGCTTTTTCAACACCTTTAACATCAACTGTTTCTTTTTCAATATCTATAAAATCAGAATAACCTAACCTAGCAACAAAGTTTATAAGAACATTTTTATCTTTACTATCTATTGCATCTTTTAAATCATATAAATTCTAAATAGAGTCTAAATCATATAATGAATGTAAAGATGTTTCTGAATCTATTATTCCTTCAAATTCTACATCGTAAGTTCCAAGTTCTCTACCTTTTCTTATATCCTCTACAACTGAGGTTATAGTAGCATCGGTTAAGATTCTTTGTTTCCAAGCTTTATATTTCTTAGCACTATCAATTTTAATAACTTTATCTTTACCTCCAATTCTCATAAAATAACTTCTACCTAATCGGAAATTACTTATATTTAAATTTATTTCGTTATTTTCAACTTTAGTACTTTTTACTTTAGGTGCGTTAATTTGTATAGTATTTAGATATTCTTCTACAGACATACCTGCTTGTTCCGCATAAGATTCAACCTATTCCCATTTACAAGTATGCCATTCTATAGATTTATCCTTTTTTACTACAGGTATTTGATAAGTTAACATTATTCCATAAGAGGGAGTCAATACTGAAAGAATTCCTGGAATTTTCATTTTAATACCTGTTTTAGTTAAAAATACAGATATAGAAGACATGAATTTGGAATAAATTCCAGGGTTATCAACAGGTAATGTATCTTTGAAATCATCATACTTTAGTACTCCACCTTCTTTCAATGTAGTTATCAAATCGTCTGCAAATACTCGTAATAAATCATTATCTTGTAATGTTTGTTTAGATATTGCTTTTAATACAGTATTTACAATAGCTTCTTTAGCTTTTTTATAATTAATTTCTTTACTTATTTCATTATCAGATGATAAATAATCTTTAATTGGATCAAGTAATACAGCTGTATCAGTATCAGTAATACTACGTAGAGCATTGAACATACTTAAAGATTCCTCTAAACTATATCCAAGATGTGCGCAAGCATTAACTACTTGCGTCATCAAAGAAAGTTCACTATTATCAGCGTGATGTTCTTTATCCAACTGAATACCTGCTTGGTACATATGAATTCTCATAAAGTTAAGAGGTTTATCTCCATCGTATAAATCAGATGTATTTATATTAGCAGCTCCTTGTTTTACAGCTCCTTCTGTTGCTACATAATGTATATCAGAATGTTTAAGAGGTTGATAAATATCATCTTGAGTTCTAACATTACTAGCATCTTCTTGAGTAATACCTACACTATTCATAGTTTTAACTACGTTAGTAATAGATGTTTCAGAAGGAATTAATTCAGTTTTATCTAAAATGAGTGAGTTCTTACCTCCAAAAACTTCCCATAACTTATAGTTGTTATCAATAATAACAGGAGTTTTTTCATCTCCTCCAAATAAAGAATTTAAATTTACTTCATCTGATTCTTCTTTGTATTTAGCTTGTAATTGCCCAGACTTATTTGTTACGTCAACTACAGTACCTTTTATATCATAAGCATTAATTCCAACTTTTTTAATAGATGTTATATGATAATATTGTCCATTTTTTCTAAAATATATATCGTCATATCCTATTTCTGAATCATCATAAGCATGTGTGATGTCTAAATCCACTGGCTAATTTTTAGAATCAATCCAAGTTCCATTAGTCATTTTACGCATTAACTTCTAAAGTCTAGGAGAATTGCGCATCCAATCATTAGTAATACCAAAACCACAAGTTTTGATAATACCACCTGTAGCAGTATGTTCATCATAAAAATGTACAAATTGTTTCTTAGTAATACCCGCTTTAGCTGCACCTAATGAAGCGTTTTCCAAATAAACAATAAATGGATTTACGAATGTTGCACCATCATAGGGTTTTACTGAATCTTCATTACCAGTAACATTTCCAACTAAATCAAATACATCTTTAACTACAGCAATATTATAATCGGAAGGTATTCCATCCATTAAACCCAATGTAAATTCTTGCATTGCTGCTGTGTAAGATACATTACGTTTATGTTGTGCGTTAAAACGTGCTGCTTCCTATGCTTCAAGACTATTATTCAAAGCTCCTTTAGCGGGATGTGCTATCAAAGAACCTACAGTAGAAATCATAAATTCTTGTGAGAACAAATAATCTAAATGATTATATTGATTAAGTAAAGGATTTAATTCAAATTCAACTCCAAATTCATGTAAATCAGCTATTAATTGAGGATTATATAAAATTTCTTTTTTTATTATTCCTTCTCGTAGTCTTTTTAATTCGTCTAATCTACGTTTTTCTCTAGCTAAAGTATATTCAAATCCTTCTTTGTCTTTATGTTTATTTATAGTTTCTTCAAGTTCAGCTTCTGCTTGTTTAATCTTACTAAGTGGACTTAACCTTGTAATTACTTCACCTTTAGTTTCTACTTCATCATGAGATAACTAATAATAAAAATTGTTTAAATGGTTTTGACCTATAATGTCTACTTCTACTTCTACTTCTGTTTCAGTATCATTCTAAATGCGTAATTTACCTAAAACCATTTCACCGTTATCTTTATTAATCCACTCTGGATTATCTTTGAAATAATGTTTTATATAAGTTGCTTGTTTAGAATCATTTGCTAAGTCTACTCTAAAATTATTTCTTAATAAAGTACCTAAAACATCAGTGCTTTTCCTATAAAAGAATTCATTTAATTCTGTTGGATTTTTAAAACGTGATTGATAACCTTGTAATACACTATTAACTCCAATGCTTCCATCCTTATTTTCTATAAAATGTACTTGGTCTGTAAAAGATATAGGATTATTTCTATGTGCTAAATTATATTCTTTTATAAAAGAATTTAATATTTTTGCTGATTCATAAAGTTTTTTAGGTTTCTGTCCTTTTTTATAAGTAACTCCTAAGAATTCATAAGACTCAGCATCTGGATTATTAGCCACTATTTCATCCCAAGATAAATTAATATCGGTTCCATCTAGGTCTATATATGTTTCTCTTAATTTAAATGCTTCATTAAATTCAGCAAAAAATGCTTCGTTATTATATTTAGAAAGACCTGATGTGTTATCTAAAGTTAATCTAGCTTTTTTACTTTTAATATTCAATCCTTTCGTTTGATTTATCCAAGTAAATAGTTTATCGAAATCAGCATCAGTTCTATATAATATATTACTATAAAGTTGACCTAATTCTTTACATATAAATGTTTCTAACTAATCAATGGTTAAATTACGAATTTGAATATCTTCACCATTTATATTTACAGTTTTAGTAGTGTCTATTATAATTCGTCCGATTGTGTTCTTATCAGAGTTTACAGATGGGAGAATAGCTATTTTACCATTTCCTAATAAAGGATTGAAATCATCACTATTATCACATAAACCACCTATGAAATCTTGTACAAACATAGCAGAACCAAATTCTTTAACTGAAAAATCAGTATGATCGGTGCTTCTAGTTAAATCATAATATTCACGAGCTGTATAAATACCTTTAAATGCATCAGGGTCTAAGATTAATAATCCTTTACTTGCTGAATCGTCTTTTTTATTTTGCAATTCCCATTGTTGTCTTAATGAACCAATCAAACGACTTAAAGATTGTACAGAATAAGAACTACCGTCTCCCGATTTTATTACAGATGAAGCGTATAAACCTCTTTGTATAGCTATTGCATTAGCTAATCGTTCAATAGTAGAAATATCTTTATTGTGAACCAAGTCTATTTCTCGCATATTTGTATTAATCTTAACAGATGTGTTTCCGAAAAATCCTTTAATTTTTTTAGATAAATTACTTTTACTTTTTATTCCTCCAAATTCTGTATTTGATATATAAGATAAAAATACACTTCTGCAAGCTAAATCTACTAATTTTTTCTCAGATTCTCCAAAATTGTTAGCATCAATTGTTCCAGATGTTGTTCTTTTGCATACTAATTCAATTATATTTTGATTGATGTTCTATCCTGTTATTTCTGTTACAAAATCACACAATTGTGAAAAATTTTGAGTAGGAGATTTAGAAAAACTTTTAAAAATTTTACCACTTCTTTTATATGTAACATCTCCATTTTTCTGTATAGTTGCTTCAATTTCAGTATTTGGGATTTTTATAGTAATAGATTGTAATTTTTTATTAGCTAAATTAGGAATAATCTTTATATTACCTCTAATAGTTGCTGTACCATCTTCATGAATTATACAATGATTAGGATTAAGTTTACTATTTTGAGTAATAATACTTTGTTTTATATTACGAATAATTCCATCTAATCTATCGTCAGACATACTTCTAACTTTAGTCACATCGTCTAATCCTGTATAATATTGTAAAAATTTTACAGTAAATATAGAATCTACAGATTGTGCAATTTGTCCATATAAAGAATAGTCAATACTTGCAATTGAATTTTCATTATAATCACCAGTTAAACCTTTATGTATAGTATAAATAACATCTTTTTCGTCGTCATTAAAATCAGTTAAAAATCCTTTTTGAGCTAACTAGTTATACCAATATGTATTAGACATTGCTTCAAGTATAGCAGATAGATATTTAGAAGGATTTTCTCTTATTCTATTTATAACACTTTGTATAGATTCTCCTTGTAGAACTCGCATACTTCTGCTAGATAATTGTGATTTTTCACGTATAACTTGATTAGCACTATTAAAATCAAATACTAAATCTCCAGACTTCCATCCTATATCTTTCAGTTTACCTATAACTTGACAAAACGCATTAAAGCTTAAATACGCATTTGTCATAGGAATTGGAGAACCATATGAATATAAAGGTGTACTTGTAACCATTTCTTGAACTATTTTATCTATTTCATCAGATAAAATAATTTCTTCAGTTGTACGCCAAGTGGTTTTATTATTAGCTCCTTTATCTGCTTTTTTGTATTTGTCCTATCCAGTAAAAAACATATCTCCGAAATTAGAGATTTCTAGAGATTTACCATAACGTAGTTGTACAAAAGTATCAAAATGAGATAATATTTGCCAAGCATTATATGCGTCTAATGCTTTTCTTTCATAACTACCTTCAGGTGATTCAAAATAAAAATTTAGAAGTTCATCTGGAAAATTATCATGAGATAATGCTTTTAATATTTCTGATTCTAAATCGTGTACTTTTTTTGTATAAGTTAAAACTCCATTATCTTCTTTATACATTGTTATATCATCCCATATACTATTATCTACTCCAATTTTTTTGTTTCGTTCTGTTATATATTCTTTAATAGTCCATAATAATTGTTGCTGATAATGTCTTAAATTATCATTTATATCATGTTCGGTTTCTACTTTTCGTCCGTTTTCTCGGTCTATAACTACTTTATTGAAAAGTGCAACGGCTGCAGAATGTTCTGCAGCCTGGCGCACTTCAGTAGCTGTACCGTAAGCTTTTACTAAAAAGTCACTTTTAACATCTTTTATTAATACATTACGTTCTGATTCTTCAAGTTTTGTGGTACTATTATCGTTATTAACAGTAGGAATCTCAACCTTACCTCCATCTGAAATAATTGATTCCATATTTCTTGTTGGGAACGTACTTTCATCTGCTGTTATACCTACAGTATCAAGTTTTGTTTTGAGCAATTTAATGGCCTTTGCTGTCATTCTATATTGTGAATTAAGACTAGCTAAATAAGCTGTTGTTTCATTTAGAATTGTAGCGTTAGAAGCACCGTTAAGTATACCGCTTAGTCGTTTTTCACTTATTTCATTTACTATTTTATTAATGACTTCGTTGGTTACAGTACATATTTTTGCCATATAATATATGTTTATAAAATTAAATATTTAATCTGAATCATTTAGATTGTGTTACTCTACTTAATATAGTAGATGACCTTTCACAAGCTGTTTTCTATTCTTGTTTACTATCATGTATATCTTTCATTATTTGTACTACATTAGGTGCAATTACACCATCGAGCATGTCTATAAGTTTTTCACTTTTCTCTTGAATTGCTTTTTGTACAACATCTGCATCACCGTTTGATATGATGTCAAAAAATACAGTACGACCAATATATTTAGCTCTAGGATTACTATCATCATTAAATGCATTTTGAATTTGGTTAAACATCTCTTCAGTTATTTGTATTCCAGTATTAGAAGAATCATCAGGATGTATTATTTCTAATTCAAGTTTTCCTTCTTTACTCATAGAACATATCGCATCTAATTTAGTACCATCTTTTGTTACAGCAATTAATTTAACTGATTTACCTTTAGCTATTTTTGAAATAGTGTTAGTTGAATTACCTTTTAAATCTTCAAAAGATATTATATCTAAATCACATTCATTAAATACTGTAATACGATTATCATATTTATTCTTAAAAGCTATATATTTACTACTATTGTTAATTGTATTTACTATTTCATCTATAGATTTACAACTATCTACATTTATTCCTATTTCATTCTCTACAAATGTCTTAACTGAATTTAAAGAATTATTTGTTTTAGGTTTAGCTACAATATGACGTTTAATATAATAACTCATATCGTTTTTATGTTTTTTAACATTTAATATATCATCTAATAATTTAGATACATCCGCTATATACTAATTAGTATTAATGGCAGCGTTAATAGAAAATGGAATTTTTTGACCTGCATTATTTTTATAAAAATATCCTGTGCTTTTAATTGGATGGAATATTCCTATATCTGTTGCATTTGGATCTTTAGCTGCTCTATATCTAATAGGTATGTTTTTAGCTAAATCGTTTAAATAATTTGCGTTTTCCTAATTTAGTTTTCCTGCTGAATTTTTTGATTTTTTTCCTTCGTTAGACATCGATGGATAATATAAATCGAGTAGAAAACGCTTGAATATTTCAAATCTCTAACCTTGTTTATTATTTTTACTTACACCTACCGTAATATGATTTATAGTTTCGTTCAACCATTTTTTTAACTCTTCTTCATTTTTTGATTTAGATTCTTCAATCATATCACTAATCGCTTTGATATAATTCTTTTCATTATTTAATGTGACTTTTCCAGAAAGCAAATTATACAAAGTTTCTTTTTCAGATAATTTTCGAAGAATATGATAAGCTGTATATATAAATCCTATATCTTCAGCACCGTTTTGATTAGTAATTACTTTAGCTAAACTTTCAACATAATCTTGTAATCCTACACTAGGTGGAACAATATATACTAATTTAACTCTTGCGGTTTTAGTTGTATCTTTAGACATTTTTGCTAAATCTTCTATAAAAGCATTATACATTTCTGTATCATCATACAAATCATTATCAGTTGTAATTAATACAAAAGGCATACCTGATTGAATTAGTGAATCATTACCTTCAAATTTAATAGGTTCACCGTTATTATCTAAAATAAAATCATCTTCAACATAATAAATCTATTCAGAGATATGTAATGCTTTATTTTCCGCAATTTTACTAATATCAGTATAAACAGGAATCATATTATAACCTTGTTCAAAATAATCAATACCTCTATTATCAGATGTTACAGAAACTCCCATATTAGTTAAATTATTACTAGGTGTCCATTTTTTATCGGAAAATTCTATAAAAGAATCTCCATTATGCAAACCTTGCTTTTCATCCATATTAATACCTAAATATAATGCAATTAATTTACTGATACCTTTATTGTTATCTTTAAATTTTTTAAATAATTCTGTTAACAATTTATAAGAGTCCGATATTTTAGATAATTCATTATAATCATTTGATGATAAAGGTAGTTTCTACTGTTGAAATAATGTCAAAGGATTAGCGAAAGTTAAAATTGGTAATTCCAATATATCCTATTCCCCTTCAGCAATAATAATAGATATTGTTTTACGTCTAATTTTTAATGCTTTCTGAGCGTTCGGATCATTTTCTAAATTATTTATAAATTTTAACTTTTCATCAGGTGTTCTAGTAGCTCTTTTAAATTCTCCTGTTGATGTTGATCTACCGTCATCAATATGTGTACTAAGTCCAAATGTACTAGAAATTTTTTCAATAACGAAATATTTACTAAGAACATCTTGAATTTTTTTACTTATATCGTCTCTATTTTTTGTATTAAGAATAATTTTTCTCAATTCACAAATAATATCAGTATATTGCTAAACCGTTAATAATTCAGGATGTTTTGGATTAGAATTGTAATATCTATTATTTAATTTAAGTTTCATTAAACCATTAATACTATCTATACGATTGGTTTTTAATTCGGAATCTCCAAACTAAATTGGAAAACCATCAATATCTTCATCAACACCTGTTTCACAAGTATTAAAACTATATAAATAAATATTACAAGCATCATTTTCAAATGGAGTATTATTATCAATTAATCTATTTATTTTTGAATTTAGTGTTTCTATTTGTTCGTGTAATTTTTCATCATCAACTAATCCATCGTCATCCAAAACTTCATCTTTTGATTTCAGATTCTAATTTTTATTATATGACTCTTGTTGTTTCAATGAACCTAATTTACTCTTTGAAACATTTATTACATCAGACACTAAACATTCAGAAAAATCTCCTTCTGTAATTAATTTATTGCCTTCGATTTTAGTAACTTGAGCTATAATGCCTGTACCTGTTTGGGCATCTTTACGTAATATCCAACTACCTATAGTTATATCCTTACCTTGTGGAGATTTTATAGATGTAATTTGAGGCTCATCTACATATTTTTCCCATTTAGATTTGAAAAAATCTTCAAAACTAATTTCACGATTATCGCCTTTTGAATTTTCTAATTTAACTATATGTTTATTTTCGTTGTTTTCGTCTTCTACAATATCAATAAGAGTATATACTTCATTAGTACCTTTTTCTATAACCTTATTACCTTTTTCTATAGAATTTTTATTTAACCAATCTTCTACAGTTTCTTGTGTATTTAAAGTAGCTTTTGCATTTTCCTCTGAGTCAAATATAGCATTTATTTGATCTATATCTATATTTGGAATACTAGGCTCAGTAGTTATAGTTTTATTTTTTGAATCAACACTTATTATTTTTGCTACTATATCAGGATTTGCAGGATATATTATCCAATGTCCTTCTTTGAGAATAACATCATTAGCATTTTTTAATTCGGGAGATTGTACTGGTTTTTTAGATTTCTTTTTAGATTCTATAAATGGTATATATTCAACATCTTTACCCGATTTAGTTAAATCTGTTAATAATGCTACTCTGTTTTCTGAATATTTTTTAATCGCCTCAGGTGCTAAAGATTCATCGTGCGTTTCAGAATCCTCTATAGGATCACCTTTAAAACCTTCGTCAGACACTATAATACTAGCTTGAGAAGAACGAGTAATAGCAGTATACATATCTTTTACAAACGTAAGATTATTTGAAGCCATTTCTATAATATAATATTGTCCTTCTTGTCCTTGAGATGTAGTTCCTGGTAATAACTCTATTTTATCTTTATAATTATCCATTAAAAACTTATAAAGTTTAGTATTTTCATCTTCATAAACATAGCCTATCTTCTAATCAGGTTTGAGTGTATCTATCATAAGTTGTATGTCATTTTTTAAATCTTGACTTACTTCTTCATCCTCATTAACATCACTCCCTTCCCAATCATCACGATCAAAATACGTATCTCCCATTATTCCTTTCTCATCATCTTTATAAAAATGTAAAGGTATAGTTTGTTTAGAATCTTGTACCCAAGCTTGTAATGCTGCTAGATTTCTAGTTTTTTGAGAATTTGCTGTTCGCATAGATACACCTTGTTTAGGAGACCTTGGAAAATAAGTAGGAAATAATTGTAAAGTTAAGGTAGCCTCAGTCGTCATATCAACTCCTAAACTTTTCGTATCATTTAAATTAATTACTCCTTGAACTCCTGACTGTGTAGTATCGCCTGCTGTTATTACAGAATATCCATGTTTTAAAGCGTGATTATTAATATCATCCAAATCCAACTAATCAATATTTGTAACCTCATCTACAAAGACTAAAGTTGGAATATTCTAATCTGATAAAGTACTATTAGATATTAAATCTTCTCCATTATAAATAACTCTAGACTAGTTAACAGTATATTGACCTTTGCCTTTATATTCAGCTTTATCTCTATTGCTAGTGATAGTCTTCATATAATCCTCTCTACTCATAAAAGTAGTATGTTTAGGATCTAATCCTTGATTAATAGCACCAGCTTCAGCATGTTTTCTAGCTTTTTTCTAAGCTTCTTCAGTATTATCACCAGCAGCATATACATAAAACACATTATCTAATAGTTCAGAATGATTTTTTTTAATCATTTTTATAGTTTGAGCAAAAACTCCATTAGTTTTACCACTTCCAGTGATACCTTCTGTAAAAGTAATTGCTGCGTAACGGGGAGCTATTACATCTAAAAATACATAATCTTTAGCATTATCTTCTGCGTTTTCAGAAGATGCAAACACCTACTTTAAATCTTTATTTTGTTTTTCAATTACTTTAAGTCGTTGTTCTTTATTTTTCTATTTCCAATCTTCTTTTATAGCTTCTCTAAGTCCATTATAAAAATGAATAAACATAGATTTATTCATTATACTAGCATAATTAGTATAAATTGCTAATTCTTGTGTTGGAATAGGCGCAATTGTATCATCCTAAATTTCAGCAAATTCTTTATGAAAGTCAGTAGATAATACAGCAGCTCTAGTTGCTAACCACCAAAAAAATGAATTATCGTCCATTGTTTTGGTATTAACATTTAAAATATCTGATGGATTAGCATATAAATCACCTATAGATTTACGTATAAAACTACCAAAAGTTTTAACATCTGAAACTTTATCTATGTTTTTAGTAAAAAATACATTTATTGCATCTTCTATAGCTAATGTTTCTTTTTCTATTTCTTTTTCAGATTCTCTAGGTATATCTAATTTACGTTCTTTATAGTATTTTTTAAGTGTTCCTGCTTTATCAACTATAGATTTTAACTCATCTAAATCTTTCCAATCTTCATCGTCGGTATTTACAAAATTAACCATTTTTTGATAAAATAAATAGTTTTTATTTATTCCTACACGTCTATGTTCAGCGAGTTTCTAACCTTGATTAATATTTAAAACATTTAACATAAACGCTACTCTAGACCTAATTCCGTTTAAATCTTGTAAAAATATTTCAGCCACGTTAGAATCTATTTGAGCCATGTCTACATAATTCTCTAATCCTATTTTATGAGCAATTTGATTTAAAGTTTTAGTATATCCATAAAGATTTCCTAAATCTCCATTATCAACTTTCATTCCCTATAGAGTATTAGCAACTAAATCCATGAGAATTAAAATTTCTTTTAATTGCTGTCTTGTATCTTCAGCCAAAGAATATTGAGACAAATCAGAAGAAGATTTTTCTAAACTTTCATTAGCAATTTTTATTATTTGACTAGCTTTAATTTTAGAATCAATACTTATTGCAAATTGATCTAATAAAGCTTCGATAGGAGAATTAGTTAATTTAATTACCTATTTTTTAATTTTAGTTAGAAGTTTTTTATTACTGTTATAAAGGCTTACTAATTTTTGATGTGGTTTTTTTAGTTCGAGAGCTTCATTTTTACTAAGATTTTTATCTTTTTCTATTTCTCCAATTTTAGTCGATTGCTCTAATTTTAATTTTTCATAATACTAATGTGCAAAATTAATCATTGCTAATAAAGAATTTTTTACTTGAGTATTAGCCCAGCCTTGGTCTAAATAAGGTTGTGAAAATTGCTCTATACCATTTTTAATTCTTTCTGCTGTTGTCTATACTAATATTTCACTTGACTTATTAATGGCTTCATCTCTTTTTACTTTAGCTTCTTCAAGTTTTTGTATTAAGTCAGTTAATCTATTTTTTTTATTTTCTTCACTAATTGTTGTATCTTCATTAGTAAGTTTCTGATTTTCTATTACTTCTTTTTTAACTTCTTCATATTCAGCTTGGGCTTTATTTCTGTCCTGAATAGCTTGCTTATAAGCATCGTCAACATTAAATGCACTAGCCAAAGATATGGCCATTCCATTTAAATTATCAGTAGCACTTGCTAATTTATCATCCCCTAAAAACGCATTATTCTGAACAGTTGCGGCTAATCTTTGTAATTCCTGTACTTCTTGATTTGACAATAAATCTGTATATGCTTTCGCATTTTGATTTACAATAACACTTGACCTTTCTATTATGTTTTGGAATACACCTGCAGCTATATGTACTTGTTCTGACGGATTACTTTTTTCCCAAATTTCTTTTAATTTAGCTAACCGATTTTCAGGTATTTTATCAATAGTAGTACCTTCTTGTTGTTCTGCATATCTGATAAATGAAGGTTTGATAAAACTATTATTTATAGGTTCTGACATTTCAAATATAGCATCTCGTGCAAATTCAAATGTCTTTTTACCTTGTAAAATATCATCTCTTTGTTTACGTAAATTTTTTAATTCTTCTTCTAGTTTTTGTACAACTGTAGATTTCTCAGATTTAGAAGCTAATTGTTTTTGTAATTCACTTAGTTGTTTATTTAATTCTTTAGCTTCATCTTCATTAGCGTGTTGTAAACGTATTTTTAAATCAGATATTGTTTTATTTAATTGTTCTTTTGTATCATTAGCTATGTCTTCTTTAACATCTGCAGTCTCTGATTTGTTGTCTGTAGTTAGCATTTGTTTCTAACTTAATAAAGCAGCACTAGTTTCAACAATTTTTGTACATAAATTGTTATAACTCTGTAGTAAATTACCAGCTGTAGAACTATTAACTAAAGCTGCAAATCTAAATTCAGGAATTAATTCAGTATATTTATTTAATAAAGACTCGTCAGATATTAATAATCCTTCAGCTTTAAGAATATCTTGAAATAATTGTACTTGTGCATGAATCATTTTACGATTTGCTACAAGTTGATTATCTTCTTTTGTTCCTGGAGCAGCTTCCCAACCATTAACGGTTTCAATCATTTTAGTAGCTGATTTATTTTTATCTCCAAGAAAATCCATTTTATCAACTTGTTTTAAGAAATTTTTAATTTCGCCATTACGACACATATACATTATTTCTTGCATTGCTTGGTCAAATGTCATATTATCAAGAGCTTTGATTGCTTTGCGATTATCCAAATTAAATCCAGCAATACCACCACCTATAAAACCTCCTACGAAGTTCATAGCATATCTTTGAAGCAAAGTTTCTATATTACCTTTATCCCAAGCATCCAACTTAGTATCTTTACCTCTAAGCCATTCAATTGTATTAAAACATTGTTTAGAAAAATCTGCAAGCAATTCTTCTGTCACTTCTTCAGTACCTTCACCTAAAGCATTAAAGAATGCAGCTTTAATTGTTCTATCTCCAGTAGATTTGTATCCTTTATATAAATCTATGGCTGTTTGTTTTCCTATATTAAATACTTTAGAAATAAAATTTTGTTTAGCTTCTCTAGTAGCTTGTTGTGTAGTTGCATTAGCCATAGCTTGTGCTAATGTTTCTGTTTCTTTTTTAGCATTGACAGCGGCCATAGCTATAGCATTCTGATGTAATTTATGATACCTTAATTCAGGGAATAACCATTCTCCAACACCTGTATTTAAAATTGCATATTCTCCAGCAGCATGTCCTAAAGTTAACCAAGTAGCTTCTAATGGACTTGCTCCTTGTGTAATAGCTTCACCATAAGTATCACCTACAGTAACACCTGTCATAAAGCCTTTAGCTAAAACCTCACCTATTTTATTGTAACCTTTTACATAATTGTCCAAACTTGTTGATAACACAGCATGGTCAATTGCTTGCATTTCTTTAGCTTGTCTAAATGCTCTAGCTGTATCGGTTTTTAATAAATCTTCAACCTTAGTTCTTCTTAAATCCGCAGCTTGTTTTTCAAGTGCTGTTAATTTGTCTTTATAGTTTTTAGAATTTACGATTCCGTATTTATGTTTAAATACAATAGGTGCTGTCTCAAATAAGAAACGTTGTTCTTTAAATTGTGCAGTAACATCTCCAACAAGACCTATCATATTTTCTAAACTCCACATATGGTCTTGTGCATATTCTGATTTAGCAGTTTGTCTATTTACTGATTTAGACCAACCTTCCATTTCAGATAATGTAGATAAATTCTTAAAATCTGTACCTAAATATTCATTAGAAAGATTAGCACTCATTTTACCTAATGTTCCTAATAATCCTACAGTTTGATTAGCTACACTTAATCCTGCAACTACTTTACCAACTTTAGGAAGAAACATAGAACCACAAAGAGCTAATGTTTTTAACATAGTTCCACCTGCGGATTTATCACGGCTATCAGAATCGAAGAAATCATATTTATTCCAAATAGAACCATCAGTTGTAAGTGTATTCATCTTATTAAGAACTCTACGTCCGTAAACGTCACGTCCATCTAAGTTCTCATAATAATACATACCATTAGCATTCGTCTTAAGTTCTCCTTTTTTATGAGCCGTTTCTTCCCCTGTAATAGGATCTATATGAGTTCCATCTGAATCCCATTGTGCAGCAACTCTAGTTTCAGTAAAATCTTTAAACCAAGAATCATTAGGAGAATCAGTCCAAATTGCTTTACTCTCATCAATAGAACCATCAGCCAACATAGCTTCTACTGGATTAGCCAATACTTTTTGAGTTTGTGCTAACTCATCCCAAGTTCGTTTTCCTTCCTCTCTTTTACCCAATGTAATTATACTACTTGTAAAAGCATCAGGATTTGACATTTTAGTAAAAGAAAAATCAGGACCTGAACGTTTTTGTTCTTTTGGTGCAAATATATCATCTCTATGATATGACCTAACTTTAGCTGCAAAATCAGCATTGTATTGGTCAGTACTCATAAAATCATAAGCTTGTATTGCAGTATCATAAAATTCATGAAATTTAGTTTTACTGAAATTTCCTGAATCATCTTTAAAACGAGGATCGTCTTGAATTTTTTGAGAACTTGTATATTTATCTTCATCTAATACTGTAGTATTATCAGCAGTTAATCCTACTGTATAAAAGTTGTTAAGGCTAAATCCTGGGTTAGCCAATATATTTAATACTAAATCATTTTTCTTATCCATTACTCTAAACTTCCTGGGTCAATATAAGCATCTTGTATTTCTGCATCTTTTGTTCTATCAACAATATCTCTTGATGTACTTTCTTCTATCTTAGTATTATCAGCAACCATTGCAGATAATACATCATTTTTAATTGGAATAAATATTGTACCTTTATAAATAGTATCGTATTTAGAATACCAATGTTGTTCTTTACCTCCAACTAATTTATCCCACCAGCCTTTTTCATCAAATTCAATGTCTTTACCTTTCTCTTGATTAGCTCCACTAATATGAGCTTCATCATTATATAATTTTAAAAGACTTTGAATATCATTATCATTAGCTTCTTTAAGTAAATCATTAAATGCTTGGTCTGTATCAAATGCTTTACTAAGAGCATCTCCATTCATTACAGCAAATCCAGTCCAACGAGTTGAATTTAAAGTACCATCAGTATTATATTTAACAGGGAGTTGATGTGACTCATAAATTTCGTTAATTGCTTCATAATCAGTTACTGGATTAAGTTTCTATTCTCTAACTTCTTTATCTGCTTCTTCAACAGCTTGGAACATCTTATAATCTGGAATTATATTACCTTTTTCATCAGTCGTATATGGGAAATCTATTCTATGTAGATTACCTTCTCTATTCATAACCTGATGGAAATGTCCAGAATTAATATGTACTCCACCAATACTTACATTATTCCAATCTAACACATTTGAATAATTACCTTTTTGTAATTGGAGTAAACTCATAGGACCACCTATTTTACCTGTATTATCAACTGTAGGTGCAGATACTCCAGTAACATTTAATCCAACTGATGTTCCATTCATTACAGTAAATGTTTCTTCTTTACCTCTACCTAAAATAAAGTTAGTAACTGTACCTGTTTTGGGAGAATCTTCACTACTTCCACTTCCACTTCTACTTCCAGGCTTTTTACCTTCAGCATCTAATATATAAGATTCTTTATGCTCTATTGTATCAGATGTACCTGAAGCTATAAAATTAGCAATCATTTCATAAGCTTTTTTAGTACCACCTGCTTTTACTTTAAGTACAGTTTTTGCATTTTCAGGCAACATACCCCAAACATAATTCAAGGCTGCTTCAGCTTGTTTTATTTGGTCTTTAGTTAAATTAGTTACTTTATAAAGACCTTCTAATTTAACTGAACCTGTTTTTTCATAAATAGCTTTTATTGTTTCAGCACCTTTAACTAATTCATAAGATTCTTTACTAGTTTCACTAGTTCCTAAATTAGTAAGCGCTGCTTTAATTTGTTTATTAATTTCTGTAAGTCCGATTCCAGATTCTGCGATTGCTACCAAATTATCATTATGTGCAAATTTAGTATCATAAGCTCTCATATGCAATATATTAGAATTAGTTAATGCGTGATATTTACCACGATTAGCTAAATAAGTATCAACGTTAATAGGTTTAATGTTTCCTTCTGCGTCGGATACGATAACTGCGCCTTCATTAGTAACGGCTACTTCATTTAATCCGCCGTTGCTATTGAGTAATTTTCTTGCATCATCATATCTTTCTTTACTAAAGTTTGCTAATTTGATTCCAAGTAAAGTATTTGCAAACTATGTATCAATATCACTTGTAGAATCAAATAAACTAACACTTGATCCAAATAAACTAACACCTGGAGTACTTATAGCATCAATTAAACCTTCTTTGAGATCTTGCATATCAGATGGAAGACCTTTAAAATTATCAAGAGTTTTAAGTAAATCTTTCTTATTAATAGTATCTGTTGTAGTTTTACTACTGGCTGTAGTAGCAACTCCTGTAGTTCCTGTAGGTTGTGTCACCGTAACAGGAGTATAATGAGTAAGTGGAGGCATTCCGCCCCCACTTTGTAATTTAAAAATCATATTAAAACTTAGACATTAATTTAGTAATAATTGCTTTAGTAATAGCTGAACTATTATTAATAGCTTTCTAGTTTTCTTCAATCATTTTCTATATACTCTTATCAAAACGTTCATTATCTTTCAATCTCGCTTTGAACATATTATCTTTAAGAGTTCCACCGTTTTTAGCAGACGCTACTTGTGAAGGAGCACCGTACATATCCATATTTAAAGGACTAATTACAGGCATATTTAGGTTATATTCCGCATTATAATATTGAGTAAGATACTCATTCTATAAAGCTCTTAAATAATTTGCAGTTTGCTTATAAGCAGAACTATTATTATCAGCTTTATATTGTGCAGCTAATGCGGAAGCTGTTAAATATCTAGGGTCACTAAGTAATGCATTTTGTAAATTTAGTTTACGCTATGTTTCTACCGCTTGTTCATGTTTAGCCTTATTAGTTGCTGAATTAGTATCAAGTTCCAATATTAATTTGTTTCTGTAAGGAGCACGTACTGTACTATAATCATTACTAAGAAGTGCAGCTTCATTATCTATAACTTGATTAGCTTTAGCTATTAAAGCAGCATTATTGTAGTTTCCTGTATCAATCATTTCTTTATTATTATAATTTACAACAGGTATTCTAGCATCAGAATATTTTTGTACATATTCTTGAGCTGCTACATTATGTTTAGCTTTAGCTTCTTCTCCTTCACGTAATGTTTCTAACCGATAAGCATTACCTAATTTAGCGGATGGTGTAGAATTTTGTATTCTCTTACCTTCATTCTAATATTCAGCAGCAGATTGAATTCCTTGTGTTCTAATCGTATTACTTGTTACATCAATAGGTGCTACTTGAGAATTAGGGTCTTTTAAAATAGGCTACTTAGAATTAAATAAATCTACAATCTTTCTATTCGTAAGAACAGAATCCATTAAATTCTAAATTTTTAAAGTATCTGCTTTTAACTTATCAAGGTCAACATAAGGTTTTTCTTTTAAATCAACTGGTTTAATTGCTGGATTAATTGTAGTAGGATTAGTTTGAGTTAACGGTTCTAAATAATAGTAATCATTATTATGAAGTACCATTTTAAAACCTTTCTCTTTTAGTTTCTTATTAAATTCATCCAATTGTTCAGGAGTCCAATCTTCCTTACGACCTAATAATCTTCTATCGTCAGTAATTGAACTAAAAGCTCCATCAACCCATTTACTTCTATCACTTAAATTAGCAAGTACATCTTTATTATTTCGAGTTTTATTATTCCATTTACTGTCATAACGAGATGAATAATGACCTCCAATACCATTTACATTATAATAAGGGTCAGCACCATATTCATTTTGATAACTAGTAACTTCTGGATTTAAATAAGCATTTGTACGCCAATCTCCTGTGGTATTAGCGTTAGAATACATTGTATAATGCTTATCTTGCATTTCATTTAACCAATTAGCTAAAGCCGCATCCAATCTTTGGAGGATATAATTTTGATAAGCATCAAACACATCAGTTTTCCAACTTCCTGCTGTACTTTGTTGTTTTACTCCTGATGTAGTACCACCATCTGCATATTTAAGTATTCCACCTTTTTTATAAGATTGTTTTACATTTTTCTTCCACCATTCACGGTATCCTTTATCCCAATAAGTTGAAAATTGAACCTTTTTTAAATAAGGGGCTTTAGTTTTTGAGGTAACATAAACCCATCCGTAGTTACTAGAAGGATTCTAATAATTGGTTAACCAATAATTACCATTTCCTAAATAATTTATTCCTAAGCGTTTACCTACTTCAGGATGATCTTGTATTGAATCAATTATCATTTGTAAATAAGCACTATAACTATTTTTATTTGAGCTTGTGAATAAATCTAAAAGTGTATTTCTGCCTTTTCTTAAAAGAGCATTAAATAAATCTTGTTTAAAATTCAAATTATTATTAATCCAATCCTTATCCTAATAATTACTAAAGTCATAATCTGAATCTTGAGTAATGTAACTCTATTCTTCTACTGGCTGACGAGTTTTTAGATAAGCTTGATAGTCTAATTCTTCTTGTTGTGCTTCCCAAGTTTCTTCTGCAACTTTACGAGCTTGTTCTTGTACCTCTTTAGGTTGTCCTTTTACAGCTTCAAGGTATTTATTAATAAATGCTTCTTTAGCTTCTTCTCTAGTCTATTCATCAGTTTCTTCTGTAGTCTGTTCATCAGTTTCTTCTGAATCTTTCTTCTCCTCTACTGCCTCGTCAGTAAAAAGTATACCTACTTGTTTACTGCCTATACCTAAAGCCATTAATGCTCTAATCACATCATCGTTATATTCGCCTTTTCTAAGTAAATCTCTAGCGTTAGCAAGTTTTTGTATATGTTCAGCTTTATCTTTATAATTACTACCTTCGTAATTATAATCTTTATTATTTACATCAGTAATATAAAGGTCAATCATGTCTGCTAGTTTATTCATACGTCCTGTACGTGTATATAAACCAGAATCATCTTTCTTATCCAAATTCATCCATAATTGCAAATCGGAATCAGAACCTTCATATTGGCCGCCATAAAATTCTTTATTTAAAGTATCTAATAAACCATTAGTATCAGTATATTTCTTTCGGCTATCTGCTATTGTTTTCGCAGTAGCCATTCGATTTACAATCTAATCAATTAAAGCAGTTGCTGTATTATACGAGGGGTCATTAGCATTAATTGAACTTGTATTATCAATTAATCCTCCATTTACATCCATAGAAGATATATTACCATTATCAATATTAGCTAGTAAATCATCATAAGCACTAGATACAGCAGTTGCTTCTTCTCTTGTTAAACCATAATTATTTAACAGAATATCTTTATTCTTTTTTGCAAAATATATAAGGTCTTCTTTATCAATATTACGACCTGCTGCATCGAATAAAGAACGTGCGGGTACTCCACCACTACTAAATTTTCTTATTTGTGACATAATGAAAAATTAAAAAAGGAGCACACAAATGAAATTGTATGCTCCTTTTAAATTACTTTTTAATTCTACGAACCAACTGGCCACCTCTACGATAAACGGGTTCGCTAGGTTCTGGAGCTTCATCAGGAGCACCGCCACCACCTTGGGCCTGTTGCAAAAGTTGAACAAATACTTGACATACCTGCATTGCTGCTTGGCAGTCTTGATTCTGGAGGGCTTGCATAGCCATTTGAGCAATCTGCATCATTGGGTCTTCACCTCCACCACCTTCCATAGGTGCTTCACCTTCCATAGGTGCTTCCTCTTCTACTGGAGCTTCAGGTGCAACTGCACCACCCTATTGGAAACGCTTTACTTTGTTATTACTAAATGTTACTTTCATAATTAAAAATGTTTAAATTTAAACTTACTATCAATGAATAAATATATATTAAATAGAGATAATTTCAAAATATATTTTAACTTATTGTAAAATTTATTCTTTTGTATCTTCTTTAGAATCCTTTGTTTTATTTTCTACATACTCAGGAGGTCTTTCATCTTGTCCTTTAAGTACTTTAAATATATATTTACCAAGTGCTTTATAGTCTTTATCATCTTTACTCTTATCGGCTCTTTTAGCTTTCTTAATTAATATTTTGGTTTCACGTCTACTTACTATTCGTTCACCACCTTGTAACCACATTTGTACTGAACCGTCTGGAGCTAATACTTTCATAACTCCTTGGGTTTCTTCATCTTCAAAATTTAAAAAATCTCCTTTTTTAATTCCAGATTTCTAATTTACCTCTAAAACGTAAGCTACATCTTTTTCTTCTATAGGTTTAAGTGATAAAGGTTCACCTTGTTTAACAGATATAACTTCCTAATCTTCATTTATAAAAACTAAGTCAAGTGGAATATAAGTATCTTCCATCCAATAACTTACATTTTCTGAAGGATTATGATAAAATAAGGCACCTTCGTCATCAGCAAGTTTTTGAACATTTTGAAGTCCTTTTTCTCGTTCTTCTTCAGTTTTACATTCAATAACTTTATAGGTTTTACCACCTATAGTAATTTTTATTTTATTTTCTTTCATTCTATAGTATCAATTAATCCTGTTCTATCATTAGTATTATAAAGAATCTCTTTAGTTAAAAGTTTACCTGCTTTAATGGCTATATCATCATCATTAGAATCATCAAATTTCTTTTTTAATTCTTCTAATTCTTTAGTTACTTCTAAACGGAATATAATTTCATTTAACTCAACTTCTGCCTACTATACTCCATCAATATCAATAATAGGAACTCCTTTTTTTGTAATTCCTTCAGTATCCATATGATGTAAACGTGCGTGTAAATTACCTTCAGGTATTACATTAATAGTTCCACCTTCCTTATACGATTGAGCTTCTTTAATTAAATCTGGGTATTGTGTATAAAATTCTTCTTCCCAACTTTTTCGTTCAGACGGAGTTCCTATATATCTATATGCTTTAGGTTTAACTTTATCATCCCAACGCATAAAACTATAATTTGTCTAATTATGCATATCCTCTTTACGAGAACGGCCACTAGAATAACTATAAATTGGAGCACCAGTTTCAGTTCTTCCTACTAACATTATAGTACGTCCTGGAACTGTAGCATCTTTAGGCTTATTAAAATCTTGAATTAAAACTCCGTCAGGCAAACTGTCTATATTATCTCCAAATTGTATTTCTTCAAAACCATACTTATTAGGATTATTCATCAAATCTGAGTTTCTTAATACTATAGGTACACCATAATTATCAGTAGCTGTAGCAATACAATTTGCCCATTTTGGATTTTTAAACATATAAGGAAGAGTTCGAGTTGTAGCTTTTTTAATTGCGGATTCTGTTCTCTCTTGAATTTTCTTATTAATCCAATCCTATAATAATTCATCGGTGTTAGGAACTTCAATTAATTCGTCTTCTAATTTAGTTCCTTCCTAAGCCACTTTAATCTCTCCACCTTGTTTAAACTATTCAAGTATTCCAGTATTATCTTCAGTATTATGTAGTATTTCATCAGTAAGTATTTTTCCAGCTTGAATAGCAGATTTATCATCACCTTTCTATCGCAATTGTTCAATTATTTTAGTTACTTCAAGTCTAAATATAATTTCATTACATTCTATTTCAGCTTGTTGTTCACCGTCTGTATCTACTACAGGAATACCTTTTTTAGTAATATTGTCATCTTCTTCCATATGGTGCAATCTGGCATGTAATGCTCCAGCAGGAATTACATTTTTAGTTTTAACTTCTTTATGTTCTTCTTTGGATTCTTCTACAGGCTGTATAGTAATAACCTTTTTAGTTTCTATTATTATTTTATGTGCTTTATCTAGAGTATCTCCAAATATAGAATCTAATATACCACCTGTTTTACTAAAGGTAACATAATTATTCCAAGTTCCTTGTAAATCATTTTGTTGTTTATCAGATTCTACGCCAGTCATAGTTTGTTGTAGAGTCTTAGCGCGAGTTGTTTCATTACCAATAGTACGAAGTATTTCTTCTTGTCTTTTAGCTTCAAGTATTTTTTTAGTCCATTTAACCCAATCACTATGAGAAAAGGCTCCAAATTTCTTACCAGCATAAACATTTGCTTCATCAGCTAAGGCGTTAGAACCAACGTAAGAATTACCTACACTACCATAAACATCGTCATCTTTAGTCCAAGATGGTGTTGTTCTTCCACCAAAACCATTAAGCATTCCAGCAGGTGTAAATTGGAAGAATGAAGAACCTAATATAGAATCTAAGGTATTCATACCATCAGTACCACCACCTAGAGCTTTAACAGCATGTCCACCAAACTTGTTACCTGCCATTATTAAACTAGCTAATGTACCAATAGCTGGAACAGCACCTACACCTGCTTGTATTGTGTCATAAGCCATATCAAGACCTTGGGTAATTCCACCTTTTTTTCCTGAATATTCAGATGGTGTATTATTACCAAACAATCCAGTGTCTAAAGCACTAATTCCTATATCAGCTAGACCCATCGCACTTGCAGCTGTAGTTGCTCCTTTTAAACCTTTAGCGTATGATATAATATTTCTCGTGTTTCCAGCTAGTTGAGCACCACCTCTAGCCCAACTGTTATTTGAAATTCCAAATGCACCTCCTAGTATAGAACCAGCTGTACCAATTAAATCTGAAGTATTACCTCCTATTGCTTGAGATAATGCATTATACCCACTTTGTACACCTAAACCTATTTTGCCTATAGTTTCATTACCTGTAGCTTGTCCAATAACATTTAAAGCTTGTGATGTTCCATTTGCTATAGTTTGACCAGTTTGTCCACCTAAAGCACCATTAGTTTGAGTAGCATTTGGATCTGTGGTGTTCTATTGAACATTCCCTGTTTGTAGAACTTTATTGTTCTATCTATCAGTCATAACTTTATTGACAGTATTTACAGCTGTTTGAGCTACCTATGTTGCAACTTCTCCAAATTTGGTACCATCAGCATTAGCTTTTCGTGCCATTTCTTCATTGGCTACATCCTAAGACAAACGTGCGTTATTGCCCGTATAATTAAACTAATTTGCCCAAGTATTATTAAGATTCTAAAACTAATTTTTAAATACAGGAGAATTTAAAAGATTTTGTTTCTTTTTATAATAGGTATTTCCTGAACCTCCTACAGCATCATAAAATTGTTGCAACTTTAGTTTAGGTGTATCATTTAATATATTTCCTAATATCATAATGACTAATTATAAACTGTAATTATTTTACGAATAATTGCTAATTTCTCTCCAGAATAGCGTACTCGTATTTTAATAACTTTATCTCGTATTTTACTTTCTTGTCTACTTGATGCAGTTGTAGGTGCTCCATATACATATTCTCCATCTTGTTTTTGTATCATAGGTAATACACCCCAAGAAGAGGTATCTATATTATAATCTTTCAATGTATCAGGAATATTAGCATCAATTTCAACTTCTTTAGGTATAGCCATATTAGCAATAGTGATAGGCGGATGTTTAGTCCAAGAATCCTCTTCTTTTTGTGCAAAATTAATCGGTCTTATTTGTATATACCAATTATCTCGATTATAAATCATATTGCCTCTTAGTCTACCATCTCTTACATCTACAGCTTTCTAATGAACCCATATATTATAAGAATCTTGTACAGAATCATAAGTTATTTCTGAACCTGTTAAAGCATCATAATTCTTATTGATAGATGTAATTTGTTTATAAGTATCATATATTTGATTAAATGTATCAATTCTCTATTCATAAATCATAGGTAATATTGTAGATACTTTTAATTGAGTACCTTCCATGTTTCTATAATCTGAATCAAATAATACATCACTTCCATTATATTGATAAAATTCTTTAGTTGCTTCTTGTCTTATAAACATATTTTTCTTATCAGCTGAGAATTTTAATTGATCTCCTACAATTTCAAAGTGGAACGACTCTGGTTCTGCGTCATTTCCAACTAACATTAGATTATCAAATGTTTTTTGTAATTCAGGATATTCATTAACACAAAACTCGAATTCAAACGGATGTTGTTCTCCATACCATTTACAAGGAGTAATTTTTTCTGCAATATCTTGTAAACCTGCTTGACCATGTTTCCAAAAACTGTGGTTGAAAGCATTTCTATTTCCTGATTCTCTAGAAGCATTCCATATATCTTTAAAACATAAAGCAATTGTATTAGAGTAAGCACCTAATTTAGTTAAAATTTTATAAGTATCTCCAGCATATTCTTTTGAATCTTTAACCAAAGTTGCCTTAATATTAAGCAATATAACAGGATTTATTTGATTAGCTGGATAATCTTTCACACAATAAATAGCACCTTTTCTATTATCTGTAAATGCGTCCTTTTCGGTAATTTCTATACCTTCTGTATCTTCTGTAGTAATCAAGAAATCATCTTCTTTTGCTAATTCTTCAACTAGAGGTGTTGTATCAAAATACTTATAATTACCAAAATTGTCATGTTCTATAGACCAAACTACAGAATAACCTTCTGGAACATCTCTATCTTTTAAACCTAATATAGCAATCGGTTTACTGTGTACAGTACAATTAGTACTAAGAACATCAAGATATGGTTCTTTTACAACTATACCTTCTGACCAATCAGAACTAGCTTTAGACATACCTAATTTTGAAATCCATTTAGATACATCTCTATTAAAACTAAAATATTGATTATATATATTGTCAGAGAAACTAGGAATCCAAGAATACATTGTTGTCCAAACTTGAGTTAATTCATTCCAACATATATTCCAAGCTTTTTCTTCAAATCCATATAGGTTATCATAAAATGTAAACATTACATCATTTTTAAAAGCATTATAATGTGTTTTTACATTTCTAATTCCTAATATTGGACTATTTTCCCGTTCTCCTAATGTAATATTTTTGTTTAAAAATTGTTGGATTTTAAAATCAGAAATACAGGTAACGTTAGATGATGATTCAGCAACTCTCCATATTTTTTTCGCAACCGTATCAACACCATATATATAATAAGGAGTTTTAATAATAGAATCTTTCCACTAACTTCCATATTTATCTGAAATAATAATAGGTTCTCCTATAACATCTTTTACTCCAACATGTATTTCTTTACCTTGAGCATTTTCTAGTAAAGCATTTTCATTAACTGCAACTACACCTATTCCGTGTTCAAATATAATTACTAACTTGTCATTCTATTCTACTAATTTAGTAATAGCTCCGTATTCTTTAGAATAATCTTTAAAATGAGTTGCTTCAAATACTCTTAAATTATTAGTAAATGCATCAGTTACTGCGGGATTAGAATAAAGTATTCTATTAGAATATTCATTTTTTAAATAAGGCACATCTGCAGCATCAACATTTACTTTAACTCCAAATTCTTTTTGAAAACTTTTATTATAGCATAATGCTTCAGGAGTTTTATAAGAACCATCTGTACTCTAAGGTTGATTTGGATAAAAACCTCGTCCGTGTCCTATTAAAGCTTTTTCTTCACTATGTGAATTATCTAAAGAACGTAAACATAGGTTCTTTGTAGACCTTATTGTAAATGTAGTCCAAATACCTAATGGAATTGAATTTAAATCGCCTATATTTATTTTAGAAAATTTAGATTTATCAATTACTTTATTTTTAACAGTATAATTATCACTCCAACATTTTTCGTCTACAATTAAATCATTAGTAGGTGCAGAAGGGTCTTGAAAATTTCTATTCATTCTATGAGTAAATTGACATATATAACAATCTCCTCTATAGAATATTCCAACATTTGTATTAACTTCTGAAATATCAAATCTATCAGAAATAGGATAAAAACCACTATTATCGTGATACCTTATGTTAAAATAAGAAGCCATATTTCCTTTAGAATATCCTGGGATTTTAACATCATAAAGCTGTAATGGTGTATTACTTGCACCTGTAAATCCTAAATAAGGTCCCCAAGCACCTCGTATCAAATTAGTCGCATCTTGTACTTTATTCTATTGTCCTATATAATCAAATCTCCAACCATCTACAGCATTACCAACAATACCTTTATAAGTATTTCTATTAATTGCCATCATTTTAGAACTATCTGGAATATATAAGATTTTAGATGAATACATCTAATCTTTACTATTATTATTGTATTCTTTAATAGCAAAATTACGTTCTTCTTCTGTACTCCAATCAAAATATTGATGTATAGGTTGAAAATCGGATTTAACAACTTTAAAAGTATCTCCTGTAAATATGTGAGAATAATAGTCCTAATCTATTTCAGCTTCAGGACATAAAGCAGCATTAATACTTATTAATGATTTAGAAACAGGTCTTAATCTACTAAAGAAATCTCCATTTAAATATTTATTTTCAGAATCTAAAAAAGCTTCTTCTAGAAAATAATTATCACCAGCGTTTCCAGGAAATTTACCTACATCTTCATTAAAGTAGCCCATAGCTTTAATTAACTTAGGAACTTCTTTATAAGTATAGTTGCAGTTAGTCATTTGTTGGGCTATGATAGTAGTTTTATCTCCAATAGGAATTACTGGAGTATGATTACATTTATCAGTTCCTATAGTTAGAGCTTGACATAATGTAGTAACCATTCTTTTTTGCCTTACAAAGAAAAAACCTTTAACGTATTTCTTTAATTCAGTCAATGCTTTACTATCTATTCTGATTTCAATTCCATATATTTTTGGAGTTTTATCTTCTTTATTATACCTGTTTATAGTTATAACACCTTTAGCATTCTCTAATTCAGCTTTATGATTCACTAATAAGAAATCTTCTTCAGAAACTTCAATATAACTACGTTCATTACCTTTTTTAAGCTCATATTTCTAATAGAAATTTTCATCATAAGCTGTAATGTTCTAAGCACCTCTTATGTTAAATACTGGAGATAACGTATTATCAGGCATTATATATACTACCCCTAATCTGTAAAGTTCATCATACCAATATCCTGTAAAGTTATATATGTAAGTTGGGTCGTAATAACCACTGGTTGTAGAACTAATTTCATATTGTGAATTTATATCAAGTTTATAATCTTTATAATTAGCATAAGGTAAAAAATATAAAGATAAATCTGTTAATTCCGTATAAGGAATATCAGGTTTGTGTATATTACCTAAAAATAACATACTTTTACAAATAGCCTATGTTTCTGCATCTGAAACTATTTCGTATTGCATATTTATTTCACTAGGCGATACACTTTTAGCCATAACAAATCCTGATACTGTAATGGTACAAGTTTTATTCTAATTTACTAAATATTTTTCATCTATACTATAACAAGTAGTTTGTGCTTCTTGCTGAATACCTGCACTTTCTCTAGAATAATATACTTTAATATAAGAATAAGCTGTATCAAGATTAGTTAATTTAAATCGTATTAATTTATGACTATTTTGATTTTCAAAACCACCATTTATACTATTAGGAGTAGTTCCCATAAATATAGAAACCATACCAGATTCTGCAATCCAATCTGTTTCATTTCCGTCAGCGTCAGCATATTTAAAATAAAAATGATAATTACCTACAGGTAAATTTCCACCAGAATAAACTCCTTTAAATTCCAATTTTGGAATTTTTATTGTTCTTTTATATAACGATGTATCAATATCAAACTATTCTCCTTGATCATAAATGTTGGTATCATTATCTCCTTTACGGTCAACTATTTCATATTTATCTCTACCTATTGCGGAAAATCTTGTATTTATTAAACGAGGTTGATTATATCCATCATTTAATATAAGATTTACAGAATTATCATAAGAATATTGTGGTTGTATTTCAACTGGATGTTTTAAACTGAACGATAATTCATTTGTATCAAAATCAATCAACTATCCTTTTTTATATAAAATAGGTTCAATTTCACCTTTGATAATAGGATTACCACAATTTTTTGGATTGTAAAACCATTTCCAAGTATTTCCTTCAAACTAATCATCTAATTCTGATGTATTTTTTATTTCAAATAAATCAATCAGTTCCTATCGAGAATAGTATTTATCTCTAAAATAGTATTTATTTTCATTTAATCTATAATTTCTTAATGGATTATATTCCCAAGCTATATTACCACTAGTAGGTAAAGCTTTAACTCTCAGAGAGAATTTAATTTTTGATTTTAAAGGATCAACTAAGTTCATAAGTAGTAAACATTTTACTTAAAGAAATGTTCATTGAAACGTTTTGAACATAATTATAATCAGAATTATCATTGTATACCTGGAGTTCTACTTCTTGTAAATCTCCGTTTAATCTGTAATTATTTTGATTTATAACTAAACCATCTCGATATTGCAAACACTTTATTCCCTGTGGATATAATTCTTCATTGGTAGTAGTTCCATAAAATACACCTTCTGAATTTTTAGAAATACTTTTAAATACATTAAAATTAGAGAATGCTTGAATTGTTTTACAATTTGAATATATTAAATGTGGATTAGATTGTAAACTACTTATAGCTACAGGTGTATCATTATCCAAAATATAAAGGCCAGTTGTACTAAAATTACTTTTATCAGATATTGTAAAAGATGCTTTCTCACCTTTATTTTTCACAATATAAACATTATTTGAAGATTCTCCTAAATAAGTATCTACTAACTAATTTTCAGTATTTAAAGTAAATGTATTAGATGTAGTTGTGGGTGTTAATTTATCATCAAATTCTAAATTACAAGATAAATCACTTATTAAAGAATCATTTTGAATACAACTTATTAATTCCTATAAATCAATTCCATCAACTTTAATATCACTTCTAGATAACTATTTTTCAGTTTTCAGTTCTATTGTAAATGTTTCTGTTACATTTTCCAAATATGTAACAAGTTCAGGAGCATATTGTTCTATAGATGCTTCTTCTGAATCATATCTATAAAGCTGCATTAACAATTGTGCAAAAATATCTCCAACAGAATATTTGGTTAATCCTAAACGTTGTGGAATTTCTGAAGCATGTGACATTATTCCAAAAGTGTTTGACATTAAATATGTACCATTAGTAGATTTAATAAGTAATCCAAAAGGTATTATACCATTCTTTACATCAGTATTTAAAGTTGCGAGAGTATCTCCTTTATCAGGGGCAGAACCTTTTTCATAAATATATCCATCGTCTACTTTCAAACGTTTATTATTATCTCCATAATAAACTACACGCTTACGACTTCTGTCATTTTGATTATTCCACCATACATGTATTAATTCAGCTTTACCATCTGCTCCATCAATATCTCCATTTTCTTGATGAGCTTGTTTTGTAAAAATAAACGGTATTACTGTATAATCAGCAAAATAATCATTTAAACCTACAGATAAGGCATTACCCCAATGTGAGCTTTTATTAAACTAACTGTATGTTTTTTTATTACTACCACTTGCAGAATATCCACTTTGAAATATACTATAAGCACTAATACTATATAAGCCATTTGTATCTACTGTAGCAATATCATTCCAGCCACGTCCTGAAAATGTTAAGAACTAATCAAATATAAAATGATTTTTCTCAAATGATAACATATATTTTTCTAAATCTTCTTCTGTATATAATAAAGGAATCAATCTACCTTTATAAGATATATATCGTTTAGTTTGTTGATTACTATAAATTCCTATAGATGAATTTATACAAAACTAATAATTATCGTTATTTATGTTACCTAATATTTCACAAGTGGAATTGAAAAATGATTTTTTTATAGAATTTTCTACTTCTTTTTCTTCTCCATTTTCAATATAAGTTCCATAACTTATAGAAGATTTATTTATTTCAGGTGTAACTCTAATTTTATCAGTAGAAAATATAGAAGATACAAAAGAAATATCTTGATTTATTCCTATATTACCAATAACTTGATAGTTAGTTGTACCCCATGTATTACTACTTTCACCTATACCTGTTAATAAATTAGTTCCTATATCTCCTGCATTAGTTGTAACATTTATATTAGATGATATAGAACTATTCGCATTTATATTAGCCTATAATAATTCAGGAGTTAATTTGATTTTTGTAAAATCATCATAAGCATTACTTATGTAATAGTCATTAAAAATATTACAACTATAAAGAGTTTTATATTTGTATTTAGTTTCGGTTCCATAACTATAACTTAGAACAACTAGATAGAACTAATCTAATGGTAATTCATTTGTATCAATTTGTAGATTAAAAATTCCAGAATAAGAAGAACGTCCACCTAAAGTATAGCTATATACTTTATCAGCATTTTCTATAAAGGATATAACATTTTTTGAATTTGGATTACAATAGTCATAATAACTTTTAATAGTATAAAAATATATACTCATACTAGTAAAGTTTTTCCCTTTCTCTGGATAAGTGTCTTGTTCAAAACGTAAAGTGATAGTATCACTAGATACATAATATTGCCAATTGTTAATTGTAATTTCACCTGTACCTAATAAATCAAAATCAATAGTATCTTCTATAACAAGATTTTTTACTAATCCATAATCCATATATGGAGACATAGTTAAAGATAATATATTATCTGAAGCAGGTCTTATATTATTAATGATATATTCATAAGAATTAAATTCTTCTTCTTTCTAAATTTCGGTTTTATCAATTTCAATGGTTTCAGTTTTATTTCCAACTGTTACTTCTATAGCACTTGGATTTATATCCCTATTTTCATTCCAGTTATTTGAACTCCAATAAAATTTTAATTGTAAATTATACTATCCGTTTTTATAATCTACAGAATAAGTATAACTAAATGTATCAATTATTTCTAATTGAGCTACTAAATATAGATCGCCGTTTATTTTACTATCAAATATATCATATCGGTTATTATCTAAAGTCTATAATTCATCTATTGTATTAATAGAATCTTCTGTACCAATATAATAATTATTTTTATTTGTTAAATTATTATCAATATAGATTAATTGATTATTACTATCCAAAGTAGCAACTCGTAAACGTACATATTTAGGATTTACACCAATAACACCTTCATAAGTACCATAATCAGTTAGACAATCTTTATTTTCTTCAAGATTACTTGCAGTAATGTAGAATTTATCTCCTGGATTTAAAGATATAGTAGATAATTTAAGTCTAACATATTTGTGTTTTACTACACCATTTTCTATAAAATCAGAAGAACTTATAGTGTTATTACATTTAAAATCTTCTGTTTCTTCTAAATTTCTTTCAGGGGAAGGAAAACAACCAATCTAACATTGATTTGTTTTAGGATTCTATGATACAATATATAGAATACCTCCAAAAGCAGTACATCCTACAGGAACATAACCATCTGGTAATCTAGCAGTTTCTACTTTACCGTTACCCATATCATTCTATAGAATATATTCATTTCCATTAAAGGTTAAGAATGTTCCATTTAAACAATTAGTGAGAACAGAAGCAGGTGTATTGATAGGATTCATATCCATCATCAATCCATTTTCAAAACTATTTTGTGCTTGTGTCATAATTCAATATATTGATTATTAGAAACTAACATATCTTTAAAAGTAGGTTTATTACGTTCTAGTATTAACTCTGCTTTATCTGTTGTATAATCTTCTTTAAATAAAGTAAATCCACAATCTACACCATAAGGTACTCTAAATATATGACAACATTCATAATTTCTTACTAAACATTCGTCTTTTATTTTGTATAACTTTACAGTTCCATAGTTGAATTTCTTTCTAGGACGTCCTCTTCTACATTTTTGTGCTTTGTAATTTTCCCACGCTTTGTCTTTAAGTCCAAAATAGTAGTAACCATCCCAATCTATCTTTTTTCTTGAATATAAAATACGGATACGTTTAGCTAATTTTCTCACATAATAAGCATAATGATAAAGAGAATCAAAACTAAGCCTACCTATATAACACCAAAATGTGCTATCTTTTATAAGAGTGTCTCCTCCATAGCTATTTAATAAAAATAGCTATTTCCAACCATAATCCATAATTTTTTTAATATCTTTTTCGGAAATGTTTGGAAATAGCTTATGAAGAGAATTAATATAATCTTTACTTCGTTTTAGTTCCATTAACAGTATTGTTTACCTTCATTAGTATTTTTAGTAAGCTTATTTTTTAATTTCTTATCTGTGTGAATAGATTTAGTTCTAGTTCTATTTCCACTAGTCATTTCAAAAACCAATTCATTACCAGAAAAATTAGATGCTAAATAATCCACATCTTGCCATTTGCCATTACGCCAAGCCTTTTTAAAATCTTCTCCTACGGTTCTTTTTACATGAATATTGGCAGAAGCTTTACCTTGTGAAAATTCAAATGTTACATTATTGTCTATAACATCATTGAGAACCATTTTAAGACCAGCTCTAAAAATTCTTTTAGCTAATTTGTCTCTATGTCTATCTCCTATTGTTAATTCACAGTCGGCACAAGTAGCATTTAGCTTTTTATAATCAAAATTATAGAATAAATCATCTATATTAAAACAATGTCCTATAGCGTAATTCATAATGTTGGTTTATAACTTTTATTGTGAACTTTTCGATTCCAAGTAGTTTTAGCATCAAGAATTTTATCCATATCATTTTGACTGATATATTCTGGAGTAATAGCCGCATCTCGTAATCTAAACCATTTCTATTCTAAATCTTTAGCAATGGTTATGATATTAGTATTCATGGTCATTAATCCTTTTTTATAAAGTTGTGTATATGCAACAAAAGCAGCTATTGCATTAGCTTCTTTTTCAGTAATTTCTGGTAAACCTTCATCATCAAGTACAACCCCGTGATATACGATAGTAATAGGTCCACAAGGTTCAGCAAATTGTAAAGTATCTCCAACTTGTCTATATTTTACAAATCTACCACTTTCGTAATAAGGGTCTTTAAATGGTTTTCTAAATTCTATATATTGTTCAGTATGTGTTTTATAATCATCTCCAGGCTCATGTATATTACTGGATAATTGAGGATCTTCAAAACCATAAGTAACTGATTCTATATATTCACAATTACAAGGTAACTACACTGTTAAAGATGAATCAACTGACGTACGATACCTATAGAGCATAGTTCTTTTATTTCCAAGTAAATCCCATGCTTCTAAAGCTATTTCTTCAAAAGCGTCATCAGTTATGTCTATTCCGTATTTTTCTTTAGCTTTTAACTAAGCTCTTCTAATATTATACATAAGATTGATTATTCGGTTTAGCTCCTGTTGCATACTGACGATAATAATTTAATTTCTTCGTAGTAAGTCTTTCTTTAATTTCATTATTAAAGAAATTAAAATTATCATCCATATGTTCAGTACAACAAGAATATTTTTCTAATTGTCTAGGGTCTTTAAATACAGCTACTACAGATACTGTTTTAATTAAAGGCGCATTAAATATCCAGCAATCACACATCCCATGTTCATTAGGTGTATTGTCTATCCACACATAAGGTGTTTCCTTATTACGACGTCTATATTTATTTAAATTTTTGGATTGGACGCTTGTATAATATCTAAAGCGTGTTGATTTATCAACAGTTCCTATATAGTCGATAGCTAAATCATCATAATCATTAACTATCTGAGGTATTTCAAAGTGAGCTGTAGGTGTTCCCCAGGATTTAGCACATCTACATTTTTCAATGTTTTGGCAATCTACATCAATACAATTAATAGATACAAACAAATCTCTTACTGGTAAAATTCCTTTAATCGCATATTCTTTAATTAAATGGAGTCGTTCATCAATAATGTCATCTTTTAATTGTTCCATATTCAAGGATATATTAGTATGGTATCCTTGTAATCCACTATAAACATCGTTTCTAATAGCAGATGCCAGTTTGTCTAAAACAGTAAATTGCATATATTAAAAAAGCAGAAGGCATTGCGCCCTCTGCCTCATTTAGTGTTTAATTAGTCTTTAAGATTTTTAATCCTCTCTTTTGAATTCTTGATTGAATCCTTATTTGGATCATCAGATACTACAGCCTCTTCAGCTGCATTTGCATCAGCTGCTACAGCTGCATCCCAACCAAGTTGTTTCAAACCTGCTTCAAAAGTATCAGCAATGTCATTAGCAACCCAGAATACATGAGTTGTTACTGACTTAGCAGGCTGACCAATTACAGATGTACCCATATTACCACGGTCTGAGCAATAAGTAATTGTATACTGATTATAAATCTTACCGAGAATAGGTGTTTCATCAGCATGAATCTTAATCCAACGAGTATTAGCTGCTGTAGGAAGACGATAGTCTTTCATCAGGTGATGATATGTACCGAAACCTTCAATACCTTGCTCTACTGTAATTGTACCAGTTGTACCTGCAGCATCATCAATAGTACGAGCTGTACCAGCCTTTCCTGTCTTAGGATCAATGTCAGTAATAGAGCTGAGTTCTGCTACAGGAACAAAAGCTCCTTCCATTGCATAAACACCAGCTTGGAACTTCTCAATAGATACTACAGTAAAACGCTGATGCTCGTCAGTAGCATTAATTACAAGATTATTACCTTCAACCTCCAAGTCGAGGAGTTTATCCTCATAAACCACTGCAATATACTTGTCTGCATTCTTCTTGATATTAGCAGCAATAGTTGCAGCAGTCTGACCTGCCTTTACCATAAATTCAACAAAGAATGGTTTACCTTTAAATACAAGGTCGTTTGCATAGTAAGGATTCTCTGAACCCTGAAGCTGGATATAAATCTTCAAACGATACTGACCTGCAGTAGTATCATCTGCTGCGGTACCCCAAATATTTCCGAGATTAATAGTTGCTTTAGAAAGAACCTCACTATAACCTACTGCCTTATAAATAGACAGTACTTCCTCGTTCATCTTATTCTTATAGAAATCACGAACTCGCTTAATACTAAGACCTCTAAGCTCTGTATTAGCAGTTGTTACATTGTCTGTTCCTGCAACAGTAGAGTTGTATACAGACAAAAGGTTCTCTTTTTTCTTACCGTAAGTAAGACTATTAATCAATGTTGTTGTTACGAAATTATACATAATAAATTATTTTTAAGATTTTGTTGTTGTCTATTGACGAGTCGGATCTACAATAGACTAAGAAACTAAAGGTACTGTTTGGATTCTAGGATCCGCTACGCTAGCCATAAACAGCGTTACCAACTCGTTAATCATCTCTTGACACACATAATCAGGAAATTCCATGATTTGTGAGTTATCTGATACACTATCTAACTAATCTTGAGTTAGTAGTATATGCTATGGAACTTTTAAATAATCCACTACAACTCCTTTTAAATTAGCATCTTCTCCACATCGTATTTCCATTCGGATTGAAGAAGCATTTCCATATCTATAACCACTTTCTCTATCAACTGTACTAATTGTATTACCGTTAGTTTGAATTGTACTAGCTAAATTTATTTTAGTTACAGGCTAATCCATACGAGGTATTGTTAAATAAGGATCAGTACCAGTACCAAGTGATGTATCAGTTTTAATTGGATTCGTAGGAATTACAGTAGATGTATTTACGTTATGAATATAATAATAAGGTTGTTTTGCAGATGGTCTATTGTAGTAATCATTCATTATAGTTCCCCAAGAATCTGCAGTTAGTCGTTTTGCTTCATATCTATTAATAGTACCTTTTTCTTCACAACCTTGTTTTTCAGTTGTTTCAAATAAACAAATACAATTAAGTAAATGTAAATAATCAGAAGGTAAATACAATTCCCAACTATCATTACTAAAAATATCAGAAATCTTTTTTACATTAGATATTTTAGCTTGTGATTTAAGTACTCTTAAATCATCTGTAGTTTGTTGCATTGTATCATATATAGCATAACGTTTATTAATATACATATTAACAACCTTGTTTACAAAGTAGTTAAAATCCTCTAAGAGCAGACTTGGAGCATTTGTATTATTACATTCAACCAACACTGCTGTATAGAACTATTTTGCAGTCATTATTTAGAATTCTTTTCTAAAGCTTTTTTAGCTTTATCAGTCAATTCCATTTCTGGATGTGTTTCCATAAGAATTTTGTCTACAGTGTTCTTATTCTTAGCGTTTTTCATCCAAGTAATAGCAGAATCATCTGTACCACCCAAGGGAATTGTTCCGTCATAAAGATATAATCCATCTTTCATAGTAATTACACCTTTATCAAGAGCTTCACAGAATAAAATTCGCAAATGTGTATCTGTTCCCGTATATAAATCAATAATCTTATCAGGATCTTTTTCAGTTATTTGCAATAAATAATCTTCCAAATCTGAATGTGGTACATTTTCCATGTGTTTTCCAAGCAATCGAGCTATCATTATTTGATGTTCGAAACTATCATCCAACACGTAATTTGCAGCATTAACTACTCGTTTCTTACGACTAACTCTATTTTTAGATGCAAGTCCAGGTCTGTAAATATACAATTCAGCTGCACCATATCTAGGATTTGTGGAACGGTCATTAACATCACCGTCTATTAGATAGTTACCTTTTTCATCTTTAGCGTAGCGGTCGTCAGCTATCATAAAACTATCTTTAATTGCTTCCCAACGAACTCTATCATATTCTTGGTTCAAATCAAAAACAGTTCCGTCTTCAACTTCTACACATTCTTCTACACTAATAAAATAATGATTACTATTTCTATCAGCATCTGACAAAATTAAATCTCCATATTTATCTACCTGACGTACTCCATCAGCAAATCGTTTTGTTTGTTTATTTCTACAAGGTTGAATATAATATTTCTGACCAACCTTGCCATATACACTTTTTAATACTATTTTATTTTCTAGTATTGAATTTTTTTCTGTTCCCTCGGTCATATATTCTTATTATCATTTAAAAAAGTAAGAGAGTTAGACTCTCTTACTATATCTGTTTATAATTTTCTAATCTAATAAAAAGCTTTATTAAGCCTCTCTCAGTACGAAACTTCTGTACGGATTAAATACGGCAATGCCTGAATCTGAGTTAAACTCAATAGACTATATCTTTAACTTAAATATTTATATACATATCCTTTAGCTGTTTTATCTCGTCCGTCTAATACATGAATCATTCCTGATCCATTTTCTTTTTTACATTCAGCTAAAGATTTATATTCTTTTACTAAATTTCCATTTAAATCGTATTTTCCAACACGTCTTGCTTTACCACTTTTAGATTTAACAGGTTCTATATTTTCTAATTTTTCAAAACTCCATTGAAAACCACCTGCTGTTCTACCTAATCTTATTGCTTTATAAATATCAGATTTAATTCCTAAAGCTTTTCTAGCTTCAGCCATTCCTTTATATTCTGCTATGTAAGTACCATTTAAATCATATTGATAAATCATAGTATTTCTTTGTTGTTTGGATTTAGCATTACTAAATTGTGGTTCATATACAGATAAGAAATATTTATTATTACACATAGTTCCTAATTTTATAGCAACTCCTAAATTAGTATCACTTACATTTAATACTTTAGAAGCTTCTTTAATAGAATCATAACAACATTCATATTCTCCTGTAATTGAATATTGAAAAACTGGAATTTTATGTATCCCTTCATAATGTTTCATTAAATTTAAATCCAATTTTTCATATTTTGTTTCTGTAAAGAAATATCCAGCACATAAACTTTTTGTCTGAATAGCTCTCCAAACAGTGCAAAAACTACGATTTATAGAAACAGAAGCACTTTTTATAGAATCATATTCATTAATAAAATTTCCTTGTTTATCATATTGATATATTGGAATAGATACCAAAGAACCAATTCCACTATATCCTCCTGTAATCATATTATAAACATCCTATCTTTTAATAAAATCTTTATTAACAATTAATTCTTCTAATTGATATGCATCTGCTTCATTATCAAATATTTGAATCGTACTTCTTATAAAGTTTTTAACTCCATATTTTTTTAAAGCGTATTGAAATTTAGTTTTAGGGTTAGCATAAGTAGAAGGTTTATTATTATAACAACCATTACCTAAGTAACCATCGAATATATTTGGGTTTGTTTTATGAACCCCTATATAAATTTTTCTGTTAATAGTATTTGTAGTACAATATACTATATATTTTAAGTTATTCTCCATTTCGATTTATTTTAACATTTAAAATAATCTATGACTTGCGCCTAGTCGTTGAATCTTACTTATTACTTCCTAAAGGAATTACTAATAAGTCTTGACTGCTGATTGCTATAAGAAATTTATTTTTAGAACATTCGCGCCTGTAAACTAATACTACGCTGTAGTTAAATTTCCGTTTAAGTTTTCCAGCAATTAAAAGAATTTTACGGGAACTATTCAAATTATGCCGCTAATTTGTAAGTTAATCCCCAAGCAATAAGCTTGCTACCAGCTACAGGGCTAGACACCTCACCTGATGTCAAACCATTCAAACCACCAACACCAACGAAGCGGTTCTGAATAAAATCACCACCCTTTAATGTAAACATTGCGATAGGCGGCTGAGATGAAGTTTTATCTGCGGTCAAATCAAGACACAAGCAGTAACCCTTATTACCATATTCACGTGTAAAGGTTCTATCAACCTTAAATGTAATAGTGTTTCCACCGAACTCATAAGAATTGAATGTTGCACCAACCTTTACATAATCGTTTGCTGCTTTAGAGTACAGATAGCAGCCATCTGTTTTGTATGATGCCAAGTTATCAGCCATTACAATTTGGAAATCATTCCAGGCTTTCTCATTCACTACAAAAACATCGTTTAGTTAACTCAATATTTCGATTGAGACCAGACTATATCATTATCTTTTTAATGGTTTTATATTATTAGTATTTCCGTAAAAGTATCTCCATCTAAAACCTCCACAGTGTTTTTGTTTACCTGCAATTGCAGCACTTATGTTGTTGTGTTTTGACATATTATTGGCTATACCAGCTTCAGATATAGACGAATAAGATTCAATAAAATTACCATTATCATCATATTTGGCTACAGCTGTTCCTTTAACTATATAATCAAATTTGTTTTTATAAGACCAATAATAACCAAAAGATTGATGTGTTTTTTTAGTACAACAATTACTAATTGCTACTTTTGCAGAACTAGGGTTTTTAAATGTTTTAGAAGCTTCAGTTACAGATTTCCAAACTTTAAGTAAATTACCTTGTAAATCAAATTGATATAATGTTTTTTCTTTTTTAATAACAGGTTCTATATCCGAATTATCTCCAGTATATAATTTCCATTGATAATTACCACTATATTTTGAGATTCCTATTATATTTTGACTTATATTTGGAATATTTAAAGTTTCTTCTGCTTCTTTAATAGAACTCCAAGTTCTAATAAATTTACCTTCTATTGTATATTGAGCAACTTCTTTTTTAAGATTTTCATATACTGTAAATCTTCCTCCTTTTACTAAATTATAAGTGTCTTTTCTTTTTATAAAGTCAGAATTAACTATTTCTGCTTCTTTACTATATGCTAAATCGTGACCTTCTTTAGTATCAGGATATTCAAATAAAGTTTCTCTTTTAAAGTTTTCATACCCGTATTTCATAACGGCTTTAGGAAAACCTTTACTTTTTTTCTTTCTGTCTTTTTTACTAACTCCACATCCTATATATCCATCAAATATATCAGGATTGGTTCTATGTACTCCGACATAGATTTTACCATTAATTAAATTTGTTGTTTTATAAACAATATATTTCATAAGATACAAAACTTTTAGTCGTTGAACGTTTCTCCCTTTAGGAGACCTACGCTGCTGATTGCCCAATGTTATTAATTTTTAAGCATTCAAGTTTATAATTACTTATTACTTTGTAGCTTAATAACCTCTAAGGGGTTTCCAGCAATTTGAATTGTTATTCGATAAGCATCTCTGCTTAAAGCACCTTAGTAATTAAAAAATTACTATTATTAAGTGATTTCCTGTAGGATTCTTAGCCTTATCGTTCATAGCTGCCATAATTGTACGAAGAACTTCAATTGTAATCTTAGTATAAGCATACTTTGAAGCAAAACGCTCAACCTGAGGAATTACACCATCACCAATATAAATTGGACGACCTTGTGGGTCTACGATAGTTGCTTTTCCGTTGGCATCAATATTAGTACGGTTGAACAAAAGACCTTGATTTCTTACAGTCAAGAAGTTCTCAAGAAGAGTCTTCTCTTTCTTATCCATTTTGTAAATGGTTTCAGTGAGATTACCTTGGTCTTTACCTTCTGCAATTTTAATAAAGGAATCTTCATGTGCAGCAAACAAAGCTGAATAATCAATATCACAACGATGAGTTGTCATATAATTACGCATGCGAGCAATATTACTCTGATGCTTTACATAGCCTTTTTCATGCAGCTCAGGGAATGCATTTGACTGGAAGCGAGTTGTTGCTCCAGGATAACAACCTGTAACATCAAGTTTTCCTTTAAAGTCATTCTCAATCAAACGTACTGTGTACTCCCAATAATTATCACGTTTGCGAGTAGGTTCAGTTACAACAAAGAACTGTTGTCCTGTTTCATCTACCTTAAAAATATCATTTTGCTCATAATAACGCTCTGTAAAAGGCATTATAATTTCTGAACCGTTTGCACCATCACCAATAGGCTCTGCTGCAAATTTGATACGCTTAATGTAGTTGGTTTCAACTTCCCACTCGAAATACATACTGTTAATTGACTGATACTTTGTACCACCTTTTGCATCTTGATAGAAGATATTCTTCAAAGATTCTGTAAGGTAAGAAGCAGTCAATTCTGGGTAAAGTCGCGATACAACACCCAACTTATGAGGTGCAGTTCCAAGGAACTTGTAAAAATCTTCATAAGTACGTGTATCCGACATTGTTGGACGATTAGTCACAAATTCTGCTACTAACATATTGTTTTTCTTTTAATTTTTTAATCTAGGTCATCTATAGTTTTGATAACCCGTTGATTGTTATTCACTTGGGTTTTTTTAACTACACGAGGTGCAGTAGAGATAGAAGATTTACCCGATTTACCATCTTCTAATCCTTTTTTATACTGAGCTTTAGCTACCTCTTTAATCTGTTGTGTAAAATAGTCTGATATATCATTAAATGCTTGCTCACCTTTAGTTAAAAACCAAGCAGCTTTAACTACATTGCGAGGGTCATTTAGTGCTTTGCCGAAATAATTAATATTTGCAGGGTCGAAAGAAAGAATGAAATTTGCAACATCATTCATATCATCTACACTGAGTTCAACATCAAAATTACCAATTTTATTAAGTCCTTGTATTTCTCTAAGAATATCATTTTGAAATTGTTCTACTTGTACCATTTGTTCCCTTTGAATTGCAGCAGCTTGATTATTTCGGGCTTGATCTTCTAAATTCTTATACTCGTTGCGAATACCCTTTACTTTCTTGCTGTACAGCTCTGGGTTCTGTTTTTCAGCTTCAAGTGCAGCGGTTAATTGCTCTGGAGTAATATCTTCTCCAAGTTTCTGTTGCAAATCTGCGAGATACAACTCGTCATCTGGAATACTATCAATTTCATACTGAGGTGTAATATTTTGATTAAGTGCAGCTTGTGCACCTTGATTATAAAGCATCGCCTTATATTCATCAATTGTCATTCCACCTAAACGTATCTCATTAATGAAGCTAATTTCGGAATCATCCAAAGCTCTGTCAGGGTCTACATTAGAGGTATTCAAAATATTAAATTGTTCCTCATTTGAAAGGTCTCCCCAAGCAACTTCTTCAACATCTCCAACTTCATTTTCAAATTTAATCTTATTCGGATCTTCAATGCCTTTAGTTTTTAGAAAGGCTGTAATTGCGTCATCCTCACTTTGTGAAGAAACAGAAGGTATATTATAAGAAGATTCTTCTGTAATATCTCCTGTGTTTTCTTCTACATTTTGTTCCGATAAGAGCTGTTCCTCTTCATCGTAACCTAAATCATCAATTCCTATTGCCATATTAATTCAATTTACAAAAATTTTCATTACCAAAACTGATATAATAGTCTTCATCAACCTTATAAAAACCAGCAGGTTGTTGAGACATAAATTTATCAGTATCTCCTGAATTCAAATAACTTCCTGATGTTTTATCAACAATATTTAAATTAAGTACAGCTTGAATTGTATCGTTATCAATAACTTCTGAATCCAAAAAACCTTGCGAATTTATCAAGGACTTTGTAGTATCATCAGTCATTTGAAAACGAATTCCTTCTCCTTGCTTATACTCCATTATTTAATTGCTAAAATTTGATTTTTGTGTTTAGTGTCAGGGATTGAAATGTGAATCCAGTCATAATCATACTCATTAATCAACTGTCCTACAGTGATTTTACCTGTTTTAACAAGTTTGCAAGCTAAATCAAATAATTCTTTATTGTCTGTTTTAGAATCTGAAACAGAACGAATATCAGCAGCTTGCCCTACTAAATGCTGAGATGTTTTAACTCCTCCCACAGCTTTATTTAAATCTGGGCAACGATACCCACTATTTACTACTATAGGCTTTTTATAAGCATCTCTTAAAGGTTGTAAAACATTATTAATGAGTTTTGTTAGTTCTACTTTAATTGCTTCTGTAGGGGTATTATCAATACCTTTTCTTTTAGCTGTAGTACTTTTACATAATTCACTAATTGTAAAATTCATTTTCCTAATAATTTTCTAAGTTCATCACCATGTGCATCTAGAAAATCTAACAACTCTGTTGCACATTGTTGCTATTTTTTCTTCTGTGCTGCTGTATGAGTATTTTCCCAAATAGAACGTAGTTCTATATAAATATTGAAAACTCCTAATACAGCAGTCAAGTAAGGATAATCTAAAAATTCTGAAGCAATTACATCTATAACAGTTAAACAAAACATCGGCATAAAATATTGTGATGCTTTCTCAACTGTTTTTCTAAAACCACGGCTTGTTGTTGCTTCATGTGCTTTCTAAGCTCGTCTGACTCCTGTTATAAAGTCACAACCCATAGCAATTATAACACCTATGTAAATAAGTACTACGTAAGACATCTCAGATTGCAAATGAGCAAAATCAAGTGCGTTAAAAATATTCATTTTCCTTTTTGTAATATTTTTTGGTTATACCAATCTAAATTAATCTAATTAGATGTAATTCCGAATTTTATTTTGAAATAAATTAAAAAAAGCCAATAAGATAATTCTTACTGGCTTTAAATTGTATTATTTTAATCTATATTTCTACTTATACTGTTTTCATATTACTTATTTAGGCAAAATATTTAAGAGTATTGTTTACTTTATTGAATTCGAATATATAATCCGCTGCAGCTAAAGTCGTGGGTGTAGCTCCTGTATTTGTAACTAAAGACATATTCTACCCATTTACTGTAATAGTTACTCCAGTTACAGTTGCTTCAGAAGCTGTTGGAATTGTAACAATTATAATACCCACATTACCTAAATTTCTAAAAGAATGATCAGGCAAAGTATAAACAGCATTAGTCGTAGTGCTACCTGTAGAAGTCAAGGTAGCGGTAACAAAAGGTATACCACCACGATTTCCTATCATATTAATTCCAAAAAGTTGTTCCGTAAGTATTACTATTCAAATAAGAAGGATATGCTACAAGATTTGGATATGTTATTGTAGCTGTGGCAGGTTGTGCTGCTTTAATAGCATTAAGCTGATTAATTAAAGGCTGTAATTCAGCTTGTCTTTCAGCACGAGCATTTGCTGCTGTAAGCTGTGCAGTTAAAGTATTAATCTTATCTTGCTGCGCATTAGCTTCCATGCTACTTATTTTATCTATAATAGTTTGAGTTTGATTTTGTAAATCACGAGAAAGCTAATTAGTTTGTGCTTGTGTTTCATAAGCAGTACTAGAGAATCCATTAGAAATACCATTAGATAAAGAATCTAAACGATTCATTATATTTTGAGTATTAGTTAAATCTCTAATTTGTCCTTCGTAACCCATTTGTGTTACAAGTTGTTTATTTTCACAGCAACAAGTTGCAATCTGTTGTACTAAATCTTTATTACCAAGTAGTACAGAATTAACTACTCTTTCAGCAGTTATTCCATTTTGTGCTCCTACTAAATCTATAGAACTCTTAATACTATTAATAGCATTTCCTAAACTAGCTACTCCGACATTTAAATTTCCAGCTAAATCATTCAAAGCTTTACCATTGCCAGAAATAGCTTGCATTGCCAAATCATTATTATGATTATCTGTTACAGTTCCTTGTAAAGTCTACATCTATCTAGATAAATCTTCATTTTGTGCTGTATTGGTTCTATTACCAAATCCGTTACCTCCAAAAAAGGCCAGCCAAATAAGATACATAAATGGATTATTCATCCAATTATTGTTGTTCATTAAAGCCATTGTTTCGGCTGTATTGTTTTCAGGATAACAATAAACCTTGTCTACTGAATCACTCATATAAAATATAATTTAAAAGTTAATTAATAACGCGCGTTTATTTTTATCTATTACTAAAATAATATTTATTATTCGGGATCAATAAATATAGACAAAAATAAATTTAAATTTATAATTTTATATAAGTAAGTATTCTTTAATTGAAAATTTTTTATTGTATCTTGTCTAAAAGATTTGACATTTAAATACTGAATGTCAATTTCTCAGGATAACCCTCACGATAGTCATATCCCGTGATGTCCTCTATCTTCTCCAGCTTTGCTACCTCTGCCTTGTGCTTGGCGGTAGTGTTGAAGCAATCGGCTGCATACACCTCTA
>CAVAQB010000091.1:460-6314 GCA_963590725.1 Anaeroplasmataceae bacterium | reverse complement strand
AAATACTGCGGGTGCATAAATTTTGTATCGGGTGCATTTTTTTAAGACCGGGTGCATAAAATTTTGACCGGGTGCATTTTGTATTAAAATAGCAGTTGAAACACATAATAGTAGAATAGGTCTGATACAATGCTATCAGGCTTTTTTGTTGCATAAATAGCAAAATTTGTGCTTGAAATGCGATTTTTGTTTTAAAAATTGAATTTTATTTGTTTTATAGGCTGTTAGTAGACTTCATTTAGAGACTCTATTAGCAGCTTTTTATTTTGCTTTTACACGATTTAACACGATTTGAATTTTGAGACAATTTTGAGAAAAATCCAAACTCCATATAGATAAAAAGGCAAAAAAATATTATAATTTCTACAAGATTATAGAAAATATGGATGAGGAGTATTTATGACTTATAAAGAGGCAGATATTAGAACAACAACTTTAATAAATTGTGTTATTGTAGTGGTATAAGATTATGAGCGAATATTTAATTGATGATATTAGCAAATTATCTATTTACCAAAAGGAAAATAATGTCGAAGAATATAATAAATTTGTAAAAGAAACTGCTTTGTCAAACATTTCTAATAAATATTTTGCTAGACCGTGGGAAAATCATATTGAAATTGTACATTGGCAGGGATTTCTAGATGTATTGTTTTCTAGAGGTATTGATAATATTCAAAATATTAAGAATGATTTATTAGAATGGTTAGATGATCCTTGTAGATTAGGATTTGCAGAGGTCTGTGATTTTATTGTACAAAATAAGAATCAATTTATGCCCTTGTTAAAAAGAAAGATTATCCATGAATTTTATAATAAAGAATTTCAGTATGTTATTCATTTGATTCTTGTTTATAATAAATGCTCTAATTTGCCTAAAGATATAGATAGTATAGTTAATAAAATGGATGAATTTGATAATGAAGGAATTGATGAAGATAGAATGGTTGAATATGGTAAGGAATTGGAAAATATACTTGATTTAGGACGGCACTAGGTATCTAGAGTGCTAAAACTGTATTAAAACATTTCTATACCTCCTTCATATGTGATAAATCACTCTAAAAGAGGTTAATGTCAAGTTGAAATTTAGGGTGCTAAAAGGTGCTAATGAATTACACTATTTAATACAAAGGGAGCTACTAGTGCTTACTTGGTGAACGTGTTTTTTTCTTTTGCCTAATCTTATTTTTTAGAAAAAGTAAAAGGAAAATAATATTTATTCAACCTAATGGTTAATTTTTTATCAAACGCGTTGACTATTTAACAAATGCGGTGCATACTATGTTTGTAATCTAAAAAATGACGTCAAAAATAATGATTACAAAAGGAGCGTAAAATATGGTTACACAAAATTCGGAAAAATAGTTAGAAAAGAAATGATTGACCATGATGAAAATTTATTATCAATTGCTCAATTATTAGGCGTTACTACGTCTTTTGTTTCTGCTGTTTTAACAGGTTGTAAAAGTGTACCAGATAATTGGGTAGATGAATTATCTAAACACTATGGCCTTAAAGGCTCTAAATATGATGAGTTTTATGATGCTTATTGTGAAGATAAGAAGAATGTAAGAATTGATGTTGAAAATGTTTCGTTAACTCAAAAGAAGTTGGCTTTACAATTTCAAAGAAAGCTTCCTGAATTAGATGAAGATGAGATTCAATCTATCTTCGATATTTTAAAGGAGGATAAGTAATGGATTATGAATCAAGATCATTTTTGAGCAGAGTACAGATAAGGGAAATATCTAAATTTGCTAGAAGATTGTTAAAAATTAAAACTGTTAAATTTCCTGTTTTAAAAGCGCTTGAAAGGCTAATAGATAAATTCCCTAATAATCTTTATTATCGTATTTTGCCTGATGATAAATTTGAGACAAATGTAATGGCAGAATTAGTTCCAAAAGGCAACGATGTTTACTGCATTAAAATACGTGAAACTGTATATGAAAAAGCAGTAAATGGTGATAGAGCTAGTCTAGGATTTATTTGTCATGAAATGTGTCATTTTATCTTGATTCATATATTTGATGCTGGTCCAGTATTATATAAAGGTGAAAATGGACTAGTTTATGCAAGAAGTCTTAAAGATAAAGAGTTGCCACGATATAAAAGTATGGAATGGCAAGCTATGGCACTTTGTGGGGAGATAATGATTCCTTACGAAAAATGCAAAAATTATACATTTAAACAAATTGTAAGTAGAATAGATAGTTCTAATGAACAAACTAAATATTTCTTAAGATGGGTAGTTAAATCAGAATAACATAATCATCTTACTTGAAATAAAAAAAGACCCAAACCATTGCAGTGGTTTGAGCCGTCTAGACAGCATGCTATGATGCCACCTTCAGCAAGAACATTGTAGCACAACTGTCTTAAAAATATCAAGTCCTTTGCGAGATTTCCTCGTTAGAAAGGCAAGAAAATTTTTAAGAATAGGAGGCTATATTATGCCTATATATAATACTGAAGATTATGTAAAACTTATGCGGCCATTACCTAAAGACTGGCCTAAGGATATTGAAGGAATACCTTTTGTAAAGAAAAGCACAATAGATATCTCTAATATGGATAACGGAAAATGGTTGATTAATTTAAGCAATACTTATTCTGGTGATAAAAATGCTTATAGAAAAATTGTTCATTGCTTTAAGGGAAATAATGAACTGGATCGTTTTTATAATAAGCCATATATGTTGCTTGAAAAAGTTTGTAAATATTATGCTACTTCAACATTAGATTTTGGAATGCACCCTGGTATGGAAAGAGCTCAAATAATTGAGGCTACATTTAAAAAAAGGTGGTCTGGTGCCTGGCAACAAATGAATGGACATGAAAGAGTAGCTATAACTGTTGGATGGGTATTTGAAGATACTTATGATATTTGCTTTGCTGGAATACAAGATGGTACTTTATTAATCATATCTACATTAGGTGTCTGCAATGAATTATCTAGAGAAATATTTCTTAATGGTTATAGAGAAATGAGAAAAAGATTTCCCCATTCACAAATTCTATGCATGGGTAATAAATTACCTGAAATGAATAATGATGTTTGTTACATAGATTACAAGCATAGTTTTGGAAATTGGGATAAGTATAGAGATTATTGGCAACCTGCTCTATTCAATTGGGATGGAAAGGAGGCTAATAACGATGTCCTCTAGAGGAAGTTATGCAGTAAATGGCCATGTTACAATAAATGAATATACAACAATTTATGTGGATAATGTAGGTGGCAAAATACTTGAGGGAACATCTCCTAAAAGTCATTCACTACCAGATTATGCTCATACGCCAAATTCTGTTTATGTAAAATTAAAACCTGATGGTAAGACATTACATGAAATGCGTTTTTATAACGATAAAGGTAATCCAATCATAGAAATTGCTTATCACCCTGAACCTAAAATTAATAATGGCGATAGAGAGACAAGTATTGTACATTTTCATATTTATAAGGGACTAGATAGAGACCCCGCTCAAAGAATGGATAATTATCTTGAAATTAAAGAAAAATATGCAAAATATTTAAAGGAGTACGGTTTATATGATAAATGCTAATTTAAGTCAATTCTTAGATACTGGTTGGTTCAATGAAGCAACTTTATATTACAAAGGATATACATATTGGTGTGAGGGTGTTTGGTATCATAACAAAGAAAAACCTATGCATTTTTTCATTCATAGATATCGCGCTGTAATACATCGTGAGGGTGATAGAATATGGACTTCAAGATTGGTCGTGAATGGGGATGTTGTTGACTATGAAGATACATATTTTGAAGCATGGGGTTATGGTGAAGAGGATGTTAAAGAGCAATTCTTAAAAGCTAAAATTTTTGATGGCAAGTCTTTTTGGGAAGTAGAAAAAGAATTAGCTTGGTATGATGAAGGTTAGAGTTTTATAAATTTAAAGAAGTGTGATTATACTAGTGATAGTTATGTTGTATATTTTACTATATTAAAAAACCCTCTTCAAATAAAAAAATAAGGAGATGAATTTGCATGAAACAAAAAGAAAATTATTTTATAATTAAGATTAAATCTACAATAACAGTATTTTTACTAATAAGTATTCTCGTTGTATCACTTGCCTCATGTAAGAATAAATCACATGTTCATACAATAGAAATGGTTACAAAAGTCGATGCAACATGCACAACCAATGGATATAATGCTCACTATAAGTGTTTTGGATGTAATAAGTTATTTACTGACGCTTCAGGAAAGAATGAAACAGTATTTAGTGCATTAAAGATAAATGCATTAGGACATAATTTAATTCATCATGCCAAAGTAGAAACTACAACCCAAGCTGGTACAATAGAATATTGGTCATGCTCAAAATGTGGTAATTATTTTAGTGATAAAGAAGGCTATAATCATACTACGGAAATAACAAGTCCTTATAATTACGTAGATGAATCTAAAACGTCATTATATTTTGGTACATACCCTCAAACTAAGGTTACAAATCAAACATTAATTTCTAATCTTAATGTATTGGCAGGAACGTTGCCTACTTCTAGCAATTATGGTAAATGGATTGACTACGGGTATTTTTCAAATCCTAAATCAAGTTATATGTATTATATTGATATTGATCAAAATAATGATGGAGTAAATGACTATAGAGGTGTATATTTTACAGAACGTAGACCATACTATGCATATAAAAAAGATAACTATTCTGAAGCAACATTTGCAAATATAGATGAATATGGTATAAATACAGTATATTGGTTTAAATATGAACCAATAAAGTGGAATATATTAAAGACTGAAAATAATAAGGCTTTAATATTGTCAGACTTAATATTAGATTCTCAAGATTATAACATAATAATAGAACCAAGAAAAAATATAATAGATTATCAAGGAAATTCACCTATGGGTACTATATATGAAAATAATTATATGTATTCTAATATAAGAAGTTGGTTAAATATAAAATTCTATCCTAAAGCATTTAGTAAACTTGGACAACAAATGATAGAGACAACATTAGTAGATAATAGTACCCCTATTTCATCATACGGATGCTCAAATACAAACGATAAGATGTTCTTATTATCTTACCAGGAAGTGGATACTTACTATTCTTCAAGTGACGTTATATATGCGCAAGGAACTGATTATGCAAAAAATCAAGGACTTTATGTAAGCTCATACTATGTTGGTGGTAATTCTTGTTATTGGCTTCGCACACCTTCTTATAATGATGAGGCTTATTACATCACAGAGGGAGGAAGCAGTCTTGAACAATCTGGAAACGTCGGATATTCTAATATAGGTGTTCGTCCAGCTTGTTGGATTAATCTTTGATAATTAGGACTTAATACTATAAGTGGTATAACCCTTAAAATGTTTGTCTAACACTAAATATAATAAATGATTTCATAAATACATTAAGTAGAATCCCTAAAATTGCACTAGAAAGATTTTAGGGATTTTTTATATTATGGACTTTAAATTTAATCTAGTGCATTTTAATAAAAATAGCACATGCAACTCATATTGAAATAATTGTTTTATGAAAACTTAAAAAGATTATTTATAAAAGAAGAATTTAACTGCTTCTAATTTAAAAGTTAAACTTATAGTATCAAATAGGTAACTATACCACTTTTAAGTGCGTTCTTCATATATTGAAACTCTTATTTTATAATAGTGTTGTAAAGTGAAAAGGTACCTCACTTTTATGAAAAGGAGATAAAAAAATATGAAAATTTTAATTATTGGATCTAATGGTAATGCAGGTGGAAGAATTGCAAAAATATTAGAAAAATCAGGACATGAAGTAGTAGGCTTAGGCAAAAGTGAAAATAAAGGTAATGTTAAAGCC
>CAVAQB010000091.1:0-450 GCA_963590725.1 Anaeroplasmataceae bacterium | reverse complement strand
ATGTTACATCGTTAACTAAAGATGAAGCAAAAAACTATGATGTAGTTGTTGATGCTGTTGGAGGATGGACTAGTGAAACTATTCCAAATATTACAATCGCAATAAAACATTTAGTATCTATTTTAGAAAATACATCTACTAAATTATATGTAGTAGGTGGTGCAGGTTCCTTATTTGTAAATAAAGAAAGAACTTTAACAGTTGATCAAGGAAAAGATTTCCCAGATAGTTGGAAACCATTATCTAGCGCACATGGACAAGGGTTAAAGGCTTTAAGAGAATCTAAAAATTTAAACTGGGTTTATGTGTCTCCAGCTTGTAACTTTGTAGTTGATGGAGTTAATACTTTTGGCTATATTCTTGGAGGAGAAGAATTAATACTTAATTCTAAAGGCGAATCAACTATTACTTATGATGATTATGCTTTAGCAATGAAAGATATAATTGAAG
>CAVAQB010000090.1:0-12169 GCA_963590725.1 Anaeroplasmataceae bacterium | reverse complement strand
ATATAAGTTTGTTTTCTTTAGATAGACAAAATATAATTTATTAAATTTAGCGTTTTTATATTTTTGTTCAAATACTCATTTTTTACTTAAAATATTGTATATTTTTAAAATAATAGTATAATAATATATGACATTATTGTGATATAGGAGGATATATTATGAGCAAGAATGTAAAAAGAATGGCCATAGACGGAAACTATGCTGCGGCCTATGCAGCATATAATTTCACTGAAGTAGCTGGTATTTATCCAATAACTCCATCTACACCAATGGCTGAATATATTGATGAATGGGCATCACAAGGTAAGAAAAACTTATTTGGAATGCCTGTTAAGGTTGTTGAAATGGAGTCAGAGGCTGGAGCTGCTGGAACAGTTCATGGTTCACTAGAAGCTGGAGCTTTAACTACAACATTTACAGCATCACAAGGATTATTATTAAAGATTCCTAATATGTATAAAATTGCAGGAGAACAATTGCCAGGTGTTATCCATGTTGCTGCTCGTGCGCTAGCTTCTCAATCTCTATCAATTTTCGGAGATCACCAAGATGTTATGGCAACACGTCAAACAGGATTCGCTTTAATGTGTTCTAACTCAGTTCAAGAGGTTATGGATTTAGCAGGTGTTGCTCACCTTGCTGCAATTGAATCATCAGTTCCATTCCTACACTTTTTTGATGGATTTAGAACATCTCATGAAGTTAATACAGTTGAACCAATCGATTCAAAATTATTAGAAAAATTATTAGATAAGGAAGCAGTAGCTAATTTTAGACATAATGCATTAAACCCAGCTTTCCCTAAGGAAAGAGGAACTGCGCAAAATGATGATGTTTACTTCCAAACAAGAGAACTTCAAAATTCTTATTATAATGCAGTACCAGATATTGTTAATAAGTATATGAAGAAGATTTCTAAGGCAACAGGACGTAACTATGCACCATTTGTTTACTATGGAGCAGAGGATGCTACAGATGTAATTGTTGCTATGGGATCTGCATGCCAATGTGCTGAAGAAGTAGTTGATTACTTAACTAAAAAGCATAAGAAGGTCGGATTATTAGAGGTTCATTTATATCGCCCATTCTCAACTAAGTATATGTTTAAGGTTTTACCAAAGACTGTAGAGCGTATTGCAGTTCTTGACCGTACAATAGAGCCTGGTTCAATTGGAGAACCATTATACTTAGATGTTAAGGCAGCATTCTATGGGGCTGAAAAACAACCATTAATTATCGGAGGACGTTATGGACTTTCTTCTAAGGACGTAACTCCAGATATGATTAATGCTGTATTTGATAACCTAAAGAAGTCTAAACCAAAGACTTGCTTCACAGTTGGTATTAATGATGATGTAAATTATACATCTCTTGATATTAAGAAACACATCGATACTGCTGATAAGGGAACTACTGAGTTATTATTCTATGGACTTGGAGGAGACGGAATCGTTGGAGCTTGTAAGAATATCTCTAAGATTGTTGGAGATTATACAACTCTATATGCACAATCATATGCTGCATATGACTCAAAGAAGTCTGGTGGATCAACAAGATTACACTTACGTTTTGGTAAGAAGCCAATTAAGTCAACATACCTTGTTAATAACCCACACTTTGTAGCTTGCTCAACTGATGCATACCTTACAAAGTTTGATATGATTGATGGATTAAGAAACGGAGGTACATTCTTATTAAATACTTCTGTTCCTGCTGAAAACATCGAACAATTATTACCTAACAAATATAAGAGATTACTTGCTGAGAAAAAAGCAAAATTCTATATTATAAATGCTTACCAAGCCGCTAAGGATTGCGGATTTACAGGTGGTAAGGGAGTTAATACAGTAATTCAATCTGCATTCTTTAAGTTAAACCAAAATATTATGGATTTCGAAGAAGCTAAGAAACATATGAAGGAATTCGCAACTAAGACTTACATGCGTAAGGGACAAGAATTAGTTGATCAAAACCATAAAGCAATTGATATGGGAGGAGATTTACTAGTTGCAGTTGATGTAAAACCTGAGTGGGCTAACTTAACTGATGAGGTTAAGGCAGTTGATATGTCTAGACCTGAATTTGTACGTAACATAGCTGATGTTATGAACGCAATTAAGGGAGATTCTCTACCAGTATCAGCATTTAAGGATTTAAGAGATGGACATATGCCATCTGGTACTGCTGCATACGAGAAGAGAGGAACTGCTACTCATACACCATTATGGAGAGCTGAGAACTGTATTCAATGTAACCAATGTGCATTTGCCTGTCCTCATGCTGCTATTCGTCCATTCTTAGTTGATGAGAATGAAGCTGCCGGAGTACCTGCAGGTCATGTATTACTAGATGCAATAGGACCTAAGTATAAGGGATATAAGTTCACTATCGTTGTATCACCACTTGATTGTACAGGATGTGGAGTATGTATTACTGTATGTCCAGGAAATCCAAAGAATAAAGAAATTGATAAGAAGACTGGTGCTGAGGTAACTGCTAAGGCATTAAAACCACAACCAATTTCAGTTGCATTAGAAAAACAAGAGGATAAGGTTTGTGATTACTTCTTTAATCATGTAACATATAAGAGAGAAATTGCTGGAATTAATTCAGCTAAGGATGTTCAATTCTCTAAACCATTATTTGAGTTCTCAGGAGCTTGTGGTGGATGTGGAGAAACTCCATATGTTAAGGCTGTTGCTACATTATTCGGAGATAGAATGATGGTTGCTAATGCCACAGGATGTACTTCAATTTATTCAGGATCATTCCCATCATCACCATATACAACTAATGCTGAAGGAAGAGGACCAGCTTGGGCTAACTCATTATTCGAGGATAACGCTGAGTTTGGATTCGGTATGAGAGTTGCTACAGAAACTATGAGAGATAGAGTTCAAAATATTATGGTTACAAACTATGATAAGATGAATGAAACTCAAAAGACTTTATGTGAGACTTGGGTAGCTAATAGAAATGATGGAGCTAAGACTAAGGAACTTGCACCACAAATCGTTGCTGCATTTGAAAATGATACACAATCATTTGCTAAGGATATTATTGATTTAAAACAATACCTAGTTAAGATTTCTCAATGGATTATTGGAGGAGATGGATGGGCATATGACATCGGATATGGTGGACTTGACCATGTTATCGCTAATAATGAAGATGTAAATATCTTAGTAGTAGATACTGAGGTTTACTCAAACACTGGAGGACAATCTTCTAAGTCTTCAAGAACAGGATCAATTGCTAAGTTTACTGCATCAGGAAAACGTGCTAAGAAGAAGGATTTAGCTTCGATTGCTATGTCTTATGGACATGTATATGTCGCAACAGTTTGCCATGGTGCTAACCAAAACCAAGTAATCAAGGCATTAAAGGAAGCAGAAGCTTATAAGGGACCATCAATCGTTATTTGTTATGCACCATGTATTGCACATAACATCAAGTCAGGATTATACATGGCACAAAATGAAGCTAAGCTTGCTACTGAATGTGGATACTTCCCAACATTTAGATTTAATCCAGATTTAGCTAAGGAAGGAAAGAATCCATTCCAATTAGATTCTGCTAAGGAACCTAAGTGGGAGAAATATCATGACTTCTTAATGAATGAAGGACGTTATTCTCAACTTGTTAAGGTTAACCCTGAAAAGGCTGAGGCATTACTTGAATTTAATAAGGAAGATGCTCAACATCGTTTCGAGCATTATATGGAATTATTAAATAATCCTAAGTATAACGCTTAATAAACAAACTAAGGACCTACTGAAAAGTAGGCCCTTTTTTTGAAATTTAATGTTATAATAAATATATATAAGAAATGAGGGATTGATATGGTATATAGTTTGATTGATCCGCTTGCAAAACTTATGGGAAAATGGAGCTACAACCCAATGAGTGTTGGAAGTATATTATTTAGAATAGCATTAGCCTTTTTACTTGGTGGAATAATAGGATGTGAAAGATCTACAAAACATCATACGGCAGGATTTAGAACATATATTCTTGTAACACTAGGGTCTGCTGTATGTATGATGGTTAATCTTGCTTTAGCGGATAAAGCCGATAACGCAAGACTTGCAGCAGGAGTTATAACTGGAGTGGGATTTTTAGGAGCAGGAACTATTCTTGTAACTACACGCTCGCAGGTTAAAGGTTTAACAACAGCTGCATCTCTTTGGGCATCATGCGCAATAGGTATAGCTATTGGCACATGTTATTATATGATAGCTTTAGTATCATTTATAATTATGATTATAACACTTACTATAATGCCACATTTAGAACGTGCAATACAAGTTTATAGTAAAGAATTTGATATACATGTTGAGCTTCTTACAAGACCTGATTTGAAAAAACTAATAGATATGCTTAGAAATGATGGCTTGGTAATAAATTCAATCGCATATGATTCAGCATACGCAAATACAGGACTATCAGTATATACTCTTTCTATTTATGTATGCAAATCAAAACTTAAAAGATCAGATGTGCTTTTAAAAATTAAAGAACAAGAATATGTTAATTTTGTTGAGGTGATTTAAATGAAGAATTATATAGGATGTCATTTGTCTATATCTAAAGGATATTTAGCTGCAGCTAAAGTCGCAACATCAGTCGGGGCAAACACTTATCAATATTTTTCAAGAAATCCACGTGGTGGAGCTATAAAAGCAATAGATATGGATGACATAAATGCATTTTTATCATATGCTAAAGAACATGACTTTGGACCACTTATTTGCCATGCACCATACACTTATAATCTTGCATCAGAGAAAGAAGAGACAAGAGAGTTTGCTCTAAACGCAATGAAAGAAGATTTAGAAACACTAAAACATTTCCCTGGTGCTTTGTATAATTTCCATCCAGGATCTCATACAGGTCAGGGAGTAGAAACAGGCATTAATAAAATAGTTGAAATATTAAATAAGGTAATGTATAAGGATATGACAACTACTATATTACTTGAGACTATGGCGGGCAAGGGCTCTGAAATAGGAAGAACATTTGAAGAACTTAAAACTATAATAGATAGGCTTGATTATCCAGAACATATTGGAGTATGCTTAGATACTTGCCACATATTTGATGGTGGTTATGATATTGTTAATAATTATGATGCGGTATTTGAAGAGTTCGACAAAATAATAGGTCTTGATAAGCTTAAGGCAATACATTTAAATGATTCTAAAAATACACTTGGATCTCATAAAGATCGCCATGAATTAATTGGGGAAGGTAATATTGGATATTCTTTATTTAGTCGTATAATTAATGATGATAGATTTAAAGAACTTCCAAAATGCCTTGAAACACCTATAAGTAATGAAGCGGATTATGCAATAGAAATAAAAAAATTAAAAGATTTAATTAAATAATAAAATGATGAGGTATTCTTAATAGAATGCCTCGTTTTAATTAACAAATGAGCATTATAATTGACAATAAAGCTATATGAAATGTATAATACTTTAGTATTATTGAAAATAGGATAATAGTATTAGGAGTGGTATTATGGCACATACATTAGAGATAAAGGATTTATATACTAAAACCAAAGATACAGGAATGGATATATTAAAAGGGTTTAATCTTACTATGCATACAGGTGAAGTTCATGCGATTATGGGACCAAACGGAAATGGTAAGTCTACTCTAGTTAATACAATTATGGGAAATCCTAAATACGTCGTTACACAAGGAGATATTTTATTCGATGGTGAATCAATACTAAATAAGAGTGTTGATGAGCGTGCGAGATTAGGCTTATTTTTAGCATATCAAAATCCTGCAGAGGTACCAGGGGTTACTAATAGTGATTTTGTAAGGGCCGCAATGAAAGCTACTACAGGTAAAGATGTATCACTATTTAAGTTTATTAAGGAATATGATAAAGCTTGTACTGATTTAAAAATGCCAGAAGGATTATCACATAGATTCTTAAATGAAGGATTTAGCGGAGGAGAAAAGAAACGTAATGAGGTTCTTCAATTAAAAATGCTAAAACCAGCATTTTCACTTCTTGATGAAATAGATTCAGGTCTTGATGTAGATGCGTTAAGAATTGTAGGAGACAATGTGTATAATTTAGTAGGAGAAAATATGGGAGTACTTTTAATTACTCACTATAAGAGATTACTAGAATATATTAAACCAACACATGTTCATGTCTTAATAAATGGTAAGATTGTTAAAAATGGTGGAAATGAATTAATTGATAAGATTGATAGTTTAGGATACGATTGGGTTAAAAAGGAACTTGGAATTGAAATAGAAAAGAAGGAAGAGCAAAAGTCGCATGTAATGCTTGAGGCGTGTGCGCGTGCTCCACAAAAGAAGTAATGACAAATATTACTTTAAAAGACCAAGATATAATAATTCTTGATAAAAAAGATACAGAATATAATATTCTAGTTTTAGAAAATAGTCATATCCAAATACTTGAATATGACATTAACAATTCCAAAGTTAACCTAAAAGTTAATAACTATGCATCGGTTAAATATGATGTATTAAATACGTGTGAAACTAATGTTTCAAGAACTATTAATTTGTGTGTTTCATCTGAAGTAAAGATGAATACAGTTTCATTAAAGAGTGTAGTTGATAATACAGTGGTAAATCTTTTAGATGCATATGCATCATTTACTCTTGATAATCTTTTAATCTTAATTAACGGAAAGCAAAATGTCACTACACGAACAAATCATAATAGTGTAAGTGGTAAATCATATATAAATAATGTTGGTGTAGCAATTAAAGATGCTGATATATTCTTTGATACTACAGGATTTGTTGCGCCTAAAATGGAAAAGAATGATTGTCGTCAATTATCAAAAGGAGTAATTATTGGAGATAATGCTCATATTACAGAACGTCCAATACTTCTTATTGATAACTACAATGTAAATGCATATCATGGCGCTACTATTGGTAAAATGAGTGATGAACAATTGTTTTATTTAATGAGCCGCGGTATTCCTAAGAAAATTGCATTTATGCTAATACTTGAAGGATTAATCGCACCATTCTTAGAAAATATTAAAGATGAAAATAAGAAACAAGAAGTTTCTAATACGATTTCATCTATGTTAGAGGAGGAATAAAATGTTTGATGTAGAAGAGATAAGAAAACATTTTCCAGTACTTATTAAAAATCCAAATCTAAGCTACCTTGATAGCGCAGCGTCATCATTAAAACCAAAAGAGGTTATAGATAGCATTACTAATTATTATGAAACTCTTGGAGTAAATGTTCATAGAGGAGTATATGACCTATCTTATAGAGCGACTGATTTATATGAAGGGGCTCGTGGTAAGATACAAAAATTTTTAAATGCTAAGCGTGAAGAGGAAATAGTATTTACTCGTGGAGCCTCAGCAGCATTAAATCTTGTGGCTATGTCATATGGTATGAAATATATTAACGCTGGAGATGAAGTTATAACATCAGAGCTTGAACATCATTCATCGCACATGCCATGGTTTAATGTTTGTAAGACAAAGGGTGCAACGCTAAAGTATGTAGAATTAGATAAAGAAGGAAGAATTACTGTTGAAAACTTTAAGAAAGCTTTGACAGATAAAACTAAACTTGTAGCTTTAACATATGTGTCAAATGTAATGGGATATATTACACCCATTAAAGAAATTATTAAAATTTGTCATGAAAGAGGTATAATTGTATCAGTAGATGGTGCACAAGCTGTTCCTCACATGAAAATTGATGTTAAGGATCTTGACTGCGATTTCTTATCATTTTCAGGACACAAGATGTGTGGACCTACAGGAATTGGAGTATTATACGGTAAGTATGAACTTTTAGATAAAATGGATCCTATTGAATTTGGTGGAGATATGGCAGATTCAGTTTATAAAGACTCTCAGACATATAAAGCTGTTCCTCATAAGTTTGAAACAGGAACACCTATTATCGCAGGAGTTATTGGACTTGGACGAGCAGTTGAGTTCCTAGATGAAATAGGACTTGATAATATCAGTAAACATGAAGCACGTCTTGCGGCTTTGGCACGTAAGAAGTTAATGGAACTTGATTCTGTTGAGGTTTATAATCCTACAGCGGAAACAGGGGTTGTAGCATTTAACATTAAGGGGGTTCATCCTCATGATGCCGCAACAATTTATGACAAGAATGGTGTATGTATTCGTGCAGGACATCATTGCGCACAACTTATTACACGTTGGTTAAATCAAATTTCAACTACACGTGCATCTTTCTATATGTACTCAACTGAGGAAGATGTAGAAAATTTAGTAAATAGCGTTAAGGAAGCAAGAGATTTCTTTAAACAATTCTAATTTGGAGGTTTTGTATTATGATAAGTCATGATATCGAACAATTATATAGAGATGTAATAATGGATAACTATAAAAATCCACATAATAAAGGATTACTTCATCAAGTAGGATACACACCTATTCATATGAATAATCCATCTTGTGGTGATGATATGAATGTAGAAGTTAAAATCGATGGCGGCATTATAACAGATGTACGTCACGATGGACATGGTTGTTCAATATGTTGTTCATCAGCATCTGTTATGTCAGAAACTATTAAGGGTAAAACAATAGAAGAGGCTAAAAATATTATAGAAGCATTCTACCAAATGATTCAAGCTAATCCTATTTCAGATGAAATGAAAGAAGAACTTGGAGAAGCTATAGCTTATACAGGGGTTTCTCAATTCCCTGCGCGTATCAAATGTGCAACACTATCATGGAAGGCTTGTGAGAAGGCTATTTCAGAGGATGGTGAGGAGTAATGTCTGATAAAAAAGAAGAACTTGTAGGTGACTATAAGTACGGATTTAGAACTGAAACTAAATCAGTCATTACATCTGGTAAGGGCTTAAATGAGGACACTGTAAGATTTATATCTAATGCTAAATGTGAACCAGAATGGATGCTTGAATTTAGATTAAAAGCTTACGAGGCATTTAAGAAATTAAATAATCCAAAATGGGGACCAGATTTATCAGGTATAGATTTTAATGAATATACATACTATATCAAATCTACAAAAGGTGCTGAAAATGATTGGAATAATGTACCTACAGAAATTAAGGATACATTTGAAAAACTTGGAGTGCCTGAATCAGAAAGAAAATATTTTGCAGGAGCTTCAAACCAATTTGAGTCTGAGGTAGTATACCATAAAAACTTAAAAGAACTCGAAGATTTAGGAGTAATATTTTGCGATACGGATACCGCATTAAAAAAATATCCTGAACTTGTAAAAAAATATATTGGTAAAGTAGTTCCTGTAACAGATAATAAATATGCAGCGTTAAATAGTGCAGTATGGTCAGGTGGATCATTTATTTATGTACCAAAAGGTGTACACCTTGAAAAGCCTGTACAATCATACTTTAGAATAAATAGTGAACGTATGGGACAATTTGAACGTACACTTATTATTGTAGATGATGATGCATCTATCCATTATGTTGAAGGATGTACAGCCCCTCAATATTCTAAGGATTCATTGCATGCCGCAGTAGTTGAAATATATGTTGGAAAAAATTCGAAAGCTAGATATTCAACTGTTCAAAACTGGGCTACTAATATAATAAATCTTGTTACGAAAAGAGCTTTAGTAGATGATTATGGTGAGATGGACTGGATTGATGGAAACGTTGGTGCAGGACTTAATATGAAATATCCAGCTTGTATTCTAAAAGGAAAAGAATCAAAGGGTACCATGATATCAATTGCCTTTGCTGGACAAAAAAATCAATTACAAGATACAGGAGCTAAAATGATTCATTTAGGTGAAGGATCTTCATCTAAAATCATTTCAAAATCTGTATGTCGTAATGGTGGGGTTGTAAATTATCGTGGTATGGTATCATGCGGACCTAATGCAAAAGGTGCTAAATCACATGTTGAATGTGACACTTTGATTTTAGATGATATTTCTAAATCAGATACAATTCCTACAAACACAGGCGCAAATGGCGATATGTATATTGAACATGAAGCGACTGTGTCTAAGGTAAATGAAGAACAACTATTCTATTTAATGAGCAGAGGTCTTACAGAAGAACAAGCTACTGAAATGATAGTTATGGGATTCATTGAGCCATTTAGCGCAGAACTTCCTATGGAGTATGCGGTAGAACTTAATAGACTAATTAAACTTAATATGAGTGGTTCAATTGGATAATATAATAAACTAAAATTATTCTCTATAGTGTGGAAAGGAGATATTCTTTATGTATAAATCATATATTTTATTAAAAAGCATAGATGATATATCGTTTCCACAGCTAAGTGATTTTTTTAAAGGCTTGCTTGGTACGAATATAGAAATTAAAAATAATTGTAATAATATTACAATATATCATAATTATCTAAATAAAAATGATATAATAGACGCCTTAACAGGTCTTGCAGAGGAATATGACGGGGCATTATATGCATATATATCAAGAGATGGATATAATGATGAGACGGCATCTATTATAGACAATTATTTCTTATGTGAGAGATTGAAAAAAAATATATATGATGAACATGAACTTGTAATGGAATTAATATTAAAAGGGAATTCTTCTATGTTAGATAAAGTAGTGTTTGGAAAATATATGAATGATCAAACAATGAAATATACATTACTATCTTTTTTAGAACACAATATGAATACATCAAAGACTGCGGATGCTATTTATATGCATCGTAATACTTTGATTAACAAACTTGAAAGATTTACAGAAATTACAGGATATGATCCTAAAAAATTTGTTGATGGTTTCATAATTTATTACTTATTAAAGAAATGAGAAAATAATGTGCACATTGCACATTTATTTTTTTAAAAAAAATTAGTATAATAATGCTAGATATTGCCTAAGGAGGAAATTATTAATGGCTACATTAAGTTTAAGAAATATTAACAAAGTATATCCTAATGGTACTCAAGCAGTATTTGATTTTAATCTAGAGATTGAAGATAAGGAATTTATCTGTTTCGTTGGACCATCTGGATGCGGAAAATCAACTACTCTTCGTATGATTGCAGGACTTGAAAATATTACAGCAGGAGAATTATACATTAACGGTAAGTTAATGAATGATGTATCTTCTAAGGATAGAGGAATTGCGATGGTTTTCCAAAGCTATGCCTTATATCCACATATGTCAGTTTATGAAAATATGGCATTCGGATTAAGATTACGTCGTATGGATGAGGATGAAATTGATGAAAGAGTTCGTAAAGCATCTGCAATCCTTGGACTTGATCAATACCTACAAAGAAAGCCAAGAGCGCTATCTGGAGGACAAAGACAAAGAGTTGCCTTAGGACGTGCTATAGTTCGTGATGCAGACGTATTCCTAATGGACGAGCCTCTATCAAACCTAGATGCTAAACTACGTGCTTCAACTCGTGGAGAGATTTTAAAATTACATAAGAGATTAAACTCAACTACAATTTACGTAACACATGACCAAATTGAGGCTATGACAATGGCAACAAGAATTGTCGTTATGAAGGATGGAAGAGTTCAACAAGTAGGATCACCTAAGGAAGTTTATCATAACCCAGTTAACATGTTCGTTGCAGGATTCATCGGAACTCCACCAATGAACTTCGTTCCAGGATTTGTTGATGAAAAGGGTAATTTTACAACTGAAGATGGACAATTTGTAATTGAAGTACCATTTGGTAAAGTTGAGGATTTAAAGAAGAAGGATTATATTGGTAAGAAAGTAATGCTTGGAATTCGTCCTGAGGACATCCATGATGAGCAAGAGCCAATTTTCTTTGAAACATATCCAAATGCTGTTGTAGATGTTAAGGTTGATATGGCTGAGCTTTTAGGAGCTGAGACAAACATCTATTCTACAATTTCTGAAGCAAACGTAATTGCTGCAGTTCCTTCACGTGGTGATATTACATTTGATTCACAAGTTAAGCTAGTATTCGATATGAACAAGTGTCATTTCTTCGATGCTGAAACTGAAGAAAATATTTTATTAAAGAAAGAAAACTAATAATTAATCACCCAGAAATGGGTGATTTTTTTTATAAAAAATATGATAAATTATATAAAAGAAGTAAATAGAGAAGCAGATATTTTTTATAATAATGAAGTTATGCATTATAGCGGATATGAAACAATATTATCTATAT
>CAVAQB010000089.1:0-3952 GCA_963590725.1 Anaeroplasmataceae bacterium | reverse complement strand
TTACTATTATAAATAATCTTTTCTTCATTTTTTCTCACCTCACTATATATATAGTTTCTAACATATAAAAATTACTAAAAAAAAATAAAAAAAAGTTGGAAAAATCCAACTTCTTCTATTTTTACTTCAAATTTTTAAATACATTAATCTTATCAAGTCTTTCCCAAGGTAAATCAAGATCGTTACGTCCGAAATGTCCGTAAGCAGCTGTTTGCTTATATATTGGTCTTAATAAGTCTAGGGTTGTAATAATTCCTTTTGGTGTAAGATTAAAGTTTTCTTCAATTGCTTTAACAATTTTTTCATCTGCAACTTTTGATGTTCCAAATGTATCTACTAAAATAGATACAGGCTTTGCGACACCAATGGCATATGAAAGTTCAATTTGACAACGATCAGCTATATGAGATGCTACAATATTTTTAGCGATATAGCGGGCCATATATGAAGCACTTCTATCAACCTTTGATGGATCCTTACCTGAGAAAGCTCCACCACCATGACAAGCAGCTCCTCCATAAGTATCTACAATAATTTTACGTCCTGTTAGTCCTGAATCTCCAGCAGGTCCTCCTATTACAAACTTTCCTGTTGGATTAAATAAGAACTTAGTATTTTCATCTATTAAATCAGTTGGTACAACAGGATCTACTACATACTTCTTAACCATCTTACGTAGTTCCTCTAAAGGAATTGCAGGAGAATGTTGTGTAGATACTAAAATTGTATCAATTCTCTTAACCTTATTAAAATCGTCATATTCAACAGTTACTTGTGTTTTTCCATCAGGACGAAGACAATCTAGAATATGATTCTTACGAACATAAGCTAAGCGCTGTGCAAGCTTATGAGCAATGCTTAATGAATATGGCATATATTCATCAGTTTCATTAGTCGCATAACCAAACATAATACCTTGGTCTCCTGCACCTTGCTCATGATCTTTACTTTCATCAACACCCATAGCAATATCTGGAGATTGAGGATCAATTGCAGTTAATACTGCAAGGTTATCCGCATCAAATCCAAACTTACCTCTTGTATAACCAATTTCTCTTACTGTATTACGAACAATTTCTTGAATGTTAATTCTTGCAGTTGAAGTAATTTCTCCAAAAACAAACACCATTCCTGTTGTTGCGACTGTTTCACATGCAACACGAGCATGTGGGTCTTCCTTTAAATATGCATCAAGGATTGCATCACTAATTTGATCACAGATCTTATCAGGATGTCCTTCAGTTACTGATTCACTAGTAAAATAACGTGACATTTATATTTCCTCCTAAATTTTTAATATATTATTCTCCAAAACTATTATATAATTCTTCAAAATCATTTGAGAATCTTTGGAATCTATCAATCATATCATTATCAAAATAAATACTAAATTCATTTTTAATAAGATTCATAGAATTTTCATGCGAGAATGGTCTTTTATAATTTCTTGGTGACCTTAATGTAATATATAAGTCACAAAGTAAAATTATATTAGAATCTCTATTATTTTGGATATCCTTTGTTTTTCTAATGAAGGCATCACTACTCCAGCCCTCAGTGTGCGCACGAACGATATCCTCGCACTTTCTTCTAAGCTCTAATCTCTTAGCTATTTCATTACCCAGAGATGTTTGTTCCCTTAGTTTTTTAAATTGAACATCTTTATCATTTATTCCAGCTACATCTAAATCAACATGCCCATTAAGATGAATTAGTGAAATATTTTTATTTCTTTCAATTTCATCTGGTTTAAGACCATAGATAGATGAAAATTTTTCAACCATTTTTTCAAGTAATGGTCCTTGAATATGCTCACCTTCTGTAATTTGATTTCCGTTTAATGTTATATCAAACATATCAACTACAACTTTTGTAAAATCATCTTGTACTTCTTGTCTTTTTAGAAGTTCTTGTTTTCTTTGTTCTTGCATACGAGATGTTATATATGCAAGTGCATATAAAACCAATGTGAACGCTATAAGCAATATTGTTCTTACAAGAATATCTTTAAATTCATCAGATATAAAGAAATGCTTTAAAAAAGAAAGTGTACTATTTGCGTATTCAGCATGTATAATATCATGAGTTGTTACAAAATGTAGTATTGTTACTACAACTATTAGATAGGGCGCAATATTTCTTATAAGCTTAGGAGATTGATATAGCGATATAACTCCAAGCGAATAATAAATAAGTACATAGGCAGCATCTGAATATATTGGCTGATTGCCATCTGCTCCTTCTGTAAACATACGCATTTTAACATACAAAAGTATTGCGGTTAAGAACATGTAGAATACACAGAAATAAGACGCTATTTGCTGTTTAACAGGGTCATGTTCATCACCATTAATAAGCTTCTTTAATGTATGGTTTACTACAAATGTTACAGGAAATAGTATCAATGTAATAACTATATTATTACTATTTTTATCTGATATAGATAAGATCATGAAAATAAACGTATAAACCAAGTTTGAGAAGAAAATTATATTCTTAACAACTATGTTCCTACGGTATAGCATGGCTGTATCATCAGTAATATCTACATCATATTCAATTGCGAAAAATCTACTAAATAGACCTTTGAACTTAAATTTAGACAAATTAAGTTTACCCATACTATACCCCTTTCATAAAACTCTATCTAAATTATATCAAAATTAATCAAATATATCACCAATATTTAATAACTTTTGACCATTTACAAAATCACGTGATTGCATCATATTTTTACCACTTGGCTTAATTAGTAGTAATCGTAATGCCTTATCAGATGTTTTTACAAGAATTTCTTTTTTTAAAGATAATATAGTACCAGGTTTAGATTGAGAGCTATATTCAACTATTTCAGAAGAATATATTTTTATATTTTCTCCATTTATAGTCGCATATGCACCTGGCTCTAAGGCAAGTCCTCTTATTTTATTAAATAAATTAATTGCGGTATCATTAAAATCAAGTTTTTCTTCTTCTCTTTTAATATTTGGAGAAAATACTACCTTACTCTCATCTTGAGGAATACCTTTATTTTTTCCGCTATAGATATCTTCTATAGAATCTAGCAATAAATCACGCCCAAGAATGGATAATTTTTGAAACATTGTTGTGTTATTATCACTGTTAAGGATATCGATATCCTTAATAGAATATATAACACCAGCATCAAGTTTCGATACCATTTCTATAATTGATACTCCACTTTTCTTATCTCCATTTATAATCGCTCTTTGAATAGGAGCCCCACCTCTATACTTAGGTAGTAGGGAGGCATGAACATTTATAGCTTTCTTTACTGAGTTAAGAACTATATCTGGAACTATTTGGCCATAAGCTGCAGTGATTATCATATCTGCGTTTTCTTTTATAATTGGTTCATAATCTTCTTTTATTTTTTTGGGTTGAAAATATTTTAACCCCAGTTCCTTTGCCTTAGATATTACAGGAGGATTTGTAAGAATTCTTTTTCTTCCAACCTCTTTATCAGGCTGAGACACTACAAGTGCTATTTCATATTTTTTATTTAATTCCTCAAGTATAACTGAGGCAAACTCTGGTGTACCCATAAATATTATTTTCATTTTTTTATCACTTCCTTGTAATGGATATATTAATATCCTTATTTGATTGATACATTTCTAATATACTTTGAAGAGTATTAGACAAATCTAATTCATTAAATTTTAATGATATTTTATACCGATAAAAATTATTTACTTTAAATAAATAATCTTCAAATGGTCCTTGGGCTTTAACTCCATAAGATTCTTTTAAAATTATATTCTTTATTTTGGTAGCCTCAACTTTAGCGTCTGATATATTTTTTGATGAAACCAATATCTCTATATATTCACAAAACGGCGGATAATTCATAATATTTCTATTTTTTATTTCTTCTTTATAAAATCCTTTATAATCATGAGACGATGCATATTTTATTACAGGATTGGTT
>CAVAQB010000088.1:0-42944 GCA_963590725.1 Anaeroplasmataceae bacterium | reverse complement strand
CCTAAGAGGCAAATGTGGAAATTGTTCTTTTATGATTTATTAATTATGCTAGTGGTTTCTTTAACTATTTCTATAATGATTTCATATTTTATGCTTAAATTACAAAATGTTGTAACCTATGATAGTGATATTAAATTAGATTATTTATATTATCAAATAATACCAGTTATAATTGTTTTATTAATTACAATTGTTATTTCTGTAGGTACAATTATTTTAGTTAGCAGAAAAATTTGTAAAAAAGATATAGCGGATATGATATATGAAAGATAAAAAAGGCTGTGAGACTCAATTTGCTAAAAAATCGAGTTTTTCACAGCTTTTTTATTTTGACTTTAAATTAATTTTCTTTTCCGCTCCAAGATGCTACAACTTTTCCATCACCATCAGCATATGTACCGCATAAAATGATGACGAAATCAACCAATACCCAAATTGATGAAACTATAATTGGAATTATTAGGAAGAAAAGCAATGTACATACAAGTTGTGCAATAGCTTTCTTTTTATTTCCAAGATAAAAATTATGAACACCTAATCCTCCCAAAAACCATGCAAGTAATGCCGCAACAGCTCTTGATTTACTAGATATGTTAGATGCTTGAGAATTGTTTGAATTTGTAGTGCTTATAGTTGAAGTGCCATCTTGGTTAGCACCACAATTATCGCAAAATTGTGCATTGTCATCTAATTGTTTTCCACATTTTCGACAAAATTTCATAAACAAAACCACCTTTCTTTGTTTTATTTTACCATATAAATGATTTTTTTTATATATATTTAGAAAAGTTTAATCAATATATAAAACATAGGTAAGTTCTTTTTGTTATTTTAAGGATTGGATAAAATATAGAATTTAACAATTTTTATAATTGTGATATAATAACGGCGATGGTGATTATATGATAAAAACTGTTATAACAAATAGTAGTGATGAGACAATTGAATTAGGATATAAAATAGGGTCTTTACTAAAAGGTGGAGACACTATAATACTTGATGGTGATCTTGGAGCTGGAAAGACTACATTTACTAAAGGTATAGGAAAAGCTTTAGGAGTAGAAAGAGTTATTAATTCTCCAACGTTCACTATTGTTAAAGCCTATAAGGGCAAAAATATCATTTTAAATCATTTAGACTTATATAGGCTTGATGGTGTTGGTGATGATTTTGATTTAGAGGAATATTTTAACAGTGATACAGTTTGTATTGTTGAATGGCCTTATCAAGCATATGATATATTACCTTCTAAGTTAATGAAAATTAATATTAAAAGGCTTGATGATTTTAAAAGAGAAATTATCATAGATGGTAATAATTACTATGATGGATTGGTAGGCGATTTAAATGTATAAACTTTTAGTTGATTCTTCAACAAAGACTTTATATATAGCTTTAGTTGATGATAATAAAGTTTTAGAAGAAATGTATGTTGAGGGACGTAATGATCACGCAAAAAACATTGTTTCTAAAATTAGTGAAATACTTAAGAATAATAATATTAAAGTAGAAGATTTAGAAGGAATATATGTAGGAGTAGGACCTGGTTCTTATACTGGGGTTAGAATGGCAGTTACTGTTGGTAAGATGATTTCTACAAATACTAAAGTTTTACTTTATGGATTTTCTTCACTGTATATGCAATCATCAGGATATGATGGAAAGGTTTTATCGTATATTGACGCAAGACGTGGTAATTCTTTTAATGTAGTTTACAACAACTCCTTAGAAGAAATTTCTGAGGGAATGAGATCAACTACTGAAATGTTTTTAAATTATCCAAATTACAAAGTAGTATCAGAGGATAATATAAAGGTTGATCCAATTAAAGTTATAAATCATTCCAAATTATGCGAAAATCCTCATGGATTTGTACCAAATTATTTAAGAGAAACAGAAGCCGAAAGGAATTTAAATCATGATTAGACCATTAGAACTAGATGATATAAAGATGGTAGTAGATGATGAGATGAGAATATTTGGTGAAACTCTTGGAGAAGAAATGTTTAAATCATCTATTAATGGAGAAGAACCATTTAATCATTTTTTTGTAGATGTCCTTGATTCTAAAATAAGGGGATATGTTGGTATATGGTTTGATTTAGATAATGCTCAAATTCTAAACCTATATGTTAATGAGAACTATAGAAGAAAACATATTGGTGAAGGACTTATGAGGTTTGCGATAGATTATCTATGGAAAAATAATTGTAAAACTATTTCTCTTGAGGTAAGACCACATAATTTAGATGCGGTTGACTTATATCGTAAGTTGGGATTTGAATATTCATATAAAAGAAAGTTTTATTATAACGATGGGGAAGATGCCCATGTTTATATTTTGTATAAGGAGATGTAATAATGCTAGTATTAGGTGTTGAATCATCATGTGATGAAACATCTGTTGCGGTAGTACGTGACGGAAAAGAAGTATTATCTAATGTTATATTAAGCCAAATTGATGTACATAAGCTATATGGTGGAGTTGTACCTGAAATAGCTTCACGTCATCATGTATATAATGTTTCAATGGTATTTAGTGAAGCATTAGAGAAAGCGGGAGTTAAAGGTAGTGATATTGACCTTGTAGCTGTTACTTATGGCCCAGGACTTATAGGATCATTACTTGTAGGGGTAAATGCCGCAAAGACATTTGCGCTTGTATATAATAAGCCTATTATTGGTGTTAATCACCTTGCGGGTCATATATATGCAAATGAGATAGAACATGAAATGCATTTTCCTTGTATCGCATTACTTGTATCTGGTGGAAACACTGAACTTATATATATGAAGGATCATTTTAAGTTTGAAATAATTGGTGAAACACTAGATGACGCTGTAGGTGAAACATATGATAAGGTAGCTCGTGTTATGGGACTTGAATATCCTGGAGGACCAAAGGTTGATAAGCTAGCACATGAAGGAGAGGACACATATAACCTTCCTCGTGTGTATTTAGGAAATGATAATTATAACTTTAGTTTTAGTGGATTAAAGAGTAATGTTATTAATTTATACCATAATGCTATGCAACGTGGAGAAGAAATTAATATTAATAATTTGTGCGCATCATTTCAAGCATCCGTAACTGAGGTTTTAGTTAATAAGACATTGCGCGCTGCAGAGGAATATAGTGTAAAACAAATTATTGTAGCTGGAGGAGTTTCAGCTAATAAGGGACTTAAGGAAAGATTTGCAAGAGAAAATAATAATAGATTTGAGGTATGTATACCATCTATTAAGTATTGTACAGATAATGCCGCAATGATTGGAGTTGCTGGATATTATCAATATATGGTGACAAAGAAATATGATGATTTATCACTTAATGCTGATGCATCCTTAGAACTTTTAAGCCTATAAGTTGGACTAGTTATTTATTAATACTTTAAAAGTTATAAAACATTTGATATACTAAATTAAGGTGATATATATGGAAATCAACAATTTTATTAAAACAATAATGGAAGATGATTTAAAGAATGGTAAGGTAGATGAAATAGTTACTCGTTTCCCACCAGAGCCTAATGCTTATTTACACATAGGACATGCACGTGCTATGGTTACTGATTTTGAACTTGCATCTGCATTTGGTGGATATACAAATCTTCGTTTTGATGATACTAATCCAACAAAAGAAGATAACGAATTCGTTGAGGCTATTAAAGAAGATATAGAATGGCTAGGATATAATCCAAAGAATGTATATTTTGGATCAGATTATTTTGATTTCGACTATGAAATGGCTATAAAGCTTATTAAGAAAGGCCTTGCCTATGTTGACGATTTATCTCAAGAAGAGATGAGTAAATATAGAGGTACTCTTACTGAGCCTGGAAAAAATAGTCCATATAGAGATAGAAGTATTGAAGAGAATTTAAAATTATTTGAAGAGATGAAGGCAGGAAAATATAGCGATGGTGCTAAGACTCTTCGTGCTAAGATTGATATGGCATCTCCAAATATTAATATGAGAGACCCAGCTTTATATCGTATTATTCATATTAACCATCATAGACAAGGAACTAAATGGTGCATATTCCCAATGTATGACTTCGCACATCCACTTCAAGATGCACATGAAGGAATTACACATTCACTATGTTCTTTGGAATATGATAATCATAGAGTATTGTATGATTGGGTTGTAGATAATTGTGATATTGTAAAAAAACCTCACCAATATGAATTTGGTAGATTAAATATTGAAAATACTGTATTATCTAAGAGATATTTAAGAGCACTTGTAGATTCTAAGAAAGTATCTGGTTACGATGATCCAAGAATGCCAACATTAAGAGGATTAAGACGTAGAGGATATACTGCGGACGCAATTAAGAATTTTATTATATCTACAGGATTATCAAGAATAAATTCAACAGTTGGTTGGGATTCTTTAGATGTAGCCCTAAGAGATGATTTAAAACTTAAGGCTATAAGACCTAACGCAATAATAGAACCACTAGAAGTTGAAATTGATAACTATCCTGAGGGACAAATAGAATATTTAGATATGCCTAATAACCAAGAGAATTTGGAATTAGGAACTCATAAGATAGCGTTTGGAAGACATTTATATATCGAACAATCTGACTTCGTTTTAGAAAAGCCTAATAAGAAGTGGAAGAGACTTGCACTTGATGTTGAAGTAAGATTAATGCATGCATATTTTATTAAAGCTACATCCGTAGAAAAAGATATGAATGGTAATATAATTAAAATTCATGCTACATATGATAAAGAAACTAAATCTGGTTCAGGATTTGATGGACGTAAACCAAATGGAAATATTCATTTTGTAGAAAAGACTACTGCAGTACCTGCAGAATTTAGATTAATTAATTCATTATTAATTCCTGAAACTGAAGAAAATAAAGATCTAGATTTTATGGAAAGATTAAATAAAGAATCTCTTGTTGTTAAGAGAGGATATGTTGAAGAATATCTAAAGAATACAAAGAATGAGGATAAATTCCAATTTATTCGTAATGGATATTATACAACAGATAAAGATTCAACTGATGAACTAAAGGTATTTAATAGAACTTGTGATCTAAAGTCATCGTTTAATCCTACAAATTAATATATTATATAATTAAGCCCTTTAAGGTGTATCCTTAAAAGGCTTTTTTATAGGTAATAACTATTTGGAAAGCGTTCTTTAAAACTCATTTCACCTAGATATTATTAATTATTTATAGTATAATAAATAAGATTGATTTTTATGGAGGTTTTTTATGCTAAAGGTAGTAAATTTAGGATTACAATATGGTTCGCGTAAACTATTTGATAAGGTGAACATAACATTTAACAAAGGAAACTGTTATGGAATTATTGGCGCTAATGGTGCTGGTAAGTCTACATTTTTAAAATTATTATCAGGTGAGGTTGAATCTACTTCTGGTGAGGTTATAATCGATAAAGGTGAAAGAATGTCTATTTTAAGACAAAACCAAAATGAATTCGATGATAAGACAGCAATACAAACTGTTCTACTTGGTCATAAGAGACTTGTTGAAATAATGGAAGAGAAGGAATACTATTATAATAAAGAAGACTTTAATGATCTAGATGGTATTAAGCTTGGCGAGCTTGAAGGAGAATTCGCTGAAATGAATGGATGGGAAGCAGAATCAGATGCTGCATCCTTACTTAACGGACTTGGAATTGATACAGAGTATCATTATATGCTTATGGGAGAACTTGATGCGAAAATTAAGATTAAAGTTTTACTTGCACAAGCATTATTTGGAAACCCTGATATTTTGTTATTAGATGAGCCTACTAATAACCTAGATTTAAAATCTACTCAATGGCTTGAGAATTTCTTACTTAACTTTGAAAACACAGTTCTTGTAGTATCACACGATAGACACTTTTTAAATAACGTATGTACACATATTTGTGATGTAGATTATGGTAAGATTAAGTTATATGTTGGTAACTATGAATTCTGGTATGAATCATCTCAATTAATCCAAAAGCAAATGCAAGATCAAAACAAGAAGGCTGAAGCTAAGGCTAAGGAACTTCAAGAATTTATCGCAAGATTTAGCGCAAATAAATCTAAGGCGAGACAGGCAACATCTCGTAAGAAACTTTTAGATAAATTGGTGTTAACTGATATTGAACCATCATCACGTCGTTATCCATTCGTTGGTTTTAAACCAAATCGTGAGGTTGGAAATGATATATTAGAGGTTAATAACTTAACAGTTGATGGTCTATTTAAGAATCTATCATTTACTGTACGTAAGGGAGATAAAATAGCTTTCCTTGCGGAAAACACACATATTATCACAACACTATTTAATATTCTTGAAGGCAATATTTTGCCTACATCAGGAACATTTAAGTGGGGAGTTACAACATCTCAAGGCTTCCTACTTCAAGATAATAAGAAATATTTTGATAAAGAAATATCACTTATTGATTGGCTTCGCCAATATAGCCCTAATGAACAAGCTGAGTCATTTATTCGTGGTTGGCTTGGAAGAATGCTTTTCTCAGGCGAGGAGTCACTTAAAAAGGCAAATGTACTATCTGGAGGAGAAAAGGTTAGATGTATTCTTGCTAAACTAATGCTTGAAGGCGGAAATGTTTTAGTATTAGAAGATCCAACTAACCACCTAGACCTAGAGTCTATTACAGCACTTAACGAAGGAATGAATGCATTTAGTGGAAACATTTTATTCTCTTCACATGATGCTGAATTACTATCAACAGTTGCGAATAGAATTATTTCATTTAATGCTGATGGTACTATTACAGATAAGATGTCTACATATGAGGAGTTTGTAGGAATAGAATAATAAAGAAAGGCGATTATTATATGAGCGATTTATTAGATGGTTTAAATAAAATGCAAAGACTTGCGTGTGAAACTACAGAAGGTGCTGTTATGGTAATGGCAGGTGCTGGTTCTGGTAAAACACGTGTTTTAACATACCGTATTGCACATTTAATTAATGATCTTGGAATTGAGCCATATAATATACTTGCGGTCACATTTACTAATAAGGCCGCAAATGAAATGAAGGAACGTATTGAAAAACTTGTCCCAAACGCAGATATAAGGCGTATGTGGGTTGCGACATTCCATTCAATTTGCTGCCGTATTCTTAGAAAAGAGATTTATCACCTTGAAGGATTTACAAGCAACTTTACTATCCTTGATGAAGAAGATTCATTAAAAGAGGTAAAAGATACTATTAAGGAAATGAATTTGTCAAGTGATGAATATAAACCAAAAGATATTAAAAAATTAATATCATCATTTAAAAATGATATGATATCAAAATTTGATAATCCAATGGAAGAAGAAATATATTTTACATATGAAAGAAGATTGAAAGAACAAAATATTTTGGACTTTGATGATTTAATATTAAAAACTATTTTAATATTTGAAAACTTCCCTTTGGTATTACAAAAATATCAAGATATGTTTAGCTATATAATGGTTGATGAATTTCAAGATACTAATACATATCAATATAAACTTATAAAACTTCTAAGTGGAAATTCAAAAAATGTATTTATAGTAGGGGATCAAGATCAATCTATTTATTCATTTAGAGGTGCACGTGTTGAAAATATTAATAAGTTTCAGCGTGATTTTAAAGACTGTAAGAAAATTATGCTTGAACAAAATTATCGTTCAACTCAAAATATATTAGATATTGCCAATAGGGTTATTAATAATAATGCTGATAGATTTAAAAAAATACTTTATACTGATGAAAAGGGTGGTATAAAGCCTATATATAACAAACTTAATAATGCGTTTGGTGAAGCGGCTTATGTAACAGATGAAATAAAAAAACTTATGAATATGGGATATTCATATAAAGATTTCGCGATTATTTATAGATCAAACGCAATATCTCGTAATTTTGAAGATGTATTATTAAGAGAAGGTATTCCATATACTATTTATGGAGGACTTTCGTTCTTCGCAAGAAAAGAAGTTAAAGATATCCTTGCGTATATTAGGCTTATTATTAATTTTGATGATTCTTATGCATTAAAACGAATTGTAAATGAACCTAAAAGAAAGATAGGACCGGCTCTTATAAAGAAACTTGAGGATAGCGCAAGAGAAAATAATTGTAGTCTTTTTAAAGCGATTGATTTTATTGATCGTGGAGGGCAAGGATATAATGCGCTACTTGATTTTAAGTTTACAATTATTGAACTTGAAGAATATTTAGTATCAGAAGAACATAAGATGCCAGATATTATAGAATTCTTAATTAATAGAACTGGATATAAGGCTATGCTTAAAGATTCTGGTGAAGAAGGCGAAGATAGACTTAAAAACGTTGAAGAGCTTGTCACTGTATTAATTGAAACTGATGATATGTATGAGGGAACTCGTAAAGAAAAACTTATGCAGCTTCTTCAAGAAATTACTCTTCGTACAGATAATGATAAAAAGAATGAAACTGATGATTGCGTAAAACTTATGACATATCATCAAGCTAAAGGACTTGAATATAAGGTTGTATTCCTTGTAGCGTTTGAAGATGGTGTATTCCCATCACTTATGGCAACATTTGCTGAAAAAGATATGCAAGAGGAAAGAAGAATTTGCTATGTAGGTATTACACGTGCAAGAGAAAGACTTTATATTACAACAACTCAAGAAAGAATGTTATATGGTAGAACTAACCCAATGTATCCATCTCGTTTCCTTAAAGAAATAGGTAAGGAAAATTTAGATGATAAGAGTGTATCATTTGCTAAAAAATTTGTAGATACTACTAATTCTAAAAAACAATTTACTCCAATAAAAGCTTCATCTATTGTAGAAACAAAACGTATGAATTCGACTGAAATTAAAGTAGGCGATAAAGTTAACCATAAGGCATTTGGTGATGGAACAGTAGTTCAAGTTTGTGGAGATATAATAACAGTTGCGTTTGGTGAGGCATTTGGAGTTAAAAAACTTCTTGCAAATCATCCGTCTATAAGGAGGCTATAGAATGGATATTATTGAAGGAATTAAAACACGTCGTAGTATAAGAAAATTTAAAAAAGAAATGGTATCAGATGATTTAATAATAAAGGCAGTAGATGCCGCTAAATTCTATCCATCATGGAAAAATAGCGAAACCGCAAGATTTATTCTTGTCAAAGATCAAAGTATAAAAGAGAAGATGGCAGATGCGGTATTAGGATTTAAACAAAATACTGATATTATATTAAATGCTCCTGAAATAATTGTTGTCACAACTATTGATAACATAGCAGGATATGGAAAAGATGGAAGCCCTACGACTTCAAAGGGTTCACATTTTCAATCTTTTGATGCAGGAGCCGCAACATATGCGCTACAACTTGCATTACATAGTTATGGTATTGGATCAGTTGTTTTAGGAATTTTTGAAGAATCAAAAATTAAAGAAATTCTATCACTTGATGAGGGAATATCAGTTTCTTGCATACTTCCTATAGGCTATAAGGATATAGACGCCAAAGCGCCTTTAAGACATACAACTGAAGAATTCTTAACAATAAAATAATTCATATTATTATACACATAGTACATGAGATTTGAAAAAAATATATTTTAATGCTATAATAATTTAAGGAGTACGACATTTTATGAGTGATATAGTAATATTAAAGCGTTCATTTAATGAAAAAGTTAATAAAACGTCTAAAATATCACTTGTAGAAAATGGAGTTTTGATTGAAACAACTGATAATGAAAAAACAGTTAGTGATGTAATAAATCAAAATGAAATAACTTTAATAGATATATTAAATGCTAAATGTCCTACACCACAAAAAAGAGCGATATCTTATTTAATAGGATTTATGGCTGTAATATTTTTAATATTAGGTATTGTATTTAAAGATAATAAAATACTCTTAACACTATTTATTATTATAGGTATTATTGTATTTTTTATAGCGGGAGCTATAACTAAAAAAATATATGATGCTTCAAGTGATGCAATACAATTTGTAATTTATAAGAATAATAAAAAATATATGACTATTCTTGGAGTAAATACAACAACCAAGGATTATAATAACTTACTTAAACTTGCAAGAGAGTTAAAGAAAGAAAATAGTTCTATTAAACTAAATATGCAAACTAGTAAGTGATTTTGAAAGGGTGATATCATGGCAACAATCAAATGTAAAAACTGTGGAGAAGATATCGTAATCGATAAAAGAGGTATTGTTACTTGCCCACGTTGTAATGTAAAACAAACAACAGTATTTCCTAATAGTGAGAAAAAGGTACAAGTATTTAATCTTGCCGCAAGATTAATGTATCTAAACAATTATGATAAGGCATATCAACTATACGATAAACTTTCAACTAAGTTTATGGAAGTTGAACCATTCTTTGGAAAAGTTTTATGTAAATATGGAGTATCATTTGATAATGATGAATTAGTATGTAAAAAAATAGTTAAAGAAAACGTACTAGATGATCCTGACTATCAAGAAGCGTGCAAAGTGGCAACAGATGAGGAATTTAATTTTCTTGAAAGTGAAGCAGAAAAAATTAATAAATTCCAAAAAGAATTTAGTGAAATTGCTAGCAATACAAAAGCATCAGATATATTTATTTTAGTAGATGATACTAACCGTAAGGCTGAGGATTATGTAATCGCAAAAGAAATGTATGAAGTATTAAAGATGGATGGAAAGAAAGTATTCTTCCCACGTATTGCTTTAAAAGATAAAGTTGGCGCAGAACGTGGAGCTATGTTATATAAGGCAATTAATAGTGCGAAGATGATGATTTTATTCTCAACATCTTCATCAAAACTTAATTCTGATAAGATTTCAAAAACTATAAACGAATATGTATCTGCAATGGAAGAAGATAAAAATAAAGTATTGCTTCCATGCTTAAAGGGAATAAAGTCTGAAAATTATCCTGACGCTATTAAAGATATGAAGGTAGTTGACCTTGCCAAAGATACATTTATTGATGCTATAATGGACGCAGTAGATGCAATATTTGCAGTAAAGGTTGAGCCATTAAAACCAGAGGAGAAACAAACTAATAAAGCTCGTAAGGCTTTATCTGAAGCAAACTTTGCTGCCTCTATTAAGGCAGTAGATGCTGCAATTGAGGCAAATCCAAATTATGAGGCTGCATATGAGATTGGATTATTCGCATCTTTAAAGATTCAAGAAGAAAAGGATTTTGCTAAACAAATTAATCCGATTTCAAATAACAAATATGTAGTTCTATCTCATGAAAAGGGATTTACATCTCTTGATAAATATGTTGATATTGTAAATGAATCAATTTACAATCGTGCTATAAATATGCCACATAATACACCAGATGAGGTAAATCAATATACTGCAGTTCTAGGATTGATTAAGAATTATAAGGATGCAGCTGATTTAATTGATAATGCTTATGGAGAAGAATATGAACAAAAATATAATGATGCTATAGCGCTTTTTGAAAAAGGACTTCAAACTAAGTTTGAACGTACATTACAAGAAGCTGAGCGTCAATTAATCGCTCTTATCCCATATAAGGATTGTGAGGCAAAAGCTGTTGAAGCACGTGAGGCTATTAATAAGATCAATGATGACTTATTTAAAGAACCATATGATAAGGCAATTGAGTTATATAATCACGCAAAGACACTTACAAACTATGCAGAAGCTCTTGCAGAGTATGTAAATGCTAACCAATTATTACGTAAGGTGTTATCATATAAAGATGCACGTGAATGGAATACTAAATGTCGTGAGATGATGTATAACTATTCAGCTATGGTTATCTTTAAATCTGAGGTAGTAGATGAAGTTAAGAACGCAATTACTGTTCTTAATGGTCTAAGACCATATAAGGATTCTGATACATTTATTACTCAAGGAAATTTAAGAGTTAAGGATTTATTAGATCCAAAGAAACGTAAGAAAAAGTAATAAAATGGAAGTCGAAAGACTTCCTTTTTGATAAGGTGGATGTTATGGACTTACAAAAATTAATTGATAGTGGTAACGATATTTTAATAAAAAAAGGTATTTATGAAGTAAAACCTTTATTCTTACATTCAAATATTAACCTTACATTTGAGGATGGAGTAATAATAAAGCCAATACTTAGTGATGATTATACTCTAATAAAAACAAGGGTTGCTGGTATTAACATGATGTGGTATCCTGCTATTTTAAATATTATTAATTGTACAAATGTTACAATTAAAGGCAAGGCTGTTATAGATGGACTTGGAGAATATTTTTGGAATAAATATTGGGGAGAAGATTTAAATGGCGGTATGCGTAAAGAATATGATAGTCTTGGACTTAGATGGGCGTGCGATTATGATTGCAAGAGATTAAGAAGTGTTCTTGTTCAAGAATCATCTAATATAAATATATATGATTTAGACCTATATAGATCTGGTTTTTGGAATATGCATATATTATATTGTCATGATATTAGTATTAAAAATATAAGTATAAGAACTATAAATAAAGAATCCCCATCAACTGATGGTATAGATATAGATTCATCATATAATGTGATTATAGATTCATGCACAACTGATTGTTTCGACGATTCAATATGTATTAAATCAGGACGTGATTATGATGGAATAATCACAAATATTCCCACTCATGATGTAGAAATTAAGAATTGTATTATAAAAAAGGGCTTTGGAATAACAATAGGTTCTGAGGTGTCTGGAGGAATATATAACATAAATATTCATGATAATAAATTTTACAATACGGATTGTGGTTTTAGAATAAAATCATCTAATAAAAGAAAAGGTTATATAAGAAACATTAAGATTTATAATCTTGAACTTATAAATGTTAAGTATACTTTTAATATGGTAACAGAGTGGAATCCTATGTATAATAAAATAGAATTACCACAAGGTATAAATATGAAGCCTGAATGGAAGAATATAATACATGATGTTGATAATAATATACCAAATACTATTATTGATGATATCTCTATATCAAATGTAAGAAGTACTATTACACCTAACTACAATGGTATATCTAGATTATTTAATATTATCGGATTTGAAGATATTCCAATGAATAATATAATAATCGATAATCTTTTATCATATACAAAAGAATATGGAATTATTAAGAATGCAAATGTATCGATTAATGAATCAGATATTAACTATGATGTATTAATAGATAGTAATAATAATGAATTTGATAATAGATAAAGATTAGAGTAAGTAGGGTAAAGCTATATTTAACATCTTTTATTAAACATATAAAAAAGAACCATACTTTTTGAGCAAATAGCTCATTTAGTATGGTTTTTGATATAGCATTATAATGATTCAATTGGTATTTTCTTTTTCAAATGATATTTTATATATTTAAAAGTTTTCTTTTGACCATTATCGTTTAAATATTTTAAAAGATAATGTAGTTTTCTTTGTGATTCTGGGTGTATTATAAGACCACTATGCTCACGCATAAAGTAATTAAGAGGAAATGAATCGTTATATGTTTTTTTATTATAGTTTTTAGATGCGGCAATACGATCACATAATGATTCTGCGATGTATTTATCTGGCATAATTACGGGAGCGTATGTTTTTAATTCTAAATTAAAATCATACCAATATTCTGGATGATGCTTATTACGTCCTTTATGATGCATCCAAGCATCACTATACCCTTTTTTAACTCTTTCGTTTGGATGTGGAGATTTTATGCCACCTGCATAAAATTTAGCTCCATTCCAAAATTCGGTAGGGGAATATTTAGATAAGTCATGTAATAATCCTTGTTTAATTAAACCACATTTGAAGCAATATCTCATAACCATATGTCTATGACGCGTAATAGTTATGAAATGCTTGATTGGATGCCACATAAAATCATCTCCATATCCTATATTATATCACAAATAATTTACAAAATTATTTAACTATTATATAATGGTTAAGTAAGAAAAGGAGCCTTTTATATGGCAGATAAAGATAATTTAGAAGAAGCAAATAAAGAAAATAGTAAAATAGATGATAATTCAAATAAAAATATTAGATTAACTTTTTCGCTTAAATGGGCAATCATTGGATTTTTTGCGATAATTGCGCTTCAACTACTTCATTCAATTTTTGCATGGTGTGGCGTTAGTGGCAATCTTATATGGTTTTTATTAAATCTAATATTTTTTGCGTGCGGCGTTGTTGTGATAATATTTGATGCGATATTATTGAAAAAATTTATATTACCTCACAAAGATGATGAAATACCATCTCTTGTGGTTAATATTATTGCGTTAATATTAGCCTCATGCGATACCGCATGGTGGTTTTGTGATATGATGACAAATTTTAAAGGATTATTCTAAAAATGAAAGTTGATTAAGTCAACTTTTATTTTTTATTTAAACTAAAGCATAAGTGGTGAATTAATTTATCTTTTATTATATTATAATGTTATAATATGTAATAGGTGGTGTTAATGTGCCTGAAAACATAAATTGGAAACATTTATTAGATTGTGCTCTAGGTATTGGCATTAGGCTTTTAAAAAATGGTGCTGAAATTTCAAGGGTAGAGGAAACTATAGAAAAAATATGTTATTCTTATGGAGCTGCGTCCATGGATGTTTTTGCGATACCAACAAAAATAGAAGCGACATTAGAAACAAAAGATGACTATTTTACTACAAAGGTTAGAAGAATATATGATTCAACGCTTGACCTTGGTCGAATTGAGGAGTTAAATGAATTATCAAGATATATTTGTAAAAGTAATCCTTCTACAAGTGAAATTTATAAACTTATAAGAGAGTTTGATAATAAAAAGGATACTAAAAACCGAACAATATTAAAATGTGTTGCCGCATTTTTTGGTTGTGGGGCATTTGCGATTATGTATGGTGGATCATTATTAGATGGTCTAGCATCAGGTATGGTATCTCTTGTAATGGCGGCTTTATTATTTACACTTGGTAAAATTGGACATTATAAAATATTTAATACGCTAGTACTTTCTATAATAGGAGGATTTTTATCAGTAGCGTTTTATTATATGAATATAGGCAATCATATATCGTATATAATGATTGGGGCAATTATGTTATTAATTCCTGGAAAGGAATTTGGTATTGCCTTCCGTGAACTAATGATGAGAGATTTAGTATCAGGGGCAATACGACTGTTTCAATCTATAATTATAGCTTTAATGATCGTTATTGGATTCTCAATTCCAATTGCTATATTCAATTATCAAATGGATTCATATGTATTCCATGAGTGGTATATTACGATTATTACAGGTACTATAGGATGTTCAATGTTCGCTATAATTTTTGGTACTAAACCTAAAAGATTACCATCAATTGTTCTTGGATCTGCAATAGTTACAGGAATATATGTTCTTGTAGATCATTATCTAGATTCCTTAATTGTAATTATTTTTATATCACAAGTGGTAGGTTCATTGTATGCAGAAATAGTTTCAAGAATTGAGAAAGCACCAGCAATAGTATATTTAATAACTACAAATCTATCGCTAGTTCCAGGAGGATTATTATATTATTCGGTATATTCTATATGGAATAATAAGGGTGGAGCGAAAACATATCTTGCAGATGTTTTATATTCATCTCTTGGTATAGGTGCAGGAATTCTTGTTGTATCAATACTTGTATCAACAATAATAAGATATATAGAACATTTTAATAATAAAGATTGTGAATTGATGGAATGAAAATAGACACTATGAAAGTGTCTATTTTTTTTATAAATTATTAATTTTTATTTTCCACTATCTCCATAGTTAGAAAGTACTCTTGCAGAAGGGTCATCTACATTGCAACCCTCCCAAGATTTATTAGGCATCCAGAAATCTTTAATCATTGTAGCTTGATTAGGGTAGTATTTTTCAAATATTTCACGGTATAGTAATGACTCCTTTGTGAATGGTGGATTAAAGGAATATTTTTTGACTTTTTCACTAAATTCTAAGTCACTATAATATGAATTTGCATATTCTTTAATATCATCAACTAGTGAATGACCTACCGCATCACTAAATGCAGCCTTTTCACGCATTAGAATAGATTCTGGTAGGTAGCCATCTTTGAATGCCATACGTAGAAGGTATTTTCCTTTATTATATTTATTCATTTTGAGTTCTGGATTAATACTTAATACATACCTAACGAAATCTAAATCTCCAAAAGGTACACGAGCTTCAAGTGAATTTGCTGATATACATCTATCCGCTCTAAGGACGTCATACATATGTATTTCATGTATTCTTTTTATAGATTCATTTTGGAATTCAGAAGCATTGGGCGCAAAATCTGTATATTTGTATCCGAAAAGTTCATCTGATATTTCACCAGTTAAAAGAACTTTTACATCTGTATTTTTGTGAATGTATTTACATACAAGATACATTCCCATAGATGCACGAATTGTAGTGATATCGTATGTTCCAAGTGTTTTTATAACTGTGTCTAGTGAATTTAATACATCGTCTTTTGTAATTATAACTTCAGTATGGTCAGATTTAATATAATCCGCAACTATTTTAGCGTATTTTAAATCAATTGCGTCACCTTCCATACCGATTGCGAATGTTTTGATTGGTTTTTGGCTGTTCTTTGCGGCTATTGCGCAAACCAAAGAAGAATCTAGGCCTCCTGATAATAAATAACCGACATTAGAATCAGAATCTAGTCTTTTTAAAACACCAGCTTCAAGTTTATCGTGAATGTTTTTAAAAGCTTCATCAAGTGAAGGATTAACCATTTTAACATCACATACATCACTGTATTTATAGAATTTTCCATCAATATAATAATGTCCTGGTGGGAATGGAGAAATATTATCAACTATATTTATAAGATTTTTAGGCTCAGAAGCGAATATAATATTGCCGTTATAATAGCCATAATACAATGGCCTAATACCGATGGGATCACGGGCGGCAATTATTTTATCATGCTCGCTATCATAAATTATTAGTGCAAACTCAGCGTCTAAAAGATTAAACATCTTAATCCCGTATTCTTTATAAAGAGGTAGAAGAATTTCACAGTCTGATTCACTTTTAAATTTATAACCTTTTTTAATTAATTCATTTTTAATTTGTCTAAATAAATATATTTCACCATTACAAACTACGTATGATCCATTATCCTCAAATGGTTGCATACCCATCTCTGAAAGACCCATAATAGAAAGTCTATTAAAACCTAGATATCCTTTGTTTAATTTTATTATTCTTTGCATATCTGGACCTCTTGAAATAGTTTCATCTAGTCCCTTTTTAAAAATATCATATGAAATCAGAGAATGAATCCCCATAATACTACACATAAATAAAAACTCCTTTATATTGAAATTGGTGCCCACATATATGTAGGCACTAATTCCTTATTTTTTTATTTCTAAAATTACTTAGTATCCTGTAAAGCGGCTACTCCCTCTTCACCAGTACGAACTTTAATGGCATTTCTTACATCATATACGAAAATCTTACCATCACCAATATGTCCTGTGTATAGAGTACGCTTAGCAGTATCAACAACCTTTTCTACCGGAACTAAGGATACAACCATTTCAACTTGAACTTTAGGAAGAAGTGTTACTTCAACAGGAATTCCACGATAGAATTCTTGTCTTCCGCGTTCAACACCACAACCCATGACATGTGTTACAGTCATACCAGAAACTCCAATTGAGTTCATTGCGTTCTTTAACGCATCAAGCATATTCTCTTTACAAATTATTTCAACTTTGTGAAGAGATGTGCTATTAGATTTTTCGTCTACACTAACTTCAGTTGGAATATCCATTTTTTTAACTAAAACAGCTTCGCTTATAGGTGTATCACCAGTTACTTTTATAGCGCCACTATAATCAATAGATTCTACTTGAGGCACAAAGTCTGCATAAGAGATTGTTCCATGCTCTGCAAGATCCATACCCTTAATTTCATCATCTACAGAAGCACGAAGTCCAATTGTCTTATCAATTAGCTTATAAGTTAATGTTATTGTGACACCTGTCCAAAGAAGAATTGCGAATATTCCAAGGAATTGCCAACCTAATACCTTCATACCATCAGCAAAAGAAGTACCATGAATTAATGCATAGATAGGTCCATCAACACCGTTTGCTGATTTTGCTGTTGCGAATAGACCTGCGGCAATTGTACCAAATACACCATTTACAAAATGTACTGAAATGGCTCCAACTGGATCATCAATATGTAATTTCTTATCAACAACTTCAATACTTACAACTACTAAGATACCTGAAATAATTCCAATAATTCCAGCTCCAACATAATCTACTGAATTACATCCTGCTGTAACCGCAACAAGACCTGCTAAAGATGCATTTAGACACATAGAAACATCTGGCTTACCATTCTTAACCCATGTATAAATTAATGCAGCAACAGTTGCGAATGCAGGAGATACTGTTGTAGTCGCAAAAATTTGTCCAAGTTCAGTAAGTGATTTAGCAGCTGCACCGTTAAATCCATACCATCCAAACCAAAGAATGAAACATCCTAGTGCACCAAGTGGTAAGTTATGTGCTTGAATAGCGTTTATTTTAACGACCTTTCCAGCATCATCTCTTATATATTTACCTGTACGAGCACCAATCATCCATGCACCAATTAGTGCACAAAGTCCTCCAACTGAGTGAATACATGCTGAACCAGCAAAATCAATAAATCCATGTTGTGCTAGCCAACCTCCACCCCATACCCAGTGTGCTTCAACTGGATATACTATAAGTGAAATAATAAATGAATATACACAATAAGCACTAAACTTTGTACGTTCAGCAACAGCACCTGAAACTATTGTTGCGGCTGTTGCGCAGAACACTAGGTTAAATACAAAAGTAGACCAATCAAAGCTTTTAAAATTGTTCCACATTCCTAAACTTGGAAGACCAACAAGACCTGCAAGTTTATCCTCTCCTAATAATAGTCCGGCTCCAAGAAGTGAGAAAGCAACAGTACCGATACAAAAATCCATAAGGTTTTTCATGATAATGTTTCCGGCATTCTTAGCTCTTGTAAATCCTGTCTCTACCATTGCGAATCCTGCTTGCATAAAGAATACTAATGCAGCACCAATTAAATACCAAATTTCAAATCCCATAAATATACATCTCCTAACTTATTTTATTTAACTCCAAATAGTAAATCTCCATATGATGGATAAGGCCATACTTCCTTGCTGACATTTACTTCAAGTGAATCGGCATATTTTCTAATTTCTGTCATCTTTTCTAGAACGCTATTTCTATAATATAAGCCTTTATCTAATGATGATTTAAATGTCTTAGATTCATTAACCATTGACTTTAATTCATTTAATGAAGTGTATAGGCTATCAACTAAACTTGAAATCTTAGCAATAGCATCCTCTTCGTAAATTGATTTAATATTAACGCTTCTTTTTAATGTTAATTCATTAAGAAGTGTTGTTTCATACTTAACTCCTGCAGGAATAATATCTTTTTCAAGCATTTCGATTAATGTTTGTGCTTCAATATGAATAATATTAGAATATTTTTCAAGATTTATTTCATAACGAGCAGTAGTTTCTTCTCTTGAGAATATTTTGTATTTTTCAAGTAATGATAAATTCTTTTCATCAATATAATGAGCTAAAGCTTCTGGAGTAGATTTTAAATTTAATAAACCACGCTTTTCAGCTTCCTTAACCCACTCATCAGTATAACCATTTCCATTGAATATAATACGTTTATGTTCAATAATAGTTTTCTTGATTAAATCATGAAGGGCTTTATCAAAGTCTTTAGCACCTTCTAGAATAGTTGAGAATTCATCAAGCTCTTTAGCAACTGCAGTGTTTAACATAATGTTAGCACAAGAAATTGATTCGTTTGATCCAAGCATACGGAACTCAAACTTATTACCTGTAAAGGCAAAAGGAGAAGTTCTGTTTCTATCAGTAGTATCTTTTGGTAATGGTGGAAGTACATCTACACCAATCTTTAAAGCTTCCTTTTGACCTTTATAAACTTTATCTTCAGCAATTGCGTTTAATACTGCATCAAGCTCATCACCTAAGAAAATAGATACAATCGCAGGAGGTGCTTCGTTTGCGCCTAAACGGAAGTCATTTCCTGCAGAGGCAACAGATATTCTTAATAAGTCTTGATATTCATCTACAGCCTTGATTGTAGCGGTTAAGAATAATAAGAATTGTGCGTTAAGAGCAGGAGTATCACCAGGCTCTAGTAAGTTTACCCCTGTGTTAGTTGCCATAGACCAGTTATTATGCTTTCCAGAACCATTTACACCAGCAAATGGTTTTTCATGTAAAAGACATACTAAGTTATGTCTTTTTGCGACCTTTTGCATAATCTCCATAGTTAATTGGTTATGATCGGCTGCAACATTTGTTGTAGCGAATATTGGAGCTAATTCATGTTGAGCAGGAGCTACCTCATTATGTTCTGTTTTGGCAAGAATTCCAAGATTCCATAATTCCTTATTTAAATCTTCCATGAACTCCTTAACTCTTGTCTTTATAACTCCAAAGTAATGATCAGCAAGTTCTTGACCTTTAGGTGATTTAGCACCAACTAAAGTACGACCTGTATAAATTAAATCAGGACGTTTCTCATATAAATCTTTATCAACTAAGAAATATTCTTGTTCAGGTCCAACTGTAGTTTTAACTGAAATTACATCTTCATTTCCAAATAATTTTAAAGCTCTTACTGCTTGTTTAGATAATGCTTGCATAGATCTTAGAAGAGGAGTCTTCTTATCAAGTGCTTGTCCACCATATGAACAGAAAGCAGTAGGAATACATAGGCATTTATCCTTTATAAACGCATATGATGTAGGATCCCATGCAGTATATCCTCTTGCCTCAAATGTAGATCTAATACCTCCACTTGGGAAAGATGATGCATCAGGTTCTCCTTTAATTAATTCTTTACCACTAAATTCAAGAATAACCTTTCCTCCATCAACTGGTGAAATAAATGAATCATGCTTTTCAGCAGTAATTCCTGTCATTGGTTGAAACCAATGTGTAAAGTGTGTTGCACCAAGCTCAAGTGCCCAGTTCTTCATAGCCTCAGCTACAACATTAGCAACACTAATGTCTAACTCTTTGTCTTCTGTAATAGTTTTCTTAAGAGTTTTGTAAGTATCTTTAGGAAGTCTATTTCTCATAACTTCATCATTAAATACTAAAGATCCAAAATAATCAGTAATTTGTTCCATAATCTAATTCCTCCTTAAAATGCATCAAAAATAAAAAAAAGGGCTTCGCGGACTTATGTCCTTGAAGCACCTTTGCTTTTGATAGCATCATTCTAAACCCATAAAATAGATAAGTCAAATTAAAATTATTAAAAGAGCCATTCAAAAGATGTTTTTTGTATTTAATTTTTGAATAAAGAAGTTTCATAAAATTTAATTTTCTTTTTTGTGCCTATAAACATTAAATATACTGACGACTTAAAAAGAGGGCTAGAAAATATTATTTATATAAGGATAAAAAAATATTATTTTAATATCTATACATGTATTTTTTTATAAATGCTAACTTTATGCAACATAATCATGAATTCTTTATCTTTTTTGAGCATTATTCTCAAAAGTTAAGATATTTTGTATAAAATTTGTTGAAAAGCCAAATACTTATTAAAATTGTTGACTATGAAAATATAAAATGTTATCTTTTTAATATGAACAAGGGTGTTCAAAAAAATGACATTTATTATGCCATCTTTTTGGACACTTTTTTCTTATTTTGTAATAGGATGTTATGAAATATTATATTAAAAATTACAATGAGGTGATTTAAATGCTAAAAGAAGGAGACTTTAGAAACCCATCCGGATGCGCTATAGCCGCAATAATTAGTAAAGAAGGGAAAAGATTTAGTGGTAAAAAGATTATAGAATCTATGAGAACTATGCATGATAGATCAAATGGGTTAGGTGGAGGATTTGCAGGGTATGGAATATATCCTGAATATGCTGATTATTATGCTTTACATATATTTTATGATAATGATAAGGCTAGGGAAGAATGTGAGCATTATATAAATAAGATGCTTGAAATTGTCTCTTACTCCATTATTCCTACTAAAAAAACTGAAGCTATTAAAAATAAGCCACTTATTTGGAGATATTTTGCGAAACCTAATTTAAATAGACTTAAAGATTCTGAACTTGATGAAGAAGAATATATTAAAAAACTTGTATTTAAAGTAAATACAGATATAGAGGGTGCATATATTTTCTCATCAGGAAAAAATATGGGAGTATTTAAGGCTGTAGGATTCCCAGAAGATGTAGGAGAGTTTTATATGCTTGATACATATAAAGGATATATGTGGACAGCACATGGCCGTTATCCTACAAATACACCAGGATGGTGGGCAGGTTCACATCCTTTTGCGTTATTAGAACATTCTATAGTACATAATGGTGAGATTTCATCTTATGACGCAAATAGAAGATACATGGAAATGTTTGGTTATAATTGTACTCTACAAACTGATACTGAGGTTATGTGTTATATTATTGATTATCTTCTTAGAAAAGAACATTTAACATTAGAAGAAGTGGCATCAGTTATGGCCGCTCCATTCTGGGATGAAATTGATAATATGGATGTAGAATTAAAAGAGAAATATACATTTTTAAGAAATACTTATTCATCCCTTCTTGTGACAGGACCTTTTTCAATTATTGTTGGATTTAAAAATGGACTTATGGCTTTAAATGATAGATTAAAGCTTCGTAGTCTTGTGGTAGGTTATAAGGATGATATGGTTTATTTTGGTTCTGAGGAATGTGCTATAAGATCAATGGAACCAAATCTTGATAGAGTTTATTCACCTCGTGGTGGAGAGCCTGTAATAGTAACTTTAAATAAGGAGGTTAGATAATATGAATGAAGGTTTTATCTATCCTGAATTTGAAATATACAGAAATAATTTAAAATGCACAAATTGTAGGGCTTGTGAAAAACAATGTTCATATGGTGTTCATAAATATGATAGTGATTTAAAAATGATGATAGCTGATAATACTAAGTGTGTTGATTGTCAACGCTGTGTTTCAATTTGCCCTACTAAAGCAATTCAAATCTGTAGAAGCGTTAATCATATGAAAGATAACGCAAATTATACAGAAAGTGCTATTCATGAGATATATAGGCAAGCTGAAAGTGGTGGAGTATTACTTTCATCTATGGGAAATCCTAATAAGACTAAAAATTATTTTGACCATATGTTAATAAATGCATCGCAAGTTACCAATCCACCTATAGATTCACTTCGTGAGCCTATGGAAACAAGAGTGTTTTTAGGTAAAAAAGATAACAATATAAAAAGAGATAAAAACGGTAAATTAATTACTAAAATGGATCCTCAATTAAAGCTTGAAACACCAATTATGTTTGCGGGAATGAGCTATGGTGCGATTTCATTAAATGCGCACAAAGCTTTAGCTATGGCTGCTAAAAACCTAGGAACATTTTATAATACTGGTGAAGGAGGACTTCACGAGGATTTAAAAGGATACCAAGATAATACAATAGTTCAAGTAGCGTCTGGAAGGTTTGGAGTATATAAAGACTTTTTATATGGAGGAGCCGCAATTGAAATAAAAATGGGACAAGGGGCAAAACCAGGAGTTGGTGGACATCTACCTGGAACTAAAACAATAGGTGATGTATCAAAGACTCGTATGATTCCTGAAGGATCTGATGCGATTTCACCTGCCCCACACCATGATATTTATTCAATTGAAGATTTAAGACAACTTGTATATTCACTAAAAGAAGCTACAAATTATACAAGACCAATAATTGTAAAAGTAGCTGCAGTACACAATATTTCAGCTATAGCTTCTGGTATTGCACGTTCTGGTGCTGATATTATAGCGATAGATGGATATAAAGGTGGAACAGGTGCTGCACCTACAAGAATAAGAGATAATGTAGGAATTCCTATTGAACTTGCTCTTGCCTCAGTAGATCAAAGACTTAGAGAAGAAGGAATAAGAGGAAATGTTTCTATTGTTGTTTCAGGAAGCATTAGAAATAGTGCTGATATTGTAAAAGCAATCGCACTAGGTGCGGATGCTGTATATATTGGTACATCAGCCTTACTTGCTTTAGGATGTCATTTATGTAGAGATTGTAAGAGTGGTAAGTGTAATTGGGGAATCGCAACCCAAAATGAAGAGTTGGCTAAGAGATTAAATCCAAAAATTGGAGCCCAAAGACTTGAAAACTTAGTAACCGCATGGACAAGAGAAATTAAAGAAATGCTTGGTGGAATGGGAATTAACTCGATAGAAGCACTAAAAGGTAACAGATTAATGCTTAGAGGATATGACTTAAATGATGCGGAACTTAGAATACTTGGAATTAAACATGCAGGAGAGTGATAGTATGATAGATGCAACTAATTTAACATTTGATGAGCTAAATAGGCTTGTACGAGAATCAAAAGATAAAGAAATTATAATTAATAATATTTTAGGACAACGATATATTGCATCATCTTACGAAGGAGTTCATTTTATTTTAAATGGAACAATAGGAAATGCATGTGGATGTTATTTAAATGGTTCTAAGATAGATATATATGGAAACACCTCAGATGCATTAGGAGATACTATGAATGATGGTGAAATTATAGTTCATGGTCATGCAGGAGATACTGTAGGGTATGCAATGCGTGGTGGAGAAATATATATAGATGGTGATGTAGGATATAGAACAGGTATTCACATGAAAAGTTATCTTGATAAAGTCCCTTCTATTATAGTAGGAGGATGCGCTGGAGATTTTTTAGGAGAATATCTTGCTGGCGGTGTTATAATTATATTAAATAAGGATAACAAAAAACGCGCAATTGGTGAATATGCCGCAACAGGAATGCATGGTGGAGTAATGTATATTAGAGGTAATATAGGTGATTATAAATTCCCATCACAAGTTGTTGCGGAAGTCGCAAGTGAAGAAGACCTAAAAGAAATTGAGAAATACCTTGTAAAATATGAAAATTACTTTAATAAAGATTTGAGCGAAGTAAGAAAGGATAAATTTATTAAGGTTTCACCTAACTCAAAAAATCCTTATAAACAACTTTATTGTGCAAATTAGGAGGATATATTTATGGTAGACATAAGTACAATTTTAGAATATGTTAAAGATGATGATGTGAAATTTATAAGACTGCAATTTGTAGATGTTTTTGGTAATCAAAAAAACATTTCAATAATGCCTTCGGAATTAGAAAGAGCCTTTGAATTTGGAGTTTCTATAGATGCATGGGCAATTAAAGGATTTAAAGGAGAAGAGAAGAGTGATTTATTACTTTTCCCTAATCCAGAAACTATAGCTATTCTTCCGTGGAGACCACGCGAGGGAAGGGTTATTCGTATGATTTGCGATATTAAAAATCCAGATGGTACACCATTTGAGGTTGATACAAGAGAGGTTTTAAAAAACGCTATAAAATATGCAGCGAGCTATGGAGTTTCTTTTGGATTTGGAAGTGAAATGGAATTCTATTTATTTAAAGAAGATGTAGATGGAAATCCTACAAATATTCCTTATGATACAGCTATGTATATGGATGTAGCTCCAGAGGATAGGTGTGAAAATATTAGACGTGAAATATGTCTTGCACTATCAGAGATGGGAATTCAACCATCAGGATCACATCACGAAGAAGGTCCAGGACAAAATGAGATTCATTATCATTACAGTGACCCTCTAACATCAGCTGATAACGCAATAACATATAAGAATGTTGTAAGAACAATCTCATCTATTAATGGTATTTATGCATCTTTTGATCCATCTCCAATGGAAGGATTGCCAGGAAATGGACATCATATAAATATTTCTGTTGATTCTAAAAATAAAGATGAAGATTTCTATTATGCAATTGGTGGAATTTTAAAACATATTAAAGAAATAACATTGTTTTTAAATCCAACAAAGAATTCATATAAAAGATTAGGACATCATAGTGCGCCTAAATATATTGCGTATTCGTATGAAAATAGATCGGATCTTATAAGAATTCCAGCTGCGAAGGGTCAGTTTAAAAGATTTGAATTGCGTTCATCTGATTGCCTTTGCAATCCATATATTGCGTTTAGTTTATTAATTTATGCAATGATGGATGGAATAATAAATAAAATTGATGCAGGAAAGCCTTTGAATTTAAATTTATTTGAAGCTGATGATGAGGTTTTAAAAACTCTTGATAAGCTTCCAAATGATATAGAAGAGGCTTTAATGATTGCTAGAAAATCAGAGTTTGTAAAAAAATATTTAAACGAAAGAATTCTTGAATCATTTTTAAAATAATGAAATGGAGTTGAATAGACATGAAATATAAGATGCTTATAGTTTCAAACAATGAAAAAATTAATATATTGTTAAAAAGTCTATTCAATGAAGATTATGAAATTGTTTTTGCCGATAGTGAAAATTTAGCTAGTAGATTATTAAATGAAAGAGAATTTAACTTTTTGATAATAAATTCACTATTAAGAGATGGCAATGGATATAATTTAGCCATTGATAACGCTAAAAAATGTCCCACAATAATATTTGTTAATCATATTTATTATGATAATGTTTATTATAAATTGTCAAATTATGGAGTTATAACAATTAGTAAACCAACAAAGGCAGATGTGGTTGTTCAAGCAGTAAGAATGCTTGAAACTGCCAGTGGTAATGTGCTTAAAAATAAAGAAAAGCCTTTAGCTATAAAACTTGAAGAAAGTAGGAAAATTAATCTTGCTAAAATGTTACTAATATCTAATGAAGGAATGAGCGAAGATGAAGCTCATAGATATATAGTACGTAGGGCAATGGATTTAAGAGTTGCGAAAGTAGATATCGCAATAGAAATTATAAATAGATATCACAAGGAGGCTTAATTTAAAATGAAATATATATTTGTAACAGGTGGAGTTGTATCAGGACTCGGAAAAGGAATTACAGCGGCTTCACTTGGAAGACTTTTAAAATCAAGAGGACTTAAAGTAATAAGCCAAAAACTAGATCCATATATCAATGTAGATCCAGGGACTATGTCACCATATCAACATGGAGAAGTGTATGTAACAGAAGATGGTGCGGAAACTGATTTGGATTTAGGGCATTACGAAAGATTTATTGATGAAAATTTAAATAAATATTCAAATTTAACAACTGGAAGAGTTTTTCAAAATGTAATAACAAAAGAAAGAAATGGAGAATATTTAGGTCATACAGTACAATATATCCCAAATATAACTAATGAAATAAAAAGTTTTATTTATAAAATCGGCCAAAAAACAGAGGCTGATATTGTAATTACAGAAATTGGTGGTACAGTTGGTGATATTGAGTCAGAGCCATATTTAGAAGCTATTCGTGAGGTAGGGCGTGAGGTTGGACTTGATAATGTATGTTATATACATGTAACATTAGTTCCATATTTAAAAGCTTCACAAGAACATAAATCAAAACCAACACAGCATTCAGTAAAAGAACTACGCGGAAGAGGAATAAATCCTAATATTATTGTGCTTCGTTCAGATGAAGAAATTTCGGATGAAACCATATTTGATAAAATTGCAGGTTTTTGTGATGTGCCAAGAGATTGCGTAATTGAAAACACAACACTGCCAAATTTGTATGAAGCGCCACTTATGCTAGAAAAACAAAATCTGTCTAATGTTGTACTTCGTACATTACATTTAGAGGCAAAAGAGGCTGATTTAAGTGATTGGATAAAATTAGTTGATAAAATCCATAGTTTGAAAAAAACTATAAATATTGCGCTAGTCGGTAAATATACAGCATTTCATGATGCATATTTATCAGTCGCAGAAGCATTAAGACATGCTGGATATGCAAATTCTGTTAATGTTAATATTGATTGGATTGATAGTGATACAATAACAGAATCATCTGCTAAGGATATATTAAAATCAGCTTCAGGAATTATTGTTCCAGGTGGATTTGGCGATAGAGGAATTGAGGGCATGATTACTGCTTGTAGGTATGCAAGAGAAAATAATATTCCATATCTTGGTATTTGCTTAGGAATGCAAATCGCATGTATTGAATATGCAAGAAACGTATTAGGATATAGTGACGCTACATCTCACGAATTTAACCCTACATCAGCACATCAAGTAATAGGATTTGTTTCTGGACAATCAGATACTATTGCGAAAGGTGGTACATTAAGACTTGGGGCATATCCATGCAGGCTTAGCGATGGAACGCTAATTCAAAAATTATATGGTAATAATCTTATTTCAGAACGCCATAGACATAGATATGAATTTAATAATGATTATAAAGATGAATATATTACATCAGGGCTTACACTATGTGGCATGTCACCAGATGACACACTTGTAGAAGCTATTGAAAATGATAAATGTAAATTCTTTATAGGTGTTCAATATCATCCTGAATTCAAATCAAGACCTAATAAAGCACATCCATTATTTTATGGATTTATAAAAGCTTCAATGGAGGACTAGTATGATAAAATTTACGAAAATGCAAGGTTGTGGAAACGACTATATTTATATTAATCAAATTGAAGAAAAAATAAAAAATATTAAAGAACTTTCAATTGAAATGTCAAAAAGACACTTTAGCGTAGGATCTGATGGAATTATTACAATTGATAAATCAAACACATGTGATTTTAAAATGAGAATATTTAATGCTGATGGTTCAGAAGGTAATATGTGCGGCAATGGAATAAGGTGTGTTGGTAAGTATGTTTATGAAAACAAGCTTACCAATAAAACACATTTAACCATTGAAACAAAATCCGGTATAAAGACATTAGATTTACATGTAGTAGATAATGGATATGTGGATTATGTATCTGTTGATATGGGAAAGGCTATGTTTGATCCAAATCATATTCCTGCATATTCTAAAATGCCAATAATTGATAAAGAAATAGAAGTGCTTGGTAAGAAATATAATAGTACCGCTGTATCTATCGGTAATCCTCATCAAGTAATATTTATGGATAAAATTGATGACCTAGACCTTGTAAGTATTGGACCATCATTTGAAAACTATCCAATTTTCCCAGAAAGAGTAAATACTGAATTTGTAGAAGTATTAGGAGAAAATCATTTCAAAATGAGAGTATACGAAAGAGGTTCTGCTGAAACTTTTGCTTGTGGTACAGGAGCATGCGCAGTAGCATCTGTCGCATGCAAACTTGGTATGGCAAATCATGATAAAAAAACAAGAGTAGATTTAATAGGGGGAACACTTTATATAACTGTTAAATCTGATTGGACTATAATTATGGAAGGTCCTGCTAAAAAAGTATATGATGGGGTGTATTATGAAGATTAAATTAAATGAAAACTTTAAAAATTTATCTGAATCATATTTATTTTCAACAATAAATAAAAAAATTCAATCATATAAAGAAGAAAATCCAAACGCAAATCTTATTAAAATGGGAATTGGGGACGTAACACTGCCTTTACCAAAAATTGTAATAGATGCGATGCATAAAGCGTGTGATGAAATGGGGGCGCAAGAAACATTTAAAGGTTATCCACCAGAGTGGGGATACGAATTCACAAAACAAGCTGTAATTAATTATTATAAAAGATATGGAATAAAGCTTGATTTAGAAGATGTATTTATATCTGATGGTGCCAAAACAGATGTTTCAAATATTTTAGATATATTAGGATGTAATGATGTCTATATTTCATCCCCAGTTTACCCTGTATATATCGATTCAAACACAATGAATGGAAATAATATACACGTGCTATATGGTACAAAAGATAATGGATTTTTACCAACTCCAACGGGACTTGATAATAATCCAAAAGTAATTTATATATGTTCACCAAATAATCCAACAGGTGCTTCATATACATATAAAGGCTTAAAAGAGTGGGTAGATTATGCGCAAGAAACAGGTTCATTAATTATATTTGATTCGGCTTATGAAGCATTTATAGAGGATAAGGATATTCCACATTCTATATTTGAAATAGATGGAGCTAGAAATTGCGCAATAGAGATTGGCTCATTATCAAAAAGTTGTGGCTTTACAGGAATTCGTTGTGGATATACACTTATACCTTCAGAACTTCAAATCAATAAAATTTGGAGGAGACGCGAAGCCACTAAATTTAATGGCGTATCTTATATAACACAACGCGCCGCAGAAGCAGCACTATCAGAAGAAGGAATTAAAGCCTGCCAAGAAAACATAGCTTACTATAAACGAAACGCCAAAGCTTTAGCTGACTGTTTTGATGAACTAAAAATATTCTATACAGGAGGACATAATAGTCCATATATTTGGCTAAAATGTCCAGACAACATGAAATCATGGGATTTCTTTGACTTCTTATTAAAAGAAGCTAATGTTATTGGAACACCTGGTGAAGGTTTTGGCGGAGAAGGTTATTTTAGGCTTACATCTTTTAATACATATGAAAATACATTAGAAGCAATTAATAGAATTAAAAGAATTCTAAAAAAATAAATATTAATAAAACATATGATATAAACCTGAGTTCTAAAACTTAGGTTTTTTAATATGCTTTATAAGAAAAAAATCCTTTATATAAATAAAAAATTAACATCATTATTGAAAAAATGAAATATTAAATCATAAATAACGATATTAAATACGGGAGGAATTGATATGGGGAAAAGGAAATGTATAATATTAATATTATCTTTTTTTATTGGATTAATATTAAATGGTAACTCCGTATCCGCATTAGAAGACTTTAGTCAATACTATGAAGATAGTGATTTAATATATGATATGAGTAATCTATCTAATATTACTCCTTATACCTATAATAACGATAATAGTTATACTATCGATAAATATAAGGATGAATTATTAGCGACAAAAATGAAATATTATTATAGCGCTACAGTATATGATGACGATCCTATTGTAAATATAATACCGAGGAAATATTTTACTGAAGAAACTGCCTTTACTGTGGTTGGTGGTAGTGAATATGCATACGCTATAAAAACTGAAAAAGTTATAGAATCAAAATCAACATATTATAAATCATATGTAATGGTCGTTGATATTGAAAACAATATTAAAGAATATAGATATGATATAGAACAAAATTTAATAAGTGTTTCATTAAATAAACTATTTGAATATAAATATGTTACGCTATTAAAAGAATATGATTATATGCCACCTAGTAATTTTTTGGATAATATTGATTGTGATATGAGAAGTATAAATGTTTGTAGCTCATATACTAAAGATGATGTGGTACTACCCCTTCCATCAAATTATGGAACTATAGAAAATGTTGAATTAAGTGGAATAGAGTGTAAGTACACAAATGTAGATGAGAAAAAAACATTGATTGATGTAGATACAAACTATACCTATATAAATTTTGTGTGGGGATTGATATAATGAAAAAAATATTAATGAAAATAATTTTTGCGCTATTTATAATACTAACCCTAGCATCATGTGGTGAAGAAAAAGATGAAACTAATAATGAAGAGCCAAAGACAAAACATTGTCGAGATTTAGTAGACGCAATTGAAGGAATGATTATTTGGGATGATTCTAAGAAATTATATTTAGAAACAAACGATACAACGTATTTTGGAGATTTTGATATATATCTTGATGGGAAATTAATACTTGCTTCAAAAGATTATGATTATTGTATCCCATCTAATACTACAATAGAAGTAGAAATAGATTTAGATGTTAATGAAATTTATGACTTTGAGCCTGTAGTAGGAACTAGTTTTGTTTGGATGGATGAAGATGAAGAAATTGATTTAGATTATAGTGGAATTGCAGATGGAAAATACAGGCAACTTGTTGGAGAAACAAATTGTATATATGGACTGACTCAAGTAAACCTTAAAGAAGGTAAAAACATATTGGTATTTCCACAAAGACAAGATGTTTGGGATATATGTAATAAATCTAGTGATTTTAGTATTACAGGTAAATATTGTTCTAGTTCTAATAAAGAAGGGTACAATGTAGCTTATTGTGAATTAACTACAACAAAAGATTATACAATGCAAGTAGGAGATTTACGTGCAAATTGTTATTATTCGTATTTTGCAGCTCAGTTAAGTGATACAGATAAAATTATTCGTATAGATGCCTTTCATGAAGTATATAAAACTGAGTATCCAAAATTTGAGTTGATATTATTATGTAATCAAAAAGTATTGAAAAAATATGGAGATTCTGCTCGAAATGAAAAAAATTATTACAAGGTGACTTTTCCTGAAGATGTGAGTGTTAGTTTTGCAAATTATGAAAAAATATTAGTAAGCCGTAATGGTAATGAATTTGTATTAGATGTTAGAAGTGATATATCATTGAGTGTGAAAGGATTAAGTGATATTGGGGTTAATGTTCTAGTTAAGATTCAAAAATGTTATTGTGATTAATAAACTAAAACATAAGGAGTAGGTATATGCCTGCTCCTTTGTTAGTTTTGCCCTTTTAAATTGGCACTTGATGGTTGTATATTTTTTCTTATTAGTGCATCGATTTGGGTCGGTGTCGAAGTAATGGACTGAAGGTTTTATTCAAGAAAAATTATAATATTGTATTTTACTAGACAAGATAAAATTAAAGTAATAGAATAACATTAGTTTAATTTTAAGGAAATATTTTATATGAAAAGAAGAATAAACATATTAGAAGGTTCTTTATTTAAAAATATCTTGTTTTTTGCAATACCGCTTATACTAATTGGGATATTAGAACAATTATTTAATGCGGCTGATGTTGCGGTTGTTGGTAAATTTACTGGTGATAAAGGTACTAATGCTATGGCGGCAGTTGGTGCTAATAGCCCCATGATAGGGCTTTTTGTCTATACTTTCATTGCAATGTCTTTAGGAATAAATGTGGTAATAGCACAAGCAAAAGGCGCATGTAATGATTCGCTAATAAAAAGTGGTATACACACATCGGTTGTATTCAGTTTACTAATAGGTTTTTTGCTTACTATTATTTGCTTAGTATTTGCAAATCCAATTTATAAAGCTCAAAAAATAGAAGATCCTGAAGTATTTAGTATGACTGTAAAATACTTTAAAATATATGCTCTTGGAATACCTCTTATTATTTTATATAATTTTCTTGCTTCTATATATAGAGGTGTTGGAAACACTAAAACCCCACTTATAGTATTAGCTATCGCAGGTGTTTTAAATTTATGCTTAAATTTCTTATTTGTTTTAGGATTTAATTTAGATGTGGAAGGAGTTGCGTTCGCAACTGTAATTTCAAATGCTATTGCCGCAATTATTCTTTTTGTTTTGTTACTTAACGCAAAAGATAGTACTAAAATTTATTTTAAAGATTTAAAAATAAACTTTTTAGTATTAAAAAAAATACTTAAAATTGGAGTACCAGCAGGACTTCAATCTGCAGTATTTTGTATTGCGAATATTATAATTCAAACGAAAATTAATTCACTAGGTAATACTATAATGGCAGCATCTAGTGTTGCGCTTAATATAGAAGGAATAATATCATATTTCTTTGCTGGATTTTCACAAGCATGTACTACATTTGTAGGTCAAAATTTTGGCGCTGGTTATATAAAAAGATGCAGAAAATCTATGATAGTCTCTCTTATAGAAGGTTTAATATCACTCGCAATTATGGATTTAATCATAATATTCTTTGGGAAATATATTATAAGTATATTTAATGATGATCCTGATGTTATTAAATATGCATATATGCGTCTTTTATTTATGTGCGTTGCTTATACATTTACGCTTATGTATGAGGTGTTCTCGGGATATATGAGAGGATTTGGAATATCATTAATGCCATCTATATTAACTGTTGTTGGAATATGTGGGGTAAGGCTTATTTGGATAGCTTTTTATTATCCAAGACATGAAACATTTAAATCTATATTAATTGCATACCCACTATCTCTTGGGACAACCGCAATACTTATGTTTATCTGGACACTTTTTACGCATCCAGCGAAAAAGAATATGTCTCTTTTAGATGATAGTGATATAATGGATATAAGAGATGAGTAGAAATGCGAGGACATTTACTTGAAAAAGATATTTACATTATTTATTTTAATACTATGCATAATCCCTTTTACATCGTGTGAGCTTAGTATAAAATTTGATGAAACAGTTGAAAACGCAGATAAACCGGATTCAGATGATTCAAAAAATCCTGAAGATATCGCAAATGGTGATAAAGATACATCAATTGAACATACCCATACTATAGTTTTAGATGAAGCAGTTGAACCAACATGCACAACTACAGGACTTAGCGAGGGTAGCCATTGTAGTAGTTGCGATGAGATAATAAAAGCGCAAGATGTGATACCAGCATTAGGACATGATTTAGTAATTGATGCCTCTGTTTTGGCAACAAAAACTACTACAGGCCTTACTGAAGGTTCGCATTGTAAGAGATGTGGTGAAATAATTGTTCGACAAACTACTATACCAATTTTACCTATGTATGATAAAGTTGTTGATAAAACCACATCAAATATTCCATATAAATTAATGTATGACAGTACTACATATGATTATAAGATTTATGATAAAGATGGAATTGATTTAACAAATTATGTTACCTCTTATTCATCAAACAAAATGTTTGAATCTTTAAAGAGTCAAGATAATAGTGATAATATACTTAATGCATATTTGAATATAATATCAGAATCATTAATTATTACATTATATGACGAATATGATAATACATCTGTTAAAGCTAATGTGGTTTCTGATGGAGAAACTAAGGTAGAAACTTTTTACTATACATCAAAACTAAATTATCTAGATTATGGTATAACTTCAGAAGAAGCGAAAATGTTATGGACATCTATAGAATCTGATTTTCCATTATTCTATTGGCTTTCTAATTCATATATTCCTGGCGCAAAAGATTTTTATTTTCTAATAGAGGATGAATATATTACATATAGTTCAAGAGAAAATATTAACAATAAGGTATTTAATACAATTACAAGTATTAGTTCTAAAGTAGAATCTTATACTGAATTAAAGAAAATCAAATATGTCTATGATTATGTATTAGAAAACACTAATTATGCATGGGCTGTTGAAAATGTAACACCATCAGATGAATTAGATGCACACGCAATATCTGGCTTCTTTAAAGGAGAGAATGTTGTATGTGAGGGATATGCAAAATCGCTACAAATAATATATAATTATCTCGGAATTGACAACTGCTATATAGTAGGTACTGCAGGTGATAGCGAAAGTAGTGGTGGTCACGCATGGAATTATGTTAAATATAATGATCTATGGTATTTTATGGATTCTACATGGGATGATAGTAATAGTAATTTAGGATCAGTATCAAACTACACTTGGTATTTATTATCACAAAGTGAATTAGATAACAAAACATCTTATTTCCATACCGCAAACGCTACTACATCTGGTATTGATTATCAATATGTGATACCCACATTAAGTAATATTACTATTTCAAAAAAGAACAAGTTGATGTTATAAAATAAAGAAGCATAAGCATTTATCTATGTTTATGCTTTTATTATGGCTATAATTTGATGTTAATCTAGTATAGAAGTAGCAAAATCTAATCAGTGAATAGAAATTATTCAATTGAACAGTTGACAAATTGTTCAATTGTTGTATAATGAAATCAGGAAGTGATATTATGGATTTAGAAAAGATAAAGGCTTCAATGCCAAATGATATGGAAATAGATAAACTTACAAATCTATTTAAGGTACTTGGAGATCCTACAAGAGCTAAAATCTTATATACGATAGAAGATAGTGAACTTAATGTCACATCAATTTGTGATTGTGTTGGAATGAATAAATCTGCAGTATCACACCAATTAAGGATATTAAAAGATGCAAATTTAGTTAAATCAAGAAGAGAAGGTAAAGAGGTATATTATTCATTTGATGATGAACATATATCTACAATATTTAAGTTTGCGCTAGAACATATTGAGGAGGATAGATAATATGAATAAAACTTATAAGATTGAAGTAGACTGTGCTGCATGTGCATTAAAATGTGAGGAGGCAATTTCAAAACTTGATTTTGTAGAATCTTGCCAAATTAACTTTATGACACAAAAGATGGTAATAAACGGGGAAGATTTAGAGGCAAATGAAAAGAAGATTCTGAAGGCAGCTAGAAAGGTTGAACCTGATTTTGAAATTTTAGATTAATATATTATGGTATGGAAGCATACCATAAAAAATAATCAAATAGTTGAATACCTGTTCAACTGAAGGAGGAAATTATGACGCGTAAGCAGAAAAAAAATCTTAGAAGAATAATTATAGCTTTACTACTATTCTTTGCTGTACTTATTACAAACAAGATATTAATTCATAATACAAAATATGATAATGGATTCGCATCCATAATTGATAATAAATACGGATGGATATTAACATTCGCATTATATTTTTCAATCTATATTTATATAGGACATGATGTTATAAGAAAATGTGTAATTAATATTATGCATGGACAAATATTTGATGAAGCATTTCTTATGACAGTCGCAACATTTGGCGCATTTGGATTAGGTATATATACAGGAATTAAAGAAAATAATCCAGAAGGGTTTGATGAAGCATGTGCGGTACTATTATTCTATCAAATAGGAGAATGGTTCCAAGGATATGCGGTTGGAAAATCAAGAAAGAATATCACATCTTTAATGGATATAAGACCAGATTATGCAAATCTTAAACATGCTGATGGGACAATTGAAGTAGTAGATCCAGGAGTTCTAAATGTTGGAGATATTATAGTTATAAAGCCAGGAGAAAAAGTGCCTGTTGATGGAAGAATTATTGAAGGTTCTACATCACTTGATACAAAGGCTTTAACAGGTGAATCACTACCTGTAGATAAAACTAAAGAGGATGAGATAATGTCTGGCGCAATTAATATTACTTCAGTAATTGAAGTAGAGGTGTTAAAGGCATTTTCTGATTCAACAGTATCTAAGATATTAGAACTTGTTGAAAATGCTTCAAATGCCAAATCTAAAAGTGAGGCATTTATCACTAAGTTTGCAAAATATTACACTCCTATTGTGGTATTTTTAGCGGTTGCGTTAGCCTTTATACCACCTCTTGTATTAAAAATTGGTGGTAATAGTCCAGAAATTTCAAAATGGCTTTATAGATCATTGTCTTTCCTTGTAGTATCATGCCCATGTGCCCTTGTGATATCTGTGCCATTAACATTCTTTGCAGGACTTGGAGGAGCTTCTCGTAATGGAGTGCTTATAAAAGGTTCGATTCATTTAGAAAGATTTAATAATGCTAATGTATTTGTATTTGATAAAACAGGTACACTAACAAAAGGTAATTTTAAGATTACAAAGATATGTCCAGAAGATAAAAAAGATGAAATCCTTTATTATGCTGCACAAGCAGAAGGAATGTCTAATCACCCTATTGCCATATCTATTAGAAATGAATATGGTAAAAAAATAGATACTAACTATACGTTAGAAGATATTGCAGGTAAGGGTATAAAAGCCGTATCAGATCATGTAGTGTTATGTGGAAATAATAAACTTATGGAAGCAAATAACATTGAATATGATAAGGGAGAGCTTATAGGTACTTTGGTTCATGTAGCTGTTGATAATAAGTATCTTGGCTATATATTGATTCAAGACGAAATAAAGGATGATGCCAAAAAGACTATTGACTATCTTAACAGTATAGGGGCAAAAACAGTTATGCTTACAGGCGATAATGAGATAATCGCGCGACATGTAACTAATACTTTAGGCCTAAGTATGTTTAAGGCATCTTTGCTTCCTCAAAACAAGGTTTTAGAAGTAGATAATCTTATGAAGAGTAAGAAAGATAATGAACTATTATGCTTTATAGGAGATGGAATAAATGACGCTCCTGTAATTATGAAATCTGATATCGGAATCGCTATGGGTGGAGTTGGAAGCGATGCCGCAATTGAAGCTTCAGACATTGTACTTATGCATGATGATTTAAAATCAATTTCTGTAGCTAAAAAAATAGCTAAAAAGACTATGAGAATAGTATATGAAAATATAGTATTTGCGTTAATTGTTAAAGTATTAATCCTAATACTTTCAAGTCTTGGTATTACAAACATGTGGTTTGCGGTATTTGGAGATGTAGGAGTATGTGTAATTTGTATATTAAACGCAATGCGTGCTAACGTTAAGATAAAGTAAAATAAAATCCTTCGCATATATATTTGTGAAGGATTTTTAGCATTTTATGGTATCATTATATAAAAGGAATGATTTATATGATATATGATTTAAGAAAGCCAATGCTTACTATTATAAATGAACTTTTAAATAGTGGATATATGAAAGAGTATGATGATATGATTACTTATGAAGATGGTAAATATAAGGGCTCAATAGGAGACGAAAATATAGAAGAGTTTGCAGATGATTACGCAAAAAATTGGACAGCTATTACAACTAAGACTATTAAAAGATATTATATTGGAAATAATTATGTTGGCAATGGGGATACGGGACTTAATATAAAAAAAGTAATAGAAGCTTTTAAAAAATATGATATTGAATATATTTTATAACTGTATTATAAGACAAAAAAATCTCTACATGAAGTAGAGACTTTTTTTAAAATGTAATTAATGATGATGAGTACAATTATGTAGCTTATCTTCGTTAAATGTAAGCTTTCCTTCTAAAAAATTAGAAATTGCTTCATCACAAGAACCACTAACACCATTATAGACTGAAATTCCAGCTTGATTTAGTCTTACATAAGCACCAGTACCCATACCACCACAAATTAAGGCGTTTGCGCCAAATCCTTTAATCACATCAATTAGTGCGATATGAGAAGCTTCTCCAGCACTAATTATTTTTTTATCTACTATAGTTTTGTTTTCTATAGTTAATACTAAAAATTCTTTTGTTTCACCAAAGTGTCCAAATACATTACCATTTTCATAAGTTATCGCAAGTATCATAATTATTCCTCCAATTTTTATTTAAATTTTATCACAAAAACACAGGAAAATATAGTAAAATACTACATATAGTGGCTATATATATTATGAGGTGAAGTTTTATATGATTTTAATAATTGCTGAAAAGCCAAGCGTAATGAAAAATATAATAGATGCGAAACTAGAAAATGTAAAGCCTAGAGCCTCTAAGGGATGCCAATATGGAAAGGATTTTATTTATACGCATTGTATTGGACATCTTTTGACATTAAAAATGCCAGGGGATATTGATGAAAGATATAAAAAGTGGGATATAAATACATTACCTTTTAGATTTGATGATATTCCACTTGAGGTAAATAAAAATGTGGGGGAACAGTTTAATATTGTCCAATCTTTAATAAATAGAGATGATATTACTGAGGTAGTAAACGCATGTGATTCAGATAGAGAGGGAGATTTAATATTTAGAAATCTTTATCATTATGTGCATAAAAGAGTTCCTAAAGTTTCAAGAATGTGGATTGAATCTCAAACACCAGAAGGTATTAAAGAATCATTTGATGAACGTCTTAGTGAATCAATGTATAATAATGTTTATTTTGCTGGTAAATCAAGATCGTATGCAGATTATATAATGGGTCTTAATTCTACAAGGGCTATGACTACTAAGTTTGGTGGACATAATAAGGTTTTAACTATAGGAAGAGTACAAACTCCAACGCTAAGAATAATATGTGATTTAGAAAAAGAAATAAAAGATTTTAAACCACAGGATTATTTTAAAGTTAAAGCTTTAGGGAAAATAAATGATGCGGATATAAGTGCTTATTATATAAATGAGGATTTAGATAATAATAGATTTAAGAAAAAAGAAGATGCAGAACATTTAATAGAAGAGGTTGGCTTAGGTGAGGCTTTAGTTGTAGTATGTGAAACAAATAAGCGTAATGAAAAGCCTAAAATGTTATATTCATTATCAGATCTTCAAATAGATATGGATAAAAGATATAAAATAGGAGCTATGGATGTATTAAACACATGCCAATCTTTATATGAAACGCATAAACTTATTACATATCCACGTACAGATGAAAATCATATATCTAAAGAGCTTGCTGGAAAAACATACCAAATACTTAAAAATTTAGTTGTTTCAACTGAGACCGCAAAATATATAATGGATAATAAAAGAAGTATAAATCCAATGATGATTGCCAAAAAGGATATAGGTGCCCATGAAGCATTAACCCCTACTTCAATAAAGACTACAAGAGAGAAAATAGAATCTTTAAATCAAAATGAAAAAAGGGTTTATATGGCAATTGTAGAAAGATTTCTTGCCGCTTTTCTACCAGACGCTATATTAGAAAAACAAAAGATTGAATTTGTTCGCAATAATGCACATTTTCAAACTGAAATGGAAATATGCACAACGCTTGGACATAGAGAAGCTTATAAGTATGGTAAAAAAAGTGGTGAAGTTAAGTCTTTTGTTAAGGCAAAAGTTGGTGATGTTGTTAATATTTTAGAACTTCTATGTGAAGATTCTAAAACAACACCTCCCTCAAGATTTAGTGAAGGATCATTAATTAGAATGATGAAAAATCCTGTTAAGTATGTAGATTCAAAAGATGATAAGGACATGCTTAAAAAAGTTGAGGGAATTGGTACGGAGGCCACTCGTGCACAAATAGTTGAGGATTTAAAAAATAGAGGATTTATAGAACTTGATAAGAAGAAGGCTATTTACGCAACTAGAAAAGGAATGGATTTAATAGATACAATCCCATCAGATGATATTAAATCAGTTTCCTTAACGGCAATGTTTGAACGAAAACTTGATTTAATATCTAAGGGACAATATGATTACAAAGATTTTTTGAATGAAATCAATGATTTAACAACTAAATTTGTAGAAGTAGTAAAGGGTATGGATGCATCGAATTCAACTCTATCAAGTGTTGTATGTAAATGTCCTATATGTGGTAGTGACATTATTGAACGCGATAAGGCTTATGGTTGTGCTAATAAAGAATGCAAGGTTTTTATATTTAAAACAGCCATTGGAGCCAAACTTATTACTAAAACGCAAGCTAAAAATCTTCTTACAACAGGAAATAGTGGGACTAAAGTATTATGTACATCTAAGAAAACTTCCCATGATTTTGAGTCCATTATGAAATATGAATATAATGGGGCCTTAGAATACCCTAATATTTTAACATTTGATTTTAACGCATCAGGTGATTCAGATCCTGAAACAGAAGGACTTAGAGAAGAAATTAAACCGATATGCAAATGTCCATCATGTGGAAATGGTATAGTTGAAGATAGATTTAAATATTACTGTAGTAATGAATCATGCCCTGTATCTATTTCTAAGACTGTAAGAGGAGTAAAAAATCTCACTAAGACTAGCGCAAAGGAGTTATTTACAAAAGGTGAGACTAAAAATAGAATAAAGGTAATTCAAAATGATAAGGAAATGGATGTGTATTTAAAATATTCATTCAATAAAGATGATAGATATCCTAATCAGGTTGACTTTATATTTGATAAGAGTGATGATAAATAATCTTTATCATCCTCTTTTTCTGTGGTAAAATTAAACTGGTGATATTTTATGAATAAAACATTGTTTTATAAAATAGGAAATAGATATTCAATATATAATGCCGTTTTAATTGGTATGATATTAATTAACATAATTTGTGCAGTATCTAATTATTTGGCTTATGGATATATTTGGGTGATTTGGGCATATTCATTATTTTCGCTAATATATTTAATCCTATATATAATAGGAAAGACTACATACAAATATGATTTGATAATTCTTATAACTTTTTCAATATTAAATATTATAGAATTTCCATTTGTATTTTATTTCTATGGCACAAATGGATTGGTATATTTGTTACTTGGTATAATACTTGGAAGTATTTTTATAAAAGGGAAAAAAGTTTGGGGATTAGTGGTTTTAAGTTTAATAGTAGATATTTTTGTAATGGTAATTGCGAATCTACATCCGCAAGAAACAATAAACGCACTTGTTGAAACAGCTGATCAAATTGAAGCTAGATATAAAAATATACCTGCTGATGTTTCATATATAATATCAGCTTGTATTATGATATTAATAGCGTATCTTTTACTTAGAAATTATGATAGAATTACAACTCTAAACCAAAGCCTTACATCGAAAATAGAAGATATGAGTAAAAGAGATAGCCTTACAAACACATTTAATAAAAAATTTATTACAAATTATGTAGAAGCCTTAATAAAAGATAAAAGACCGTTTACTGCAGCCGTATATAAAATATCTCAATTTAATCATTTAGAAACTAAATATGGTCCTCAATATAATGATGTTATTGTAGTATCATTAGCTGAAGTAATTTTAAATGAATGTGCTGATAAATGCATTGTTGGAAGGGTATCTAAATCAAGCTTTGTTCTCATTTTTACTGATAACAATGATGTTACGCAAACATTATCAAATATTAACCTTAAACTTGATGAGGGTGCTGTATCAAATGTGGTTATTTCAAGAACAGTGGAAAATAGTGTTTCGGAAGACACTGTAAAATCATTCTTCCAGCGTATATCATCTAAAGTTAAAGGATTTGGTGATTCAAATGAAGCTAGCGACATTTTATAATGCTTATAATTTGTTTGAATATGAAATATTAAGTATTAAAGGGGAATCTAACAAACTCGAAATGCTTATAAATATGGATTCACACTTAGATTTAATTGGTAATGGTATAAGACCAAGTCTTGATGTTTCGTACCATCATTTATTTAAATTTGAATATGTGGGTTCAAATATTAATATTAATAAAAATATTAAAGTAGATAAATATGAATTTAAATGTGGTAAAATTGAAC
>CAVAQB010000087.1:0-5395 GCA_963590725.1 Anaeroplasmataceae bacterium | reverse complement strand
GTTAAGTATGGCAACAATTTATGTAGATGGAGCGCATGAATTTTTAATGAAATTACATAAAAAATATAAATTGTTTATAGCGTCTAATGGTATGTATGAAATTCAAACCTCAAGATTAAAAAAGGCTAATATATTTAATTTGTTTAATAACATATATGTATCATCTAAAATTGGGGCTAATAAGCCAGACATTAAATTTTATGAATATATATTTAACGATATAAAAGATTTTAATAAATCTAAATATTTAATGATTGGAGATAGAGAATCTTCTGATATAATTGGTGGTATAAATTCAGGTATTGATACTATGTATTTTAATAGGCTAAATACTGGGGTAAATACTAAGCCTACCTATGTTATAAATAGTCTTAATGATTTTGATATAAATATGATTGAAAAATAATAATATAAGGCTTTATTAAGCCATTTCTATTTTTTTAAAAATAGAGGTTTTTTATTAGTTACGACGTTTAAAATAATAATGTTATTATAATTTTTAATATTATAAAAAATACCATTATAAAATATAATTTTATATGGTATAATATTTGTATTAGAGGATGGTGAATATTCATGGCATATATGGCATTATATAGAGCTTATAGACCTCAAAAGTTTAGTGAGGTTGTAGGACAAAGACATATAGTAAGAACATTACAAAATGCTATTAAACTTAATAAGGTAGCCCATGCATATTTATTTTGTGGACCTCGTGGTACAGGAAAAACAACAATGGCTAAAATTATGGCTAAAGCATTAAATTGCGAAAAGGGTATGGTCGAAGAACCTTGTTGTGAATGTCAAAATTGTATTGGAATTACGAAAGGTCAAATATCAGATGTAATTGAGATGGATGCCGCATCTAATAATGGTATTGATGAAATACGTGATATTAGAGAAAAAGTTAAATTAATGCCAGTGTATGGAAGATATAAAGTATATATAATTGATGAGGTTCATATGCTTTCAACACAAGCATTTAACGCGTTACTTAAAACATTAGAGGAACCACCTAGTTATTGTGTTTTTATTTTATGTACAACAGATCCTCAAAAAATTCCTTTGACAATTTTATCAAGATGTCAAAGATTTGATTTTCAAGGAATATCTCCTGATGATGTTAAATTTAATTTAAGAAGAGTTGCTGATAGTGAAAATGTTAAAATAACAGATGAGGCCCTTGATTTAATATCTGAAGCATGTGAGGGTGGTATGAGAGATGCATTATCTTTATTAGATCAAAGTATATCATTTTCAAAAGATGATATAGTAGATTTAGATGATGTAACGCTTGTATCAGGATCAGTTAATAAGGATTCTATAATAAAACTTATTGAAAATGCTTATCAAAGTAAGCAAGAAGAAATATTAAAGATAACAAATGAAATAATTAGTGAAGGTAAGGAAATTGAAAAAATTACAACAGACATTATTTCATTTTTAAGAGATTTATTAATGTATAAATCTAAGTTTGGCTCAAAAGCGATTTATAATAATAAAAAATTTCAAGAATTAAGTGATATTCCAAATGAATACATTTATTCATGGCTACAAGAATTAAATAATGTTCAAAATAATATAAAATTTACTAATCAAAAAAGAGCTTATCTTGAACTCGGATTATTAAAGATGGCCGATTCAAAAATTAATAATTATAATGATTTAATGACAAAAGTAAAAGAAATGGAAGGGCGAATTTCATATCTTGAAAGAAGAAAACCTATGGTTGCTATAGAAGATATTAAAAAATATGATAAAATTGATAGCGAACCATTAATAAAGCCTATTGAAATAAAGAAGGATAATATAGGATTAAATGATATACAACCTGTAAAGGAAGTACTAAATAATGTAGAATTAGATGATACATTTATATCACCTGATACTGTTCTTGATATTTTAAATAATGGTAATAAACAATTAAAAAATGATGCTAGAATGGTTTTATTGTCTAATGACAATGATAAAGTATTTACTACATTTAAAGGGTTATCACTTGAGGCTGCAGGTAATAAAAAAGCGTTATTAGTATTGCCAACAGTAGGACTTTGTAATATGATAATGCAGGATAAAAATTATCAAGCAATATTAAATGTTTTTAAGGATAATAAGCTTAATATTTTAGATTATATAGCTATCCCTAAGGATACATGGAGTCAAATATTAAGGATTTATACTCAAGCATTTAAAAATAAGGAAACTCCAGATTTATCTGGAATTAAGATACTTGTTAAAAAACATGTATCTATTGAAGGAAAAAAAGATGAACTAGATGATTTAGCTTCAGATTTATTTCCAAATGATGAAATAATAGTTGAAAAATAAAGGAGAATAATTATATGAATCAACAAGCAATGATGAAATTAAGAAAAATGCAAAAGCAAATGCAAGAAGCTCAAGCACGTCTTGAGGAAACTGTATACGTTGGTAATGCAGGTGGAATGGTAAAGGTAGAAGTTAAGGGATCTCACGAAGTATTATCGGTTAAAATTGATCCTGAAGCATTAGAGTCAAAGGATGATATTGAAATGATAGAAGATTCTATTGTTGCGGCGTTAAATGATGCAAATAAGAAATTAGAAAAAGATGCAGAAGAGACTATGGGTCAATTCACAGGTGGATTTGGAGGATTCGGATTCTAATTTTTGGAGGTATTTATGGAATATCCTAAGGCAATATTAGATTTAATTGAATCTTTTAAAAAATTACCATCAATTGGTACTAAGACTGCAGAGCGTCTTGCGATGTATGTGTATTCTAATTTGGATGAAAATGATATTAAAGAGTTTTCAAACGCACTAATTAATGTAAAAAATAATCTTCATAAATGCAAGGTATGTGGAAATCTTTGTGAGGGAGATATATGTGAAATATGTGCGTCCGATAAAAGAGATCATAATACTATTATGGTAGTTGAAAATATTAAAGATTTATATGTTATAGAGAAATTAAATGTTTTTAATGGAATATATCATGTGTTAAATGGCGCAATTAACTTTCAAAAAGGTATTGGTGTTGAAGATTTAACAATTGCTGATTTAATTAGAAGAAGTAGGGAATCTAATATTAATGAAATAATTATTGCGACAAATGCAACTCTTGAAGGTGAGACAACCGCAAGATATATAAAAACATTATTAGAAGATAGCAATTGTAAGATTACTCGTATAGCTCATGGTCTACCAGTAGGTGGAGACATTAACTATGCTGATGAAATCACTGTACTTAAGGCATTAGAAGGAAGAAGAGACTATTAATGAAAATAAAGTTTTATTCTTATACACCATCAGGAAATGTTAAGTTTGAAAGTGAGGGTATTTATAATGATAATACCCTATCTTTTGTAGATAAGTCATATCAAAATACCACTATTAATATTGAAATAAATACAAATAATGTTCATTTTAATAGGGTTGGAGAATGCAATATGGATATGCATTTAGAAATAGGAAAGAAATGCATTGGTCATTATAAAACGAAGGATTTAGCATTTGATTTTATTGCAGAAGCACATACAATTGAAATTAATGAAAAAAAAATAGCACTTAATTATGAACTTTTCATTAATAACGAAACATATGGTATATATAAAATATTTATAGTGCTAAAATAAACTATTGAATTTTACAAGAATTATGCTAGAATATATAATGTGTAAAAATGGAGGAATTTCTATGGCAAATAAAATAGATTATTCACAATTATCTATGCTAGAGGCAGCAAAAGAAATCGTTAAGGATTCAGAAGCTCCAGTAGCTATTAAAGATTTAATTGCAAAAGTTTTAGAATTAAAGAATATTGATGATAACGGAGATAAAGCAACTCAACTTTATGTTGATATTACAACATCTGCTGATTTCGTATATATGGGAGATAACACTTGGGATCTTAAAGATCGTCAATCTCTAGAAGAGTGGGATAAGGATGCTTCAGCGTTCAATAAGAATGTGGAAGATGACGAAGAAGAGAATGGTGTATCTGCAGAAGATTACAATACAGATGACGAAGAGACTAAAGAGCGTGACGAAGACGAAGAAAATGATGAAGAGTCTCTTGAGGAATTTGATGAAGAGGATGGAAAGAATCCTTATGCAGATGATGACGATATGGAATCAAATGACGAGGATGAATCTGAATTTGATGATATTCGTGATAATCCAGATGAGGATGAGTTTGATGAAAAGAAGTATGGAGACTATATGGATTCATACGAGGATCTATACGATAAGTAAAATTAAGGGTAGCGTTAGCTACCCATTTTTTTTAAAGTATTTGTTCTATTAAAAGTGTAAATGCTGGAAGTGTTATTATTGAAAGCAATGTTGTAACTACTACAGCTCCACAAGCTAAATCTTCATTGTAAGAAAATTTTATCGCAAATATTGATGTTATTGCGGCACATGGACAAGACTCTAAGATAAATACAATTTTTAAAACTTCACTATCAACACCAGCAAGGCTTAATAGGTACACTATTAGTAATGATATAAAAGGAATAATTAATAATCTAATTATTGTAGTAAACCACAATAATTTGTTTTTTAATACTCCTAAGATACTTGAGGAAGCAATAATCATTCCTGTAATAATCATTGATATTGGAGTATTCATATCTCCAATCAAACTTAAAGGTTGTTTTATAACCTTTGGAACTGGAATTTGAAAGAAGAAAATTATAATTCCTATAATAAGTGAATATATTACAGGTGTTTTTAATATACTCTTAAGCGCAACTTTAGGATTAAAACTCCTACTTACTACCATATAGCCTATTGTCCAAAGTAAAATATTAAACATGGATACAAAACATGAAGCATATATTAAACCATTATCATCAAACATAGCCTTTATTAATGGGAATCCCATATAGGCAGCATTTGAAAACATCATGCCAAATCTTAATATTGGTAATTCTTCAGTTTTAAATATTAATGTAATAATAAATACTATTATTATTCCTACCATTAAAACTATAGAACTTGCAAGAAAGCACCATAATATATTTGTCATTATTTCTTTATCGTATTCTTTTATATATGATGACACTATCATAAATGGCACTACTAAATAAACTAATAAATTAGATAATGACTTTTTTGAACTGATTTCTATAATTTTAGTTTTTACTAAAACGAAACCTAATATAATCATAATAAACATTACAAAAACTTGTTGTAAGGATATTTTAGCTAATTCCATATTATTTTCTATAGCCCTCTAAAGAGTTATTTAAGTGCTCTTTCATTTTCTTAGATGCTTCTTCACCATCATTATTTAATAATGCGTTAATTATACTTATATGTTCATTTAAAGATTTTATATATCTATCTTTATTTGAAGCATTGGTTAAAAATCTAATTCTTGCGCTTAAATCCATAAGGTGAGTAAGTTC
>CAVAQB010000086.1:0-2433 GCA_963590725.1 Anaeroplasmataceae bacterium | reverse complement strand
GTACAATATTATGCTTTGAAAGCATTAATGAAGCCCAACCATTTCCACATCCATAATCAAGAATCTTTTTATTATTAATTGTTTGAAACAATTCATTAAATAAAGGAGATGGGGACATAGTATCAACATCAAAATCTATATTCAAATTATCATAATCTATATTATACATATTATTCCAAAATACTTTTAAATTATTGTAATCAATATCCATATTGATGTCCTTTAACCCCATCTACTAAATTTTATTTTATAATGACTCTTTTAATATTTCTCTAACTTCTTCCTCAGTTAAATCGTGGAAGCCTGCGCCTTTAATGAAAATAGTCCCTTTTATTATATCATCAAACATAGACTCTGATACACCTATATCTTTTAAAGTAGTCGCAACGCCAATTTCTTTCATCCACTCTTCCATTTTATTAATTCCTTCAAGTGCTATATCTAAATCACTGCCATTATCTGGCACATTCCAAACAACATTAGCAAAACGTTTAAATTTAGGAAGACCAAATTTAAGTACGAACTTATAGTATGCAATGCTTATTGCACCTAAAGTCATACCATGAGTTGCGTTATTAACGCCACTAATAGATTGACCTATCATATGTACCATCCAGTCTTCTTTTTTACCCTTTCCAACAAAAGTATTAAGTGCCCAAGTAGAAGTCCACATTATATTAGATCTTGCTTCATAATCTAATGGATTTTTTGCGGCAATTTTAGATGAATGTATTAAACTACGCATTAACCCTTCCATTATATAATCGCTTGTAGAGTCATCTAAATCTGAAAAATATTGTTCCATAATATGACTCATAGTATCAAATATACCGGCAACCATTTGGTAATGTGGAACAGTATATGTAAGAGTTGGATCAAGAAGCGCAAACTTAGGCATTACATCAACACCAAATACATGACCAATTTTTAAATGATTATCAGGATTTGTAATTACAGCTCCACCATTCATTTCACTTCCTGTACCTACCATAGTTAAAATATTACCATGTGGAACAATTTTACAAGTTGGTTCATTAAATTTTATATAATAATTATCCCAAGGATCACCATCAAAATTTATGGATACAGCTAAAGCTTTAGTATAATCAATAACTGATCCTCCACCAACCGCAAGAATGAAGTCTGTATTATGTGCTCTTGCGCGTGCTACACCTTCATTTAATTTATAAGTTGTTGGATTAGCCATAACCCCACTATCTTCAGCCACATTCTTATGAGCCTCTTTTAATATTTTAATAACCTTATCATAAAGACCACTTTTCTTAATTGAACCAGACCCATATACAAGTAAAACATTAGGCCCATATTTACAAATTTCTTCCTTAAGACTTGATAGTGCATTATCTCCAAATATTAATTTTGTTGGATTTTGATATATAAAATTACCATTCATAATATTACCTCTTTTCTTATACTTATATTTTAAAACTTAGAGTATACTCTAAGTCAATATCAAATATAACAAATTGAAACAAAATGAAAGGTTTTTTAGTTTCCAATAATTTTAAGTCTTTATTTATTTTTTTAAATTTTTCTGAAGCACACTATTTATATATTAATAACTTACTTAATATCTATTATAACTTTCTTATAGAAATAAAACGCATCTAATTGTATATTATTACTATCATATTTTTTTTCATTTGATTTAAATTTATATGATCCATGTTTTAATGTTGCGCTGCTATATTTAACATAATAATTCAAATTATAAAGCTCAGCACTTTTTTGATAAAAAAGACTGTAAACGCCACTATTTTGCTTCCACAACGACATCTCACATCTGCCCATATAATAAAACCCGCACAAATAATATAATTGTGACTCGTATTCAACATAAACACTTCCATCAAAATCATCTAGTTCATGTGTATTGTCATTTAATATAATATTAAAATTAACATTTGATCTAGCACCTGAGTTTTTAATCGTAATAGATTCCATTGTAAATGTCAGGTCTCTAAGATTATTGTATTTATTACTATAATATTTATTAACACATAGTGAAGGAAGTGTTGATATAATTGTTATAAGAAAGCATAAAATTAATAAAACGTTTGTATCATTAGCAGTATATTCATTTACATTTATATTTTTAGAAATCAAAATTTTTATAGCTGTAACAATCCAAATAATAAAATAAACCGGAACTAGAATTATTCCAAATATCGCTCTTAAAATCAAATATCTCATAGCTGCAGAACCACGTTCTTCTACTCTTATTTTACCATTTAGTTCAGTTATCTCCATTTCTTTACCATCAATCCTAACATTAGCAATTAAATTATAAGATGGTAAATATGGACAGCTTGCATATAAAAAGAAAGCATAAAAGGAAGGCATAAAACCAATATAGAAAAAAATTTGCAGCCAAGATGTGCTTCCATATCCTACAAATCCTGACTTTCCTGT
>CAVAQB010000085.1:0-2969 GCA_963590725.1 Anaeroplasmataceae bacterium | reverse complement strand
GTGTCATCGCCTTCATATACATTCTATCTAATATTTTAATAATTACCTTTTAGTACCTTTCTCATATGCATATCTATGTCTTTCTTTTTTAAATCTTCTCGCTTATCATGAAGATTTTTACCTTTACACAAGGCTATTTCGATTTTACATAGTGCATCTTTAAAATACATTTTTAATGGTACAATAGTACATCCTTCAAGTTTAACTTTGTTAAATAATTTTAATATTTCATGCTTATGAAGTAAGAGCTCACGAGCTCTTGTTTCATCATGATTAAATATATTACCATTATCGTATTTTGCAATATTCATATTTATTGCCCATACTTTCATGTCTTTTATTATAACATATGAATCATTAATATTAACTTTGTTTGCACGAATTGATTTAATCTCTGTACCTGTAAGTTTTATACCAGCTTCATAAGTATCTAAAACGAAATATTCATGACGTGCTTTTCTATTTTCACATATAACTTTCATATAATACTCCTAATATTTTTGATGTTGATTATTACAAAAATCTTCTTTTAGAATAAAATCAACTGTTCTATCCTTCTTTGAAGCTCCTATTACTACAACATCTACTCTATCCCCAACACTATATTTTCTTTTAAATGTTTGTAGACTCATTGTCTTATCATCATAAGTAAAATATCCATTCATATTTGATATATGGACAAGTCCTTCAATACCATCATCAATTGTTACAAACATTCCAAACTGTGTTACTGAGTTTATTACACCACTATAATGCTGTCCAATACGTTTCTGCATATATTCAGCCATAAGCATTGAATCAACTTCTCTTTCACAATCTATTGATTTTCTTTCTTGTTCAGAACACATTACACAAACTTCATGAATATTTAACATATACTTCATGTAATCATCGTCAAATGTATTTTTATTTGGATGAAGCATAAGTCTTTTTATAAGTCGATGTGTCATCAAATCAGGATAACGCCTAATAGGTGAAGTGAAATGGCAATAATATTTAAGTGCAAGCCCATAATGTCCTACGCATGCTTCACTATATTTTGCTTTCATCATAGATCTTAACATCATTTGATTTACAACAAAATAGTCTTTATTAATATCTTTTACATCATTCATTAAATGTTGAAGCATAGAAGGCATTATTTCATTTTTTGTCTTAGGTATTTTATAACCTAGTCTTTCAATAAATGATAATGTATTACGAAGTTTTTCTTGGTCTGGGTTTTCGTGAATACGATATATGCAAGGAAGATTTTCTATAGCCATATGATAAGCTATAGTCTCATTAGCTTTAAGCATAAAATCCTCAATTAAAAGTTCAGCAGGACCACGCTCTCTTAATTTAAACGAAATAGGTTCTCCTTTTTCATTTAAAGCTATTGCGTATTCCGCCACATCAAAATCTAGGGCTCCACCTTTTACTCTATATGCACGTATAATATCAGATAGTTCTTTTGAATCAAGTATCATTTGATAAATATCAGAATATTCCTCTATTAACTCCTTATCACCACTAAGTATCTTATTAACCTTATTATAGGTCATTCTATGTTTTGAACAAATAATACCTTCTTTTATTTCATAATTAATAAGTTTACCACTACAATCGATATCCATAATGCATGATAATACCAATCTATCCTCACCCTCATTAAGTGAACATATACCATTAGACAATGTATGAGGAAGCATAGGTATTACTCTATCAGCTAGATATAATGATGTACCTCTTTTATAAGCTTCAATATCTAAAGGACTTCCTTCACTTACATATTCTGATACATCAGCAATATGAACATACAATCTATAATTTCCATTAGATAGTTTTTTTACACAAATGGCATCATCAAAATCCTTTGAATCATCTCCATCTATTGTTATTACCTTATCCCCTCTAAAATCCTCTCTTTTAGGATATTTAAGCGAATCTACATGGTCAGGAAGGCTTATTGCTTGATTCATTACATCATCAGGATATGTAGGTTCAAATCCATATTCTAAAGCAATCAAAGAAATATCTACACCAGGATCATCCTTATGTCCTACAATTCGTGTTACCACAGCCTTAAAAAGAGTACCTTCTTGTGATAGTTTTCCTACAACAATATTTCCTTCTACAGCCCCATTTAAATTCGTAAAATCAACATAAGCCTTTATATCAAAATCCTTATTAGCTGATATTATTTGATATTTTATACCTTTTTTAGTTTTCTTTTCTATAAGTTCTCCATATATAAACTCATTAGAATGTTTTAATATATTGAGTACGATTGCAGTATCCTTTTTTTGTCTTCCGATTTTTGGAAGAATATAAAATGATACTATATCTCCTGTATAAGCACCATTATTCCCGCCACGTTCAACATAATACTCATTATCTTCGCCTTCAACTTTAATGAAGCCAAAACCTGCGTCCTTAACTTCTATTGTTCCAACATTTTTAAGATAATATAGTTTATTTACAAGAGCAACCTTATCTTCTTTAATTAAATCATCTAATGTATCTTTAATAACAGATTTTGATAGATTAGTTATTTTATTAATATCCATAACCATATGGCAATATGGTTTTCTTAGCGCATCTATTACTAACTCTTTTGCTGACATTTAAATCACTCCCTTCAATAAAAAAGGACTTCCGAAGAAATCCTAAAATTCTATAACATAGCTGAGACAATTATTAGAACTATAAATACAATAGCTAAAATGGCAGTAGTTCTTTGGAAGAACAATTCTACACCACGGGCTTTTTGATTCTTAAATAGCTCAGTTTTTTGTCCTGAGAAGGCATCATTAATATTATCCTTAGATTCTTGCATCATTACTATTATTATTAATAATATAGCAAATATTAAAATGAAAACATCTAGTACACCCATATTAGTGCCTCCTAATAAATTACTTCTTTAGTATTTTATCATTAAAAAATGAAAAATACAATATTATGCATACCAAAATATTTTTTATTTA
>CAVAQB010000084.1:0-2202 GCA_963590725.1 Anaeroplasmataceae bacterium | reverse complement strand
TCATCACTAAATATTAATTTATTAGAGGCATATTTCATTCTATATGCTGTTTTTAGTTCAGTGAATGATTTATTATACATTTTATCTAAAAGCCTTTGAAGATCACGGGTACTCATAAATGTTCTTTTAGCCATATCCTCAATTGTTATAGTTTTAAATTCGTTAAAAAACATTTCCTCAATTTCAAATTCAAGAGTATCTGGTTTCCATGTAGTAAGTCTTTCATTATTTATTCTTAAATCTCTTAAAAGAGTAATAATTATTTCTTTGAAGCATGATACAACAATTTCGTTATATCCAAATTCTTTGTTACTTAATTCTTTGTAAGCTTTATTAAAGGTAGATAAAATACCAAATCTATCTACTCCAACAAAACTTCTTTCTAAGTAAGGAATATATTCACTAAATCCTTTAGATGAATCATATAAAAGATAAATAGAATATTTTTCAAGAACTACATTTTTATCAGGAATTTGAGAATGTTCCACAAGCCCTGGGACTATAAAGAAGGAGTTAGGCCCAACCCTATATTTTAAGTTCCCTATATAAATTGTTGCGCTACCAGATTTAACAAAGTGAAGTTCTAATGTGCTTTTGCCGTGAAAATGAGATGGGTTAATTTCTTTAATTTGGTTAAGTCTAAATTCGCGTAGTGTAAACTTAATTTTGGCCAACATGAATTTTATAGTATCTTTAATTTGTAACATAGTATCTCACCTAAAAAAATTATACCATATAATATAAAAAAAGATAAAACCCTTTGGATTTTATCTTTTAAAGTTATTAATATAAATTTACTTAGTAAGGAATGTTTTATAAGCTTCGTATGCTTCATATACATCAGCCTTAGATACAATCTCCATAGGAGCGTGCATATTAAGTACTGCAATACCAGCATCTACAACATTCATATTAGTATTTCCTAGGATGTAGGCAATAGTACCTCCACCACCTTGGTCAACACGTCCAAGCTCTGCAGTTTGATAGAAGATGTTATTTGAATCCATAATATTTCTAATCCATGCGAAATATTCAGGCATTGCGTCATTAGATCCTGATTTACCACGTGCACCAGTATATTTATTAAATACAATTCCTCTTCCTAAGAAACAAGAATTATTTTCATCATATGCAGAAGCGTATAATGGATCAACTGCAGCAGATACATCTGATGATAGCATTAAAGAATTTTCAAGTGTTTTTCTTAATGTTAATAAATCTGCAGAAGAAGTTTTTGATAATAATTCAAGGATTGCATTTTCAAAGAAATAACTTTGAGCTCCAGTTGCGCCAACAGAACCAATTTCTTCTTTATCAACTAGAATACAAGATGATGTGTATTCTGGATTTTCAATATCAAGAATAGCTCTTAAAGAAGTATAAGCACAAGATCTATCATCGTGACCATATCCCGCAATCATTGATCTATCAAGACCATAATCTCTTGCCTCACCAGCAGGAACTACTTCAATTTCTGCTGACATGAAATCTTCTTCTGAAATATTATGTTTTTCTTTAATTAATGAAAGAATATTTTTCTTTACTGCATCCTTCTTATCATCTTGTGGAATAGAACCACAAGTTAAGTCAAGATCTTCACCCTCGATTACAACATTCGCTTTCTTAGTTAATTGATCAGCGGATAAGTGAATAAGAAGATCTGTAATACCTAAAACAGGGTCCCCATTATTATCACCGATAGATATTTCTACATTTGTTCCATCTTTCTTACAAACAACTCCGTATAAAGCTAAAGGAATTGTTACCCATTGATATTTTTTAATACCACCATAATAATGAGTATCAAGTAGGGCAATACCCTTTTTCTCATATATAGGGTGTTGTTTTAAATCCATTCTTGGCGAATCAATATGAGCCCCAAGAATACGTAGTCCTTCTGCAGGACTCTTTTTTCCTACGATGAATGCACAAACATTCTTTCCCTTATTTACTTTATATACTTTATCACCAGGCTTAAGTGATTTGAAAGAAGAAAGTTCTTTAAATCCCTTTGCCTCTAAAAGACTAACTGCCTCACTTGTGCAAAGACGTTCTGTTTTACATTTTGAAATAAATGCCTTATAGTCCTCGGCGAAAGCAAATATTTCCTTTTTCTTATTTGATTTTAACCAAATGTTTTCATTATACATATTAAATTACCTCCGCTATTAATTATACTTTAAAGATTATTATAATTCAAAT
>CAVAQB010000083.1:0-15024 GCA_963590725.1 Anaeroplasmataceae bacterium | reverse complement strand
AGATAGTACTGATAAAACAAAGTTTTCATTTACAATTTCAAAACAAGATTTAATAGATAATGCAGGCGATGCTTTTGATTCAGATTACATTGTAGTTGATTGCGGAATAAGCATTTTAGATATTGCAGGTAATATGTATGATATATCATCCGCTACAAGGATTGTTGATAAAGAAGTTGAAATAACAGATGATTTTGGAAATAAAACTACACAAATTATTCAAGAATTAGAAGGCGAATTCGCCCATAAAACATTAACCTTTGATTCAAGAACTCAATTAGAAGGTGACGGAGAATATGATGGTGACCTTATAAATTCTAGTCTTGAGGCGTATAATGTTGGAACAAAACTTACATATACTGTATCATCTTCTGAGATTACTTCAGAAGGAAGTATATTTAGAGTTAATATAAAGAAATTAACGTATGATAGAATTAATAGATACTCGCACGAAGAAGATATTGTAACATATCCATCCGAAGAAGCTAATTATAACAAGGACCTTTATGGTATCACACTAAGTGGTTATACTTATACAATTGAATTTAAAAACCCTGGATATTATGAGGTTGTGTTTGATGTAGATGGAGCTAAATTTTCAGAAACATACAAGATTTATATATCTAATGGTGGAAATGATGCGACATATAATACTCTAAATAATCAAATGATTATAAATGATGTATATGCAATAGAAGATGTCAAATATTATTATTATAATGGCAAAAGTATCCAAACAGAGAATTATAATTATACTTCAAAAGCTCAAATGTTTTCAACTAAGGACTTACTTATAAGTTATATTAAATATTATGAATATAAAGATTTAACTGCAGAGGTTATAACAAACGCACAAGCGGCTCAGTTAAATAATGGAAGTTCATCAACATTTAAGCTAGCTTCAGGAGAAAGCCATACTGCAAAGAGTGGTCAAATTTATATTAAATATAAGAGAAGTGATTGGAATTTCTCATCAAATGTAGATGATTGGGTTTACTATTATTATGGTGAAAGTGCTTCTCAAGTTATTATAAATACACAAAATTTATCGCCAAATTTAAAAGCCGCAATAAATTCTGTTGTAACAACTATTGAAGGCAAATCTAAAAAAGTAAATCTTGTAACAGATGAATATCTTGTAAACGGAGTGCCTACATTATCAAGTGATCAAATTCACCCTGATGCTGAAAGTTCAAAGGAATCATTTTCTGGTACAAACTTAAGAAATGTTAATTTTGAAGGCGACGCAACTATTCTTAAATCATCAATAGAGTATGATAAAAAAACATTCTATTTTTATTCAAATTATGAAATAGATTATAGTGCTTATACTAAAATTTATTATAAACCCTATAATACAGAGACAGCTTATAGGGAATTAAAAGTTTCAACATCAGGTATTCCTTTGAATCAATTATTGTTGACAGGATATTATGAACTTGTTGAAATTGATGAATATGGTATGTCTACAACACTTATTTATATAGTAAGTCAGGAAGATGCCCCACAAATAGAAGTAACATACACATCTTCTATAGGCACATTAACTGAAGACACTTGGACTTATGAAATAGATGGTTCTAAATTCAATGTAAGAAGTTTTTCAATCAATTCTATATTAAACACAAATGATGAATATGCTTACGTTTTAGTTTATAAAACAAACAATTCTTCATCTTATAAAACTTATTACCAAAAGGATTTCAAAAATTCTGATTCTAGTATAAAAGCATTAGATTTCGAAGATGGAAATTATACTGTAGTTGTATCAGATCGTTTTGGAAATTCATATTCATTTATAGTTTCTTTAAATTCTAGCGCTATAAATTGTTCTGTAACAAACCGTGATAATGAATATATAAGATTTAGATGTGATTTACTTTCAAGTAACGTATTTAGATTTATTGTAAAATTAAATGGTGAAGTGATTGAAACTAAATATAGCGATAATATAGTATATAGAAAAACAGGACTATATGAATTCTATGTTGAAGATGTATATGGTAATACTGATTCTGTAAGTATAGAACTTAATAGAAAACTACCAGAAGTTTCATGGTATTATAACGATAATGGAAAATATGTTTTATATGATAGTAGCATTGATAATGTAAAAATTAATGAAATATCATCTAATACATTTGAAATAATAACTAAGTCGCAATTACAATTTAGGTACGAATTAGATTTGGGGTATGAAATTGAAGGAGATGCTTCATGTGATTCAACAACATTTAATGGTATCACAAGAGTAACGATTGAAAATGCTAAATCATTTAGATTAAAAGTTTATTATAATGATTATACTGAGGCTTATGTTAATTATATAGTAACATTTGATGATATAATTCCAACAATTATAGCTAAAACTAATTCATCTGAGTATTCTTATCTAGATATTGCTAATATTAAAGAGAAAAATTATAACATTACAAGTATAGGATATGCTTCAAAGTCAGAAACTGATTATATATTGGTTAACGGCCAAGAAATTTATACTGGTATAATTAATTTAAATGTTTCAGATCAAAGTGCACTTAAATATTTGCGTGTTTTATTAAATGATAAGGAATTGTATTTATCTGAAGAGATTAATGAAGAGTATTCATTTGATTTAACAGCTATAGCTTTAGAAAAAGGTTATGATATATATGGAACATATAAAATAACTGCGATTGATCTTTTGGGCAATGAAGCATATTTAGAATTCACAAATAAAAAACCAGATTATTATGAGATTAGTATTGATGGTAATATAAAAGCATTAGAACAAGATCCAAGCGTTGGAATTTCAAAAGAAAACTATGGCCATGATACAGTCATTTATAAGTTTAAAAATATTTCTGATTTAACATTATTCATAGATAATATATATTTAAACTATTCTATAGCAAATTCTAGTCTAATTCGTTCATATGTAAAGACTTCAATTGTGTATAATGAAGAAACGCATAAAGACGAAGAAAAGAAAGAATTGATTATAGATACATTAAATATAAGCACTGATTGGCAAGATGATAGTTTTGTTATATCTGGTTTAAAAATAAGTTATAAAACAGATGAGACATATTATTATGTATCTATAAAAGCAACTGATAATAATGAACATAGTATTTTATCAAGAGTAATTAGCGAATATTCTATTTTCCCATTTTATTCTTACGCATTATTGTATCAACAAAAATCAGAAATTACTTTTAAAGATAGTGATGGACTTTTAAATACATATAATTATATAGTTTATACAAATAAAGAATTTGTAATCGATTTAGCCTCTTTAGACCCTAATATAGAAAAAATTCTATGGGGATATAATGATACAAATCAAAACTTTGAATTAACTGAGTTAACAACTGATACAAATAACTTTGGTGAGTATGACGGATATTATAAATTTATTGTCACAAACAAATATGGTAACATAACTGAATATATTGTTGTTGTATCAAGAGAATTCTTAGTAGAAACTAATGTAATTCATAAAGATTCTACTGAATTCAGTTATACAAACGTAAATGATGCGACATATTATTCAAATGGTAGTGTTTGGATAAAAATTTATAAAAAAGAATATACAGCTACTATTTCAAAGGATGGAAAAGAATATACGCCACAAATTGATAATAGTAATGATTTATTTGATTTAATAGTATTTAATGAATTTGGTGAATACGATATCTATATAGAAGATAATTCTGGCAACCAAAAGAATATTAAAATTTCATTAAAAAATAAGGCGTGGGAATTAAATGATGCGATTTTAAAAGGATTTAATGAAGATGCCTTAAAGAAAGATGAACTTTATACAAATAAACGTCTTACAATTGATTCATCATATTTCATTACTCAAAACGTATTCTTCATTACAATAACATATAATGATGAAGAGAGAATAGTATATGATAATCTATCTCAAGCTAAAATCACAAACATTGATTTAAAAGACATTATAGGGTATAATGGAGATGGTGTATATACAATAAAATTCCGCAATGAATACGGTGAAATTGTAGAGAAAAATGTTAATTATAGAGGAACGGATACGCTTTCTATTCTTCGTATGACACGTAGTGAAACACAATACACTAAAGTGGATATTAAAGATATATATTCAAATAATAAGGTTAAATTTGAAACCGAGGCAAGTCTATATCAATTTATAATTGATAATAATAATCATGATTGTCCTTATGAATTAGCATTCCCATATGCAACATCAAACGGAAAATTCGAGTATAAAGTATACTATCTAGATGAGTATGGATTTAAATATGATTTTTATGTTTATTTACAAAGACAACAAATCACATATAATCTATCAGGTGAAACAACCGAAGTTAATGGTACTTTAAGTATAAGAGAAAATTTCAAGGTTGATTTTAATTCTGAATATAGTGCGTCTTATGAATTAAACGATAAAACTTATTCATACAAAGCCGGTACAGAGTTAACGAAAGATGGAAAATATAAAATAAGCATTTATGATAAAGCTGGAAATAGTACTAAACTAACAATTAAGAAAGATACAATTGTTTCATATGAAGTAGTTGAGAACTATTCGTCAAGGGTACTTGTAAATGGTGATATTTCAAATGTTGGAGAAGTATTAATACAATCATTAGATGATGATAAGGTTAGTGTCTATAAAGCTTATTTAAATGGAGATGAACAAACTTCAATACCATCAAGATATACACGTAACGGAAAATGGGAACTTTTACTTAAAGATCAATATGGAAATGAAACGTATTTCTGTTTCTATATTTACACACAAGCTATTTCAAGTTTCGAATATACAACTCCATACAATTATCATATTTCGCAAATTATGCAAAAAGATAAAGATGGAGAATTGAAAAATTATATTGATACCGTTGTACAAAACAATAATAATTCATATGTAAAATTAAGTGAAGACGGAAATTATTACATAGAAATGTTGTCAAGCGCAACAAATGAAACTATAGCGTTTGAAATTAATATCGATAATGTCGCACCAAAAGTATCACTTGTTGGAGTAGAAAATGGTGGAAAAACCAATAAAAACATCAAACTAAGTGGTTATAAAGAGGGAGACATTATAAAGATATATAAAGATGGTAGTCTTTCAAAAACAATTAATGTAACATCTGACACTATGGCAAGCCCTGTTATTAGTGAGATGGGAGATTATAAGATTGAAATTATTAACACTGTTGGTAATACTACCACATTAGAATTTAGAAGGACATATACAGCTAATACAGCATCATCTGTGTTTGTATGCGTAGTATTAGTTGCGGTTGCCACTGGATTATTTATTGGGCTATACTCTAGAAAAAGAGAGAAAATAGATTAAAAAAGGAGATTTTATATATGTTAAACAAAATTATAGCAAGCCAAGCATCAAGCACATCATCAATTAATAAAAGTGATTTAGAGGATATCGTAAAACCAATTATTGATTTCTGCGAAACAGTTGTACCAGTATTATTATCAGTAGTAGTAGCATTAGGGGCTATTTGGATTATCTTATTATGTGTTAAGTTCTCAAGAGCTGATGAACCACAAGAGCATGATAAGGCTAAAAAAGCAATTAGAAATGCTGTAATTGGATTTATATTAATATTTGTTCTATTAATTATGATTCGTGTTGGAGCAAAGATTTTAGAAAGCTGGTGGAGTAATTATAATTACTAATTAATATGAAAAAAATTATAAGTATTTCGTTACTAATCTTTCTTTCGATTTCACTTACATCATGTTTTGATTTGGGTGGATTTGAACAAGGAAAAGATGATGACGGAGATTGGACAACTAATTTTTATGATTACTTTGATACAGTAACTTATTATAAAAATTTTGAAAAAACATCTCTTGATATGACTAATTTCTTTAATGAGGAATCATTTGAGGATAAAGACTTAGAAGAATCATCATATTTTTCTGCAAGTGAAAGAGATTACTTTCAAATATTAGTAATACCAGCAAAACAAGCTTTAACAATAGGAGATTTCTATATATATCTAGACTCAGATAATGTATCTAGTCTAGATATAGACTTCTATGTTACAAATAAAAATGTTAGTGTTAAAGAAGAGACCATAACTGGTGATGATGGTAGTGAAAGTAAAGTAAAAAAGTTTGATTTAGACTTTGAAAATGGAAAAAGCCAAACCATATCTTTAAAAACAGAATTAGATGGGTATCAGATAAATTTTTTTGATAGATTTGCAAGAAATGTAGAGGCCTTAGATAATCTAATTATGGTTTTTAATGATAATTTGGAAAATGATAGTATAAAGTTTAGATTTTCAACAATATTGATTAGTAAAGAAAATTAAAATAAGAAGGTGAAAATATGTTCAATTGGTTTTGGAGCTTCTTATATTCAATTTCAAAAGCATTATTCATGGTAATTGATGGATTAATGGAAGTTGCTAATATGATATGTGGTATTGATACTATAAAAATTAATGATGAGGACACAGACCTAATATCATATTTATTTAAAAGCGATAATATTCAATTTGCGTTTAAAGCTTCAGCTGTTATAGCAGTTGTGCTTGTAGTAATACTCGCAATAATAGCAATTATAAGAATATGCGTTAAAGATAAAGTTGAGGATACACCAGGCGGAATAGCAGTAAAAGCATTTAAAGCGATATTGACATTTATGTTTGTACCGTTTTTAATGATAGTTGTAATTAATTTATTAAATATATTTATGGTGGCAATTTATAAATCTACTCTTGCAGATTCAGCTACTATAGGCGATTATTTATTTACATGCTTTGTAAAAGATTCTGATGCTTCTAATGCACAACTATTAATACAAGAACATCCTGGTGGATGGGATGATACATCTCTTGTAAGACAATACATAGATTTAAATGAATATGGATTTTTCTTGTCATGGATTTCAGGTGCCGCTATACTTATTAATATAGCATGGGCATTATTGTTATTCGTTGAAAGAGCAATATCTTTAGTTATTCTATTTATAGTTTCTCCATTCTCAATAGCTTCAACAGTTGTTGATGGTGGACAAAGATTTAAACTTTGGCGTGATCAAGTGATAACTAAATTTGCTGTAGGATATGGTGCTATTATAGGTATTAATATTTACTTGCTTGTAATTAATGCTGTTATTAATGTAACATTCTTTGATAATTCTTTCTTAAACAATTTAGTTATAATTCTATTTATCATAGGTGGAGCTTTATCTATGAAGAAGTCTATGGCTTTAATTGGAAACTTAGTATCACAAGGAGCAGGTTCACAAGAATTAAGAGAGGCTGCAATGTCACGTGGTGGTTTAATGCGAGCACTTACAGGTGGTGTAGGAAGCGCAGTAAATGGGGCATTTGGTCTTGGTAAAGCTGCACTACATCCAACAGCTACTGCCAAAAATGCTGTTAATTCGCTAGCCAATAAACTAGGATATAGTGGAATAAAAGGAGAGCCTTCGGCTCAAGAAAAGATGTTATCCGCTCAACAAAAAACAAACGATTTATTACAGCAATATGTTGGAAATAAATTTGATGGAGCACAAGGTGGTAACAATAATAATGCTATAAAAGATAGTATTTTAGGCTCTGGTAATAATAATTCGGCTGCAGATAATACAAATAATAACAAAGATAATAATATTAATAATAAGATGAACAATATTATTGCATCTTCTGGAAATAAGAATAATGCATCCAATAATAGTAATGACAATAATAGGAAGTGAGAATAAAATATGAGAATTATACCTAAAACTGCAAAAGTTAAAATTCAATTTTTTAGAAACATTTCTATAGTCGATGTTGTTATTGCAATGTTTTTCTTATTCTTAGAAGTTTTGTTATTCTTAACAAACTTTGGGGTAGTAAAATATATTTCAATGGTAATTGTATTAGGATTGGCAATAGGGCTTTATTTACCATATGATGGTCAAAGATTTTATATGGTTTTGGTAGATTGCGTTCGCTATTTGTTTTCTATAAAAACCTATAATATTAATATTGAGGATGCATCATCTAATATATCAAATATTATTCCTTATAGAGGAATTGATGATGGAATGATTAAATATGACAATTATTATGCTGGTGTTCTTGAAATAGATCCAAGAGAATTTAGATTACTTTCAGGATACAAACAAGATGAAATAATTGATCATCAATTTGGAAAAGTAATACGTTCTATAACAGGCAAAACTAAGGCTTCAATTGTTAAAATTGATAGAAAATTATCACTTAAGAGATTTATTGAAATAGAAGAAAGTAAAATAGATAAATTAAAAATTTTATTTGATTCTTCTGAAATGAGTGAAAAAGAATTATTTGAACGTACTAAAATTATAAGAGATAGAATAGACATTTATAAAGGCATTGATGAAAATAGCGCTATTTTAAAACCATTTTATTATTTAGTTGTATATGATCAAAATATACCGACAATAAAAGAAATATTGAATAACGCAATTATTACATTAAATGATGCTGGAATGCAATCTCATATTCTAACAACAAAAGAATGTGCTGTATTTTTGAAGCATAACTATTCTTATGATTTCAATGAAGAAGATATAGAAATATTAGATAAAGATGAAATAATTCCATGGATTATACCACATACATTAAAATTTAGCACAAAAAATACATATATAGATAATGTTAAAACTTATAATTTTACTGTTAAGGGATATCCTTTATATGTATTAAATGCATGGGGATATAAAATGTTTAATATTGAAAATACAAAGGTTGTAATGAATCTTGAACCTTATGAAAAAAATAAGGCCGTTAAGATGATAGACCGTTCATTACAAGAACTTGTATCACAATCTGAAACTGCATATAAAGCATCATCTATAATTGATAAGCAAACGCATATAGATACACTAGTAGATTTAATGCGAAGACTTCAAAATGATAATGAGACTTTATTTAAAGTGAACATTCATATTACGCTTTTTGATGATGGTAAAACAGATCTTAAGGCGGTTAAAAAGAATTTAAAATCATTATTATCTGAAGAAGGCTTTGATTTGGTAGAAAATTTCTCTAATCAAAACAAGCATTTTGTATCATCAAATTTATCAAAATATGACGCATTCGATAATTATGCAAGATCAATACATTCTACATCTGTTGCGGCAGTATTCCCTTTTGTACAATCTACAATTATGGACGATAAGGGAGATGTTATAGGTGTTAATGGTGGATATCCTGTAATTCTTGACTTCTTTATGAGAAACCAAGAAAGAGTTAATTCAAATATGGTAATAATTGGAAAAACTGGATCAGGAAAAAGTTATGCCACAAAAACTATATTAACTCATCTAGCTTCTGAAAATTCTAAAATATTCATTCTAGATCCAGAAGATGAATATAAATATTTAGCAGAAAGCTTAGGCGGAAAAACAATAGATGTTGGAGCTGCCACATCAGGAAGACTTAATCCATTCCATATTATAACAACACTTGAAGCTGATGAAGGAGAAGGTGTTGTAAATAATTTTGGAATACATCTACAATTTTTAGAGGAATTTTTTAAGGTTATACTTGATGGAATTGCAAGTGAACCATTAGAATATTTAAACAATATAATTATTGATTTATATGAATCAAAAGGAATTAATTCTAATACTGACTTATCAAAATTAAATGCGACTGATTATCCTATATTTGATGACCTATATAATCTAGTAGAAGAAAAACTAGAGGCCGCATCAAACGATTACGATGTAAAGAACTTAAGAATTATATTAAATTATGTATCTAAGTTTGCACATGAAGGTAGAAATTCATTACTATGGAATGGTGAATCAAACCTTACTGTACAAGAAAACTTTACAGTATTCAATTTCAGAAGCTTACTTGCAAATAAAAATGGAACTATTGCGAATGCGCAAATGTTACTTGTGTTAAAGTGGCTTGATAATGAAATTATAAAGAATAGAGATTTCAATTTAAAGCATAAAACTGATAGAAAAATTATTATTGCGATAGATGAAGCTCATGTATTCATTGATGAAAAATATCCTATAGCGCTTGACTTTATGTATCAACTTGCAAAACGTATAAGAAAATATAATGGTATGCAAATAGTAATTACACAAAATATTAAAGATTTTGTTGGATCTCCTGATATCGCAAGAAAATCTAGTGCGATTATAAATGCATGTCAATATTCATTTATATTTTCACTTGCGCCAAATGATATGGATGATTTGTGCACACTATATGATAAAGCCGGAAAAATCAATTCGACTGAACAAGATCAAATCGTTAATAATGAAAGAGGACATGCTTTTATTATAACAGGGCCTAATTCAAGAAATAATATTGAAATTGTGGCTAGTAATAAAGTACGTTCTATGTTTGAAGAAAAGTAATATAAGAAGAGGTTAAAATTATGCAAAAAGAAGAATTAATAAAAGAAAAATATGAAGATGAAGAATTAGCTGAATTAATTGAGAAAGCTGATGATGAGCAATTTTTAGAATTAAATATTGATAAGTTAATTGGAATAGTAAATATTGCGAATAAAAAAGTTTCATCAACTACAGATATTTTAGATGATGATGAAAGAATGGAAACTAAAGTCAAGGAATACAATGATAAAAATGATGACGCCCAAATATCTTATGAAGATGTTTTAAAAACTCAAAAAATGTCAAATGATATTTTTGCAAATCGTGATATAACAAGAGCTGATGTAAGAAGATATTTAGAAGAGCAATATTATATAAAAACTTTCTCTAACATCTTTCAAAATGTTAGACCTTTAATACCAAGCTTTGTAAGAGATGTTTCAAGATATGTATCATCACTTCAAATAGAAGATCCTGTTAGTAGATTAAAAGCATTTTTAAAATATGCAAAAGCTATTAAACAAAGAGAAAAAGGTGATTATACAATAGCAAGAGAAATTGAAAAAAACCTTCTTAAAGCAGTTGAAAGCGGATATAAAGTTGGTGATATAAAAGCAAAAGATGGCTTATATAATCATATGATATTCGCTAATAAAGTATTTGTATTCTCTGAGATGTTAAATGATGATAAAGAATTTAAAAAGCAATACAAGGAATCAAATCCTAAAGATTTCTATACTTTTTCAGTAACAAACATAATAATCGAAAACCAATTATATTTACTTTCAAAAGAAATTGGAATAGTTACAGGTCTTCACACAGAAGATAATGAACTACAATCAAAAGGTGCGATTGGAGGCTATGCTGAACTTGCTTATAAAGATGACATAAGAGATGACGATGTTAAGATAAACAACTCTGTATTTTCTCTAACAAGAGCATATTTAAAGAGTATTAGTGCTGGAGATTATAGTACTAAACTTGATTTAAATGTCGCAGCTTACGGATTAGATTATACTAAGGATAATAATAAATTTGAATATTTTGGTGATATGGATATAGATGACATTTATGACAGTATGATGAAGGCTGTTTATCCTGAAGGAATGGGAATTGATGTTGCAAATAAAACACAATTAGATGAAGCTGTTGTTCATGGACAAAAAATATTAACTAATTATGTAAATACTCTTGACGGAGCTCCTTTTATTAAAGAGATTGCTAATAAAGATGAAACAAAAGATTTTATATATCAATCAATATACGTAGGAGATAAGTCAATATATGATCTTGCAAAGGAACATATGAAAGAGACAAACGCTGATGATAAAGATTTTGAAATACTTGCATCATCTTACTTTGTAAAAGCTTTAAACGATCCAAAACAAACTATATCTCTTGTAACTTATAAAATGGATGATAAAGGTTTGACTAATTCTGTTATAACTCTTGAAAAGAATTATGATAAATTAATTGATAATTGTAAAAAATCTCATGGATTTTTTGATAAGTTTATGCATATTTTTAATAAATATCCAGAAGAAAAAATGGTTGAAACATATGCAAAGACAAAAGCGAAATATGAACAAAGCTTTGCTAGAACAGATATTCTAAATGATTTTAATGAAAAGCATAAAGATCAAATAAGTAAATTCAATAAACCATTTATAGCTGCACTTGAGAAAAAACAAGATGATAAGCAAGTAATTAAGAATATTGAAATTAACGAAGTTAAAGAAATAAAAGAAGTAAAAGAAGTCGCTAATGACAATATTGTTAAAGAAAATGGTATGGGCGAAAAAGAATTATAAAATATAAATAAAAGATAGGCAATGAAGTATCCATTCTTCGTTGCCTTTTTATATGGCTCTATAAAAGGTTCTTTAAAATTCGTGTTTGATTGGTTGGCTGATTTCTAGTTAACAAAACAAAAAGGTGGGTTTCAAAATTCTGAAATCCACCATAGATTTTTTAATAGTAGTTTAATTGGCAATATCAATATTTATATTATTATTTTTGGCTTTTTTATTAAATAATATTAAGAAGAATATAAGATGTGCAATAGATGTTATTACCCAAGATATAGGCCATGTAGCTATTAACCATTGTAGGTTATGAAAATATGATAATTTAAATAGTGTTAATATATATAAAATTCTAAGTCCACAAGCCCCAATAAGTGAAATTATTGTAGGCAAAGCGCTATATCCAATCCCACGAAGAGAATATGCAAGCATATCCATTATTCCACACAGAAAATAAGAACCTGCAATAATTTGAAGTCTTTGCCAAGCATACTTTGGTTTAAGACCGGTCTTAACATATAGGTGGATAAGTGGAGTATGGAATATAAGAATAAGACCAGATACGATAGTCCATACAATTAAAATATTTGATAAAGCGTATAAAATACATTTTTTAATATTTTTATAATTGTGAGCGCCATAATTTGCCGATACAAACGCAAGACCCGCTTGTGCTGATTGATTCATAGCTGTATATATGAATCCTTCAAGCGAAGAAGATGCGGCACTTCCATCAACAACTTCAGGACCTAAAGAATTTAGTGATGATTGTATTACTATATTAGATAGGCTAAATACAATTGATTGTAGGCCTGTTGCGCCTCCTACTATAAATATTTGTTTTGCTTCTTTGAAATAAAATTTAATATTTTTAAATTTAAATTCAAAAAATATTTTGTTTCTAAATAATGCGATAACAACCATTATTGCTGCGAAAGCTTGAGATACAACAGTTGCGATTGCGACCCCTTTAACATCAAGGTTAAATCCAATTACAAATATTAGGTTTAATACTAAATTAATGAAGCCTGATATCGCAAGAAATATAAAAGGCTTCTTAGAATCTCCTACAGCACGAAGAAGTGCTGATGCAAAATTATATATAAGTGTAAATATTGAACCTAAGAAGTAAATTTCAAGATAAGAGGTTGAAAGACTTATTTGTTCTTTTGGTGTATCCATCCATTTTAAAAAATAGGGTGAAATAAATACTGCAAATATTGTAATAATAAGCCCAAGAAATAAAGATAATATCATTGAAGAATAAGCAATTCTTTCACCTTTCTCTTTATCCCCTGCACCATAAGCTCTTGCCATAAGAACATTAGAACCAATGGAAAGTCCTAAAAAGAAATTTAATATTAAATTTATTATAGAAGATGTAGCCCCAATTGCGCCAACAGAATGTTCTGAACCAAACATACCACATATTATTAAATCACAAGCATTATACAAAAGCTGTAGTAATGCAGCTAAAATAAGAGGGATGGTATAAATCCAAAGTTTCTTATAGAGATTGCCATCAGTCATCCCTATAGATTGTTTATTCATCCAAATCTTCCTCCACATCAAAATAATTACCATTTAAAATGAAGAATATCATTTTAGTTAAAATCTTATCTAATGCACCACTTACAACTCTTTTAGTATTCCATGGATTATCATAACCATTACCTTCGCGAATAAGCATTGTAAGAAGAGAACATAGATAGCTAAAATCAGCATCTTCTAAATGCATAAGTTCAAGATCTGGATTAATTGGTTTTTGAATACTTTTATATTTGAGTTTTAAAGAATAATCTCTATCATACCATCCATGCATATCCATCACATCAAAAAATACATTCATGTTTTGTTTATTAGAATATAGGAAATTAATATCATATATTACTTTCATTCTTCTTAAAATTTTATGAATAGTTCCATTTTCAATAGAAGTATTTTTAAAAGTTTTATCATCATTATCTATAAGCATCTTTATGTAGGCTCTACATAAAGGTACTGTAAGAGTAGATATATCAATAGTATCTAACTCTTTAAGATATAAATAAGCGGGATCAGTATCTTTATTATATCCATTAAATGTTTCATAAATAGCTTTTTTAATTATTTGGGTATTTTTAGAACCCGAAACTTCTAATAATAGTTTATCATTCATATGTATTACCATCCTTTTGGTTTTTTCTTTTATATTCACGAGGTGTCATTTTAATTACTTTCTTAAATGCTTCAGCATAGTAAGAAGAAGAATTAAATCCACTTTGTTCTGCAATTTCTGTAATAGTTAGATTATCAGACATTAATAGAGTTATACTCTTTTCTAATTTTAATTTCAATATGTAATCTGAAATAGAAGTATTTAAGGCATCCTTAAATATTCTACATACCTCAGATCTACAAGCCCCTACTGCCCTAGATATATCGTCAATTGATATTTTATTTTTGTAATTTGCATATATATAATCAAGCATAGCTTTAACTTTAATCATATCAGAAGTTGGCTTAAATGTTTTAATATCACCATTATGATATGCATCATTTAATATTTCTGTATAGACATTAAGTAAATCTCTTTTTACTTTTAAATCATGTAAGACTGATTTTGGTAGGAAGTAGTCGTATATAAGCTTTTGAATAAGTTCTATATGCTTGCTTGACTCAGTATATATAGCGTCATATTTTATATTATCAAATACTTGTTTAAGTATTGAATCATCAGCTCCATATATTAATTTTGGATCAAATAATATGGCATACCAATTAGATTTATCTATCATATCATTTTGATGAATTATGTTAGAATTTACTACTATGGCGTTTCCTTTGTTTAAAATGTAATTTTTATTATTTACAGTATATGATATAGAACCC
>CAVAQB010000082.1:0-5070 GCA_963590725.1 Anaeroplasmataceae bacterium | reverse complement strand
CTTATATTTTTTGTGTGCGAATAAATTATCGAATAATATTTTGTACTCCAAAAGTTATAAAATTAAGAAATCTTCATTTTTTTGAAATTTTCGTTCAAAAATTCGCATTAAAAATTAAGTAACTGTTTTTTTAACATATTTTTGTTAAAATTACACAAAAAAAGGAAGCCGTTAAGCTTCCTTTAATATTATTCAGCACTCTTTTGTTTTGCATCAAACTTCTTACGTTCTGCAGTATCAAGAATTTTCTTACGAAGTCTAATTGATAGAGGTGTAATTTCTACTAATTCATCATTATTAATATATTCAATACATGCCTCAAGGTTCATCTTTTTAGGCTTCTTTAATACAACTGTTTGATCTTTATTAGCTGAACGAGTATTTGTTTGTTGTTTAGCCTTAACAACGTTTACAGCAATATCTTGTTCGCGGTTAGTTTCTCCAACAATCATACCTTCATAAATTTGTTCACCTGGTTCAACAAACATAACTCCACGATCCTCTAGTTGTCCTAAAGCGTAAGCTGTTGATTGACCTTCTGCCATAGAAACCATAACATTAGTTACTCTTTCTCCTACTGACATAGCTTCCATTGGTCTATAATCAAGGAATGTATGAGACATCATACCATATCCTTTAGTTACTGTCATAAATAAAGTATTAAATCCAATCAATCCTCTAGATGGCATAACATATGTAACTCTTGATTGAGTTTCAGTATTAGTCATATTTTCCATAGTTCCTTTACGGTTACCAAGGATTTCAATAACAGAACCAATTGAATCAGCTGGAGCATCTATTACTACATACTCATATGGTTCCATCTTAATGCCATTCTCTTCCTTAATAATAGCTCTTGGACGAGATACTTGGAATTCATATCCTTCACGACGCATATTTTCAATAAGAATTCCTAAATGTAATTCTCCACGTCCTGATACTATCCATTCTTCTGTATTTCCTATACGTTCTACCTTTAAGGCAACATCACGTTCAGTTTCTTTTAATAATCTATCTTCAATTTTAGATGCAGTTACCATCTTTCCTTCCTTACCACAGAAAGGGGATGTATTTGTACCAAATGTCATTTGAACAGTTGGTTCAGTAATAGCTATAGGAGGAAGTGCTTCTTCCTTTCCTGGTTCACAGAATGTCTCACCGACTGATACATCTGACAATCCAGATACTGCGCAAATATCTCCGGCTTCTACAACATCGGTCTCAACTTTATCAAGACCCATAAATGTAAATAACTTTTGAACTCTAAATTGCTCTTTTTTACCATCAAGACGAACAGCAGAAATCATTTGTCCTGACTTAATAACTCCACGAGCAACTCTTCCTATTCCCATACGTCCAACGAAATCGTTATAATCAATTAGAGCTGGTTGTAATTGAAGTGGTGCTTCTACATTATGTCCGGCTGGCGCAATTTCTTTCATTATTAAATCAAGAACTGGTTCCATACCTGGTTTTTGTGTTTCTAAGTCAGATGATAATGATGATGTATTATTAACAGCTGATGTATATGCGATTGGGAACTCTAATTGATCCTCATCAGCACCTAAATCTATTAATAATTCTAAGACTTCATCAATTACTTCTAATGGTCTTGCTGATGGCTTATCTACCTTGTTAATAACAACAATTGGTTTAAGTCCTGCTTCAAGAGCTTTCTTTAATACAAAACGAGTTTGAGGCATTGTACCTTCATACGCATCAACGACAAGAATTACACCATCAACCATATGCATAATACGCTCAACCTCTCCTCCGAAGTCGGCATGTCCTGGAGTATCTAAGATATTTATCTTAGTATCCTTATAGTGAATAGCAGTTACCTTTGCTAAAATGGTAATTCCTCTTTCACGCTCTATATCATTTGCGTCCATTACTCTTTCACCCATAACTTGATTATCTCTAAATGTATGAGCAGTTTGTAATAGTTTATCTACAAGTGTAGTTTTTCCGTGGTCTACGTGGGCAATTATCGCAACGTTTCTTACTTCCATAGGTGTAATACCTCTACTTTCATAATAAATTCAACATATGAATTATAACACAACTATCAGTGTTATTTTTATGAAAGCGTTATATTACTTACAACGATTCTTAACAACAACACCTAAGCAGTAAACCATATCAGATTCTCCTGCTTCTTTAAATTTCTTTATTTGTGTTAAATACTTTAATGCATAAGGAGTATCCTTTGTGCATGCGGCAATTAATTTATCAAGTCCTGCATTAAATAGTGGATGAGTCATATCATGAATATTCTTTAATGCTTCTTTTAAAACAGGATTATCCTGTGTAATTTTATCAATTTGTGCAATTCCCTTTGGCTCTTTAAGCTTATTTGGAATAATAGCTTTATCATTAATCTTATCATATGTAAGAATTAATTCAGATAATTTAGTTAATTGATATCCTGATGCATAGTTGATAATTTCTTTAACTTCTTTATCGCTACCTTGAACAAATGTTCTAAGTTTCATTAAGATTTCAACACGCCACATAAATCTAACATCAGTCTTAACTTGCATTGGATTCTTAGAAATATATAAACTACGTAATTGAAGAATTTCTTCTCTAATTTCTTCATCCGCTTGAAGTTTGATAGTAGCTCTCTTAATTTTATTAAATATCTCATCAGAGCTTTCATCTTTATAATTTACAATACGAGCAAGGAACTTATTTGCTTCCTCATAATATGAATCAATAAGAGATCCAATAATAACTTCTCTCTTTTTGATTGTTTCCTCAAAATAAATATGATACTTAAAACTCTTTTTTGTTATATCTGTTTTCTTTAAAATACAGAATCCAACCTCGTCGTTATCAAAGATTCTATTAACAGGATGTCCTACAACATCATTTCTTATATATTTTAATTCACGTAATTGTCTATTTTGGTTAATGTTGATATTATTCTTTTTCTTAGTTAATAAGATATTTAAAGAATATAGGGCATCAATAGAAACAAATAAAGTTTGTAATAATGAATATACACGGGAAAGACATTCTCCTGCACCTGCTTCTCCATCTTTGGTTTTTTCAAAGTAAGCCATAATCTCATTATTAAGTTCTAAAGCATTTATAGATGCCTTATATTGAGCATGGTTAGGCTCTCCTTGTTTAATTCTATTCTTTAGTTGTCCAACTAACTCAACATTGGTTTTAATCTTTTCTACTAGATTTGCCATAAATAGGCCCTCACTTTCGCTATTAATAATTCTTTTCACTTCAAAACATGCTAAATAAGCATCGGTAATTAAATTATACTATTTTATTATTTAAAAATCAATCTATGCAAAATAGATGTATTAAAATTTAAAAAAGTATCTAGACAAACATCTAGATACTTTGTTTATTATTTTATTTTATGAAGTTTTAATGTATCTGTTACGCCAGTACCAATTATTGATGAAGTAGTAATCACAACATTATCTCCTGACTTAACAAGTCCTGTAGACTTAGCTTTTTCAATTGCATATAAGAATAATTCATCAGTTGATTTTTTCTTCTCTGCAGGAACCGGTACTACTCCCCACATCAAATTACATTGACGACAAGCTTTAGGATCTACTGTAATCGCAATTATTGGGCATTCTGGTCTATAAGCAGATATAATTTCTGCGGTCTTGCCATGCATAGTTACGCAAATAATTGCTTTAGCATTTGTTTGGAACGATGCCATAACAGCAGCATTTGCTAAAACTGATAATTCATCTTCACCAAGTGATATATGATTTTTTGTAAATCTATTCTTATAATTAATATCCTCTTCTGCATATCTGTCAATATCAGACATAGCTGTAATAGCTTCAATTGGATATTTACCAGCAGCACTTTCTCCAGAAAGCATTGTGCACGATGTAGAATCATATACAGCATTAGCTACATCAGATACCTCTGCACGAGTAGGTCTTGGATTTTGAGTCATAGATTCAAGCATTTGAGTTGCAGTTACTACAAGTTTACCTTTACGATAACATCTATTAATCATATCTTTTTGAATTGATGGAAGTTTTTTATATGCAACCTCAACTCCTAAATCTCCACGTGCCACCATAATACCATCGGATTCATCAATGATATCATCCATATTGGCTACGCCTTCAGTATTTTCAATTTTAGAAATAATTTTGATATTATCTCCACCATGTTCATGTAACAATGCCTTTAAATCAAGGACATCTTGTCTACGTCTTACAAATGATGCCGCAATATAATCAACATCATTTTCACATCCAAAAATAATATCCTCTTTATCAACATCTGATAAGTAAGGCATATTTACAATAACATCTGGAATATTAATTGATTTATGATTTGAAATTGAACCACTATTCAAAACCTTAGTAACAAGAACTCTTCCTTCTAAAGCAGTAACTACAAGTCCGATTTTTCCATCATCAACTAATATTTTATTTCCAACTTTAACATAATCCGCAAGGTTTGGATATGTAAGTCCACATATTTTAGAATTTCCTAATAGATTTGGATCAGGAGACAATCTAAATTCATCGCCTTCTTTAAGCAAAATTTTATCCCCTTCAAAATTACGAACTCTTATTTCAGGTCCTTTTGTATCAAGTAAAACTGGTACATTTGTTCCAAGTTCTTTATTCAATTTATGTATTAAATCTATCTTTTCCCTCTTCTCCTCATATGTTCCATGTGAGAAATTAAGTCTAGCACAATCAAGACCCGCAAGTATAGCTTTTTTTAATACATCGTATGTATCTGATGCTGGTCCTAGTGTACAAATAATCTTCGTTTTACGCATTATCAATCACTCCTATTCTACCTAAAATTATTATAACATTTTTTATCGATGATATAACAGTCAATTTATAATAATTTGTCCTAATTGAATAAAAACAAAAAAGAGGTTATGCATAACCTCTTTGTTATCTAAGAAATGGTGCCGACTAAAGGAATCGAACCCTCAACCTACTGATTACAAGTCAGTTGCTCTGCCAATTGAGCTAAGTCGGCAATATAATAAAAAATGGTGGAGGTTAACGGGCTCGAACCGCTGACCCTCTGCTTGTAAGGCAGATGCTC
>CAVAQB010000081.1:0-9796 GCA_963590725.1 Anaeroplasmataceae bacterium | reverse complement strand
AGAATGTAGTGGGTATTCTAAAATTGTAGTCTTAGATAATTTGAAAATGGATGCGGATAATTTAGGGGAACAACAAAGACTTGGTGTTTCATTTGTAAATGAAATACTTACAAGATATAGTTCTGATACATATAGATTGTATTTGTTATCTAATAACAATTTATCTTGTGATTTAAAGGAAACAATTGAATTACTAGATACATATAAGATTATGATTTCAGATATAAAAAAAGCTTTTGATGAGCCTTTTTTAAATCAAGTTTTTGATAACATTTATTTTTCTGAATTTGTAAGGAATTGTAATAAACTCTTAGAGTCTTTTGAAATAGTAAAACTTACAAAAACTATCATGACTTTCTTTAAGTCTTTTGTCTTACCTCATAATATATCAAAGGATGAAGCACATAGATTTCTTATAATACTTAGTATTATACTTCCAAAGCTATCAGAAGATATAAATAGAGACGTATTTAAGGATAGATATTCAATATTTTATTCTGAATTTCCTAAGGCTTAATAATAAAACAAATCTTACTTTACAAGATCGCCTTGCCATGCGTTAAGACGGCGCATCTTTTTGTCTATTTCATTCATTACAACCATCTTTTTAATAGTCCATTTTGGCTCTATTAAATCATTAATTACTCCATCAGCCGCAAGACGATGAATTATTATATTTGGATTTAAGTGTCTTATTTGTTCAACTACTATATCACTATATTCATCAAGGGTTAATATTGGGAATGGGTTATTAATATAATCCATCCCCATTTTTGTACCTTTAAGAATAAGAAGAGAATGTATTTTTACACCTTGTATGTCCAACTTATTTAAAAATTCTGCGGTTTCAATCATCATTTCTTTTGTTTCATATGGAAGTCCATTTATAATGTGTACTACAACTTCTATATTATTATCTCTTAACTTTTTTACACATGATACGAATTCGTCTATAGTATGCCCTCTATTTATAAGCTTTGCGGTATTCTCATGAATTGTTTGAAGACCAAGCTCAATTTGAATTGGTTTGATTTTGTTAAGGGATGCGATATATTCTATTTTTTCATCTTCAAGGCAATCGCATCTAGTAGCGATTGAAAGTCCTATTACATTATCGTCAATTGTAAGAAGAGGGGCGTATATTTTTTTAAGCTCGTCTAATGGCTTATAAGTGTTAGAGTTTGCCTGAAGGTATGGAATAAATAGAGCGTTTGGCCACTTTTTTATCATTATTTGTTTGATTTTTTGAAATTGAATATTAAGTGGCTCATACAAATTACCAGCAAAATCACCACTACCTAAAGCACTACAATATGTGCATCCACCAATGCCTTTTCGTCCATCTTTGTTTGGACAACTAAATCCAGCATTTAAAGATACTTTACAAACTTTATTATTGTACTTTTCTTTGTAGTAGGCACTAATTGTATTATAGTGCTTTTCATTATTCATTAGCATATTAAATCACCAAAATAATTTTATCATAAATAATGGTGAATTTGCGTATTAATTATGATATAATCATAAATACTAGAAGAAATCACTTGAAAGGATATGAGCACATGAGACTTTTTGATAGCTTATTTAGACCAAAATATATAGGCGCTTATTTAGCTGATAAAACATGGAGAGTTGTTTTATATTTCATACTATTTTTTATATTATGCGCAACTCCAAGTTTTGCGGAAGTTTCGAATATAGATGGGGTAACATATTCTGATGAAGTGGTTTTATTTCAACAAATATATAATGATGAAAATTCTTCAATTAAAATAGAAGAAAATAAACTTAATTCAATCGAACAAAAAGTTTATACAAATGGATTTTTTGCGGTAGCGTTCAACCAAAAGGAAACAGATGCAGATTTATCTATTGTATTTTTTGAGGATTATTTTATAGTAGAAACTTCTTCGTATGGTGAATATAGTCAAATTAAGAAGACAATGTATTCATCTCTTAGTGATTCTAGTCTTGATATCTCAAAGATTCAAAATAAGGATTTTAATGAAATTTATAAACTTATGGATTATATTAATCTTGGTTATGATGAATATCTTAAGATTGCAGTACCACAAACAATCGCATCTAATCTTTTAACATTATTTATTCAATTTTTCTTTGTATTTATAGTACTTATGTATTCAGGACGTATTTTCAATCCATTTTTACCAAGAAAAATTAGGGCAAATGTTTCAGTATATTCTATGACTTGGTCTTTTGTATCATATATAATTGGGGCATTTATTGGCGCAAGCTGGTTATTTTATATAGGCGCTATTTTATCATATATATTTATGGGGATTGCTTGTAGAAATATTATAAGAATTAAAAAACAACAATAAAGGGGTATTTTTTATGAGTTATATTGATAGCTTAAATAAAGCTGGGGGGTTTGATTTTACAAATAACAACTTAACAGTTAATAAAATTATTCTTGAAAAGAGTAAGAAAACATTTAATCTTGACGTTACCATAGATAAGGCATTAACATATGAGGAACGCGAGGTTTTTTTCACTAAAAATAAAGAACTTTTTGAAGCACAAAATTCGTTTGTTAATTTAAAAATAGGATACAAAGAGAATAATTTAGGTGAAGAAGAGATATTAGTATATTTTAAACATTTTGTGGGTTTACTAGTTTCTACTAGTCCACTTTTTGAAATATTTTATGACTTAAAAAAGTCATATGAGGGTAATACAATTACAATCTATGTAGACCAAGTAACAACTCAGTTTATGCAAATGGCTGATGATATAAGAGATGAATTTAAGAAAGTTTCTTTAGATATTTTTGTTAAACTTATGGAATCTGAAGAGGAGAAATTAAAAACAAAAGAGGCTGAAGAACTTGAGAAAAAGAAAATAGAACTCGAGATAAGAGAGATTAAGGCTAAGGCTTCTGAAGCTGAAAATGCTAAGAATTTATCTGTTAAAAAAGATAAAACCTATAAATTTCAAAATAATGCTTATGAAATTAAAAACATTCCATCTACTCAAGAAGAATTAGCTGAATTTTTAAATAAGGTAGGACCTGCAAGATTTAAAATAGTAGGTACTATTTTTAAGGCTGAAGTTAGATCTTTAAAGAACGCAAAATTATTCATTGCCTCCATTACAGATCAAACTGATTCAATAAACATAAAAACGTTTATTCGTGGAGATGAAGCTCTTAAAAAATATAATGAGATTGTAGAAAATGTATCATCATCTAAATTTATAACTTGTGAGGTTTCGGGACAAGTTGAGTATGATCAATTTGAACATGATGTATTAATGGTTATAAGAGATCTTATTGTACTTGGTATTGAAACTGTTAATTATGGTAAGGATGAGGCAACAGAAAAGAGAGTTGAACTTTGTTGTCACACAAAACTTTCAAACTTTGATGGACTTAATGAAGCTAAGGAATATTTAAAGTGTGCAAAGGCATGGGGACATAAAGCGATTGGTTTTACAGATCACAACGGTGTTTATGTAATATCAGATATTTTCCATGCGCTAAAGCCAAATGATACTATTAAACCACTTTATGGATGTGATCTCGATTATGTAGATGACAAGGCACTTCATATTACATATGGTGAAGGAGATTATAATCTTAAAGATGCGACATATGTAGTGTTTGATATTGAAACTACAGGATTTAGTCAAAATTATGATTCGATTATAGAAATTTCATGTGCTAAGGTTAGAAATAGTCAAATAATTGATCAATATGACGATTTTGTGAAGCCATTAATTCCAATTTCAAATAAGATTACAGAACTTACATCTATAACAAATGAAATGGTTATGGGGGCAATGCCTATAGAGGATGCCTTAAGAAAGTTTGTTAATTATTCTAAAGATTGTATTATAGTTGCCCATAATGCTGATTTTGATATTGGATTTATACGTGCAAAGTTAAGACAAAATAATATGGATGATATTAATTTTGCGGGAATTGATACCCTAAGATTAATGCATTATGCATATTATGGTGAGTTATCTAAGTTTAACTTAAAGGCAATTTCAAAATTCTTTAAAGTTAAACAAGACCATCACCATAGAGCCAATGATGATACAAGAGTACTTGCAGAATGTTTCATCCAAATGATTCCTAAGGTTATTTCTTTAGGATATAGTAAATATAATGATTTAAATAAATTAATTCTTGATAATCCAAAAGCTATTAAAAATGTATTCCCTAAAAGAGCTAGAATAATCGCATTAAATCAGCATGGATATAAAAATATGTTTAAGATTGTCTCAAATGCCCTAACTACAAATGTTTCTGGGGATGCAAGAATGCTTGAGTCAGTTCTTGAAGAATTCCATGAAGGTGTATTATTCTTATCTGGAAATTCATTTAGTGATGTTTTTGAAAATGCATTAAATCGTTCTGATGAAGAATTAGCATATGCAATTTCAAAATATGATGTAATAGAGGTTCAACCAATTCATTCATATGATCACTTAATAAAAGAACTTAGTGATGTTCGTAATGGTCTTGAAATTATACAAAATACTGTAAAAAAGATTATTGCTGAAGCTAAGAGACAAGGGAAAATGGTTGTCGCTACATCAGAATGTTATTATATTGATAAGAAAGATAAGAAATATCGTAATATTTTAATTGATTCACCAAAGAGTGGTGGAGGTCGTCATGAGCTTGCAGGATACCTTAGTGAAGGTAATGCGATACCTGACGCACATATAAGAACTACATCTGAAATGCTTGATGAATTTAATTACCTTGATAAAGATTTAGCTTATGAAATAGTAGTAACAAATACTAATAAGGTTGCCGATATGGTAGAACCTATTGTAGTATTTAAAAAAGGTGATGGCGCAATGTATGTGCCTGCAGATGATGAATTTAAAGATCATGAATGTCCTGAACTCCGTTATCCATCAATGATTGAAGCAATGAAGGAAGTAATTAGCAAAAATGTGCTTGAACACTTTGGAGAAAATGTTCACCCATTTGTTAAGGCTCGTCTTGATCGTGAATTAAAATCAATTATTTCCTCAGGATATTATTCAACATACTTTATGGCATACCTTATGGTTAAAGACTCTGTTGATCATGGATACTTAGTAGGTTCACGTGGTTCTGTAGGATCATCTTTAGCGGCATTTATGATGAATATTACAGAAGTAAATGCCCTAGCTCCTCATTATTTATGCCCTAAGTGTAAGTTTATGGCTATTAAGTTTAGTGAAAATGAGACTGAGTGGATACAATGTGAAGAAGAAAGAAATCTTCAAGATGTATTAAGGAAAGTATCTTCAGGATATGATTTACCTGATATGAACTGTCCTAAGTGTGGAACTCCTATGCAAAAAGATGGTCATGGTATACCATTTGAAACATTCTTAGGATTTAAAGGAGATAAAATTCCAGATATTGACTTAAACTTCTCAGGAGAATACCAACCATCTGCCCATCTATTTGTTCGTAAGATGATGGGATATAATAACTCATTTAGAGGAGGTACTGTAAGTGCCGTACAAGATAAGAAAGCATACGGATATGTTAAGGCTTATCTTGAAAAACATAATATTAAATTAAGAGATTGTGAAATCGATAGAATCGCAACAAAGATTACAGGAGTTAAAGTTACAACAGGACAACACCCTGGTGGAATAGTTGTTGTGCCAAAACGTATTGATATATATGATGTAACTCCTATTCAATATGCGGCAAATGATGATACAAGTGAATGGAGAACAACTCATTTCGATTATCATGCGTTTGAGGATAACCTATTAAAACTTGACGTTTTAGGACACGATGATCCAACTCTTATTAAATATTTTATGGATATTGTACATCTTCATCAAGATGAATTCCCATTTAGTGATCCTACAGGCATTCCACTTGATGACCATAAGGTATTTGGACTATTCTGTTCAACAGAAACTATTGGCTTAAAACCTGAACAAATAGATTCACAAGTAGCTTCATTTGCAGTTCCAGAGCTTGGAACACCATTTGTAAGACAAATGCTAATTGACACAATGCCAAAGTCATTTTCAGAACTTGTAAAAATTTCAGGTCTATCACATGGTACAGGAGTATGGCTTGGAAATGCTAAACAACTTGTAGACCCTAATAATCCAACTGGATTTGGAACACTTCCATTTAATAAAATTATAGGATGTCGTGACGATATAATGATTGACTTAATGGCATTTGGAATGGAACCTGGTAAGGCATTTAAGATAATGGAATTTGTCCGTAAAAATAAAAAGGTAAAAGATCCTGAGGGTTGGGAAGCATTTAAGAAAGATATGAAAGAGGCAAATGTACCTGAATATTATATTTGGTCTTGTGAACAAATAGAATATATGTTCCCTAAGGCACACGCTATTGCCTATATTATAATGGCATTGCGTATAGCTTGGTTTAAAGTATATAAACCAGCAATGTTCTATAGTATATACCTATCTAAGCGTGCTAAGGCATATGATATTTATGCAATGCTTGGAAGTGAGGATAATATTAAAAAGAAGCTTAAAGAACTTTCAGAAATTCCAGCACATGAGCGTTCAGCTAAAGATGATGATTTAATTACATCTCTTCAAGTATGCCTTGAGGCGAAGGCTCGTGGTATTAAATTCTTGTCTGTAGATATTAAAAAGAGTGATTCTACTATATTTAATATTGAAGGTGGATTAAAAGATGGAGCTTTAAGAATTCCTTTTGCGGCTGTTGATGGCCTAGGTCCAGCTGCTGCAGAAAAAATAAAGATGAAAAGAGATGAAAAGATGTTTACATCAATTGAAGATGTAAATAATCGTACTCGTCTTAATCAAACATTGTCTGAGGAATTTAGAAAAATGGGGGCTTTCGGTGATCTTCCTGAGAAAGACCCTATTGAAGAAACTGGCTTATTCGCTATGTAATTAATTTTGTGAAATTGTGTTATTTAGATGCACTTATTGTAAAAATTATATATAAATGTTAAAATTATGAATGTAGAGGTGATGTGGATGTTAGGTTCAAATCCTATGTTTACAAATGTAGAGACAACTAGTACTTATGCACAAGATAATACAGCTACATATCAAGGAATTACTTTAAAGACATTATTACTTTTAGGAATTACTGGTATTTCAGGAACTTTAGCCGGAATATTTATGTATAGGTTTAATAGCTATGGAATATTTTCTATAGCGCTTGTGCTTTCGGCCATAGTAGGAATTATATCAGTTATTATAGGAAGAAGTAATCCTAAAGCTGCGATGGTATCTGGAATAGTATATTCTATATGTGAAGGTATAGCGCTTGGTATGATTACCCTAATTGCTGATTTACTTTATAGTGGAATTGGTGTAATCGCTGTTGCCTCAACTATAGTATTATTTGTAGTATGTTTAGCATTATTTGCTTGTGGGGCATTAAGAAATACAAATAAAATTAGAAGTATTCTTATATTAATATTATGTTCAATAGCTTCAGTTTCATTAGTATTACTTGTGTTAAGCATATTTAATATTGCAGGCTCACATGAAACTATAAAATCAAACTTAAGTCTTTTAATATTTTTAGAAGCACTTTATCTTGTTTACGGTTGCACAATGTTATTCTTTAACTTTGATGAGGCTGTAACTTATGTTAAAAATGGAGCGACAAAAGATTTTGAATGGGTAGCTGCATTTGGCTTGATATTATCAATTCTATATATTTATGTAGAAGTATTAAGAATATTAACCCTAATATTGTCAGTTGTTCATAAAAACTAGAAAAGGAGATAATAATTATGGCAAAAGATATTGTAATCGATGCTGAAGTAACTGAGAAGGATACTAAGACAGAAAATAGTGAAAAGAAAGAAGAGAAAAAAGAAGGATTTTTCTCTAAACTTAAGAAAAAGGTAAATGATGCTCAACTTGAAAACAATATTAAACAAGCATTTGCTAATGCTAATGAAGAATATGTGTTTTATACAGGAAATGGTTTATTAAACTATGAAACTTTTGATGCTGAAAATCATGAGGATTTAGGGTATATTATTGTGTTTGGTGAAGATAAGCCAAAACTTGATAATACACTTGTATCTGCTCGTAAAAGAGATGATGTATATAAAATTACATCAATCGAAGAGACTAGTGTAGATGTAAAACTTGATGGTGAAGTTTATAACCGTAAAGCTTTTAAGGTAAATCTTCTTGGTAAGGCTGAAAAAGTTAATGTAGTCAAAGTTGAAGGAGACTATTATTTATTATAATAAAGAGGTGAAAACCTCTTTTTTTCTTTGATTTTTAATTATATAATTATATTATAAGGTGGTACTTGTATGAGCGAATGGAATGTATGTGATTATAAAAAATTTTTAAGTGAAAGAACAGAACCAGTAAGAGATTTAATAAAAAAACTTAATGTAGAACCTCTAAATATTCTTGATATAGGAAGCGGTCCTGGAAATTCTACTTTTGAACTCAAAAAGGTGTTTACTAGAGCTAATATAATAGGAATAGATCAATCAAAAAATATGATTCTAGAAGCGAAGGCTAAACATCCAGACCTTAAATTTATTGAGTGGGATGCGACAAATTTAAGACCACTTGGAAAATTTGATTTAATATTTTCTAATGCTTGTATTCATTGGATAAAGGATCAAAATAAATTATTTGATTCAATAAGTAATGCTCTTGAGATTGGAGGAGTAGTTGCGATTCAACTACCTCTTACATACGAAAGTGATTTTTATAAATTACTATACAATATTCTTGAGCATAATCCTAAATGGAATAAGCTTAAGAGTATTAAGGTATTTCATCAATTAACACCAGAGGGATATTATGATTTGTTATTAGACAAATTTAGCGATTTTAAAATGTGGGAAACAACATATTATCATAAAGTAAATGGACTAGAGGGTGTTGTAGAATGGTATAAAGGTTCAGGACTTAAGCCATATTTAGATGCGCTAGATGATTTAGAGAAAACTGAATTTTTAAATGATATTCAAAATGAAATTAATAAAAAATACAAACTTCATAGCGATAATAGTGTAATATTAAAAATGCCAAGATTATTCTTTATTGCTTATAAATGATTGAAAAAGAATAAAAATCTATTATAATAAAATTAGGAATATATAAGGAGTGTTTATGGCGATTTTAGAAAAAAAATATATTAAGTGTAATGATTATAAGCCACTTAATCTAGATTTAATGTATGCTGGAAATAAAGATGTATTAGATAATTTAGATTTTGATTTGGAAAATATTGTTAATACTGAAGGACCATTAACATATAATACATTAAAAGAAAGATTAAGAGAGGCATTTGGTATTGGAAAGATTTCACAAAAAGCCTTAGATATAATTATTCCTCATCTTAAACAATTTAATTTCAAGGAAACTAATAATTTATATGATAATGTTATTTGGCCTGATAGGGGAATATTTGATATTAATTATATAAGAGTAGGATATGTAAGACAAATATATGATATTCCTAAAGAGGAAATATCAAATGTAGCAAAAGATTATATTAATGAAGGGCTTAAAGGCGAAGAACTTTATCATAAGATATTATATTATTTTGGATATCAAGTCCTTACCGCAAAAGCACAAGAATATCTTCATTTTGTATGCAAAAATTTATAATTTAAACAATTATTGAATTACGTATATAAAAATAAATCAAAGGTGATACTATGGATAGTATAGATGAAAAAATCCAAAAATTTATGAGTAAAAATGTAGAAGCTAAAACAATTCTTGTATCAAAAGATGATTGTAATAACAAGATATTAGAATATAAAAATGATGGTTGGAAGCTTATAAAAGAATGTGAAAT
>CAVAQB010000080.1:0-6496 GCA_963590725.1 Anaeroplasmataceae bacterium | reverse complement strand
GATAAATATCTATTGCCTTATAGCCATTAATTTCATAAATATCAGTTAATACTTTATATGAGTTAACATTTACATTTCTAGGCTTCAATTCTAATTTCTTACCAGCCCTAGCAAGTGAATACATCTTCTTTCCATCTACCTTTATAGCTGAAAACATAGGAGGGATTTGTTCCGTATATTTTGATACAATATCTATTGCCTTTAATAATTCATCTTTATTAACATCTACAATTCTATCCTCAAGTATTTTACCAGTTGAATCTAGGGTATCACTAGATTTACCAAACAAAATAGTAGTTTTATATTCCTTTGTATGTTCCATAAGTAAAGGTAGTGTTTTACAAGCTTTTCCAAGAAGTACTACCAAAACTCCAGTCGTATTTGGATCAAGTGTACCTGTATGACCAACATGCAAAGTATTAGTCATTTTTTTAATTTTATTACATACACCAAATGAGGTAATGCCTTTATCTTTATTAATTATTAAAAATCCGTCCATACAATTACCTCCTAAACTATTTTAGCATAAAAAAAGCTTGTTTTGCACAAGCTTTTAATAATTCTTTATTATAAAGACTTTTTCTTTTTATAATCTATGAATAATAGAATTCCTGCGGTAAGAACGAATGCGCCAAACATTGCACATTCTAAATAGTTTGTAATAATTAAAGAGCCCTTCTTCTTCGCAATCATCTTAAACATCATTCCAAGAGGATATAATGTAGATATAAATCCTAGAAGACTTAATCCTTTTGAATATGCTTCTAGACTTTTAAGCATAGTATTATTTTTCTTTTTTATATTTAAATACAAATCATATAATCCAACTATTAATATAATAAGTCCACAAATACATAAAACAAATAAATCCATATCATAAGAAATATCAGTTCCAAATCCATCATCATACTTGCTAAATGATTTAAGTGAAAGTATTAAATAAAGTAAAAACACAAATAATCCAAACACTGTAGTAAAAATTGACTTTTTCATTATTTTTGCCCCTCCTCTAATTTATTATCATCTTTTTTCCCATCAAATACTTCTTGCTCAAAAGAAATATTTTCGGCATTAATAAATTTAGGATAATATAGCGCTATTAGAACCATAATTACAGTACATATAATCCAATTTGGAATACAGAATAGTCCATTATAAACATATGAATATGCAAGTGATCCTACATGTACGCTATGTCCAAATATTTCTACATCGCTACCAGGCCAGAAGAATATTCCTGACATAACATGCATCATATACTTAAGTAAGGCTCCAACACTTGATCCTACTATAATCCAACAAAGCTTAATGCCTTTTGAATTAGCTTTATTATAAAGTGGTGCAAATAATCCCGCAAATCCTACTACAGTATAGGCTAAAACATAATCAAGCATTACTTGGATAAAAGGTCCAACAGTACCTTTCCATCCAGAAAGAGATCCAGAATTAATTACATAAATTCCTCCAAGCATTTGTACAAGGGACAAAATAAGTCCACATAAAAGTCCTGGTCCAAATCCACGACGATAAGAAATAATTAATACTGGCACCATCGCTATACCAATACTTCCTCCATTTGGAAATGCGCCTTTCCAAATTCCTCCTTGAAGAATATCAAGGACAAAGCCGATAGCTGCAAATATAGCTATTTCAGCTAAAACACGAACATTAAATTTACTCATTTATATTTACCTCCTTAAATAAAAAAATGTTCCAAAATTTCGGGAACATACTAAAATAAAGATAAAATATATAATATACTTATCCCTACGCTAGCATTACCTAGATCAGGTCAGGTCGAAGAGCACATCTTCCTCTCAGCCGGTCTTCCAGCTCCCAAAAGAATTATAACAAATATTTAATTGTTTTCAATACTATATAAAAAAATTTATATAAAATTATTAAAACAAACATAATTTGAGCTTATAAACGAATAAAATGCCAATATTATATAGTTAAATACTTTTTCTTTTGTTATTGAAAAAGAAAAGCTATGGATTATTTATCCATAGCCTCTTTCTCTTCAACCTTATTGTTTTCTAAAATATTATCAATATCTTTAATAGCTTCATTATTTAATTCAACTTCTTTTTGAACTTCATTAACAAATATTTGAGTCTTAGCAAAGCTTTCTTTTATATCATTTAGGTTGTCATTAGATTTTATATTATTTTCTTTATTAGGAATTTCGCTTACAATTTCTTTTAAATCATTTTTAATATCATCTTTTTTATCAACAGAAATTGAAGCATTCTTACTACTAACATCCATAATAGATCTAATTGCGAATTGTTTTTGGAAGTTAGCTTCGAAATTTTCATCTTTAAATTTGATTCTGTTGTAATCTTTTTGGTTATAAGAGTCAATCGCAATATTTGAAAGTTTGCTTATTTCATTACCACCTTCACCATAAATATATTTACAAATATCAAGTTTCATTTGATGAATATAATTTGTCTCTTCTCTATATTGAGAACGGTGGAACAACTTCCAAAAGAAACCTCTACTATTATGAACTTCTTGGAATTCTTTTAAAGCACCCAAAAGTAAATGATCTTTTGAACGTTCATTTTCTTCAGCTACATATTTAAATTCAGCTTGATTTTTTAAGTAAAAGAATCTTCTGTTAGAGGCAATAGCTATTGCGTCTTTTGTAGTCATGTTATTATAAAATGCTTTCTTTACTTTCTTTGGTTCAACCTTTGTAAGTAATTCAGTACCACTTATTTTATCATATCCATAGAATTCAAACATTTCATTAATATGATATTTTTCATTAACACTCTTAATAACATTACTTATATATTCTTCTTCACCAGATAAATTTTTCTTAACTTTCGCTACATCTAATTCCTCAGAGTTTTCTAATTTTTTAACTACTGAAACATTATTTTTGAAATTTTCTTTTAATTCTTTTTGAATTAGTTTGAAATAAATTTGAGCCATTTTTTTATAGTTAGCTCCGCTTGTCTTAGATTGACATAAATCAAATCCATACTTTTCCCACATATTTTCATAAACACTAGTTTTAGGCATAATATCACCATCCCTTTTTAAATAATTATACACTCATTACTCTAAATTACAAGTTTTATTTTAAATTATCTTCAATAGATTTTATTGTTAATACCATTCCTGTAATTTTTATTTTCGCCATACCTTCTATTTCGTTAGAAATACAAAGTGAATCATATAGTTTTAATTTATAATTATCTAAATTATATTTAAAACCACATAGGCTTATAATTGATTCTTTTAACGCAAAGAATGAAATATATTTATATTCATCTTTATAATATATTCTATCTTCTTTTAGTACTTCTATTTTTGTAAAATCATCTATAAATTTAACAGATGGATATTCATACAAAATATTAATATTTGCGATTAAATGTTCTATTCTTTTCCCTTGAATGCCACCAATTATTAATATTTCGTCAAATTTTTTATATAAAAGTTCTACTACATATTTTGTATCAGTAAGATCTTTTATAGGGTTTAATACTTTAATATCCTTACAATATTCTTTAATTATGGATAAATCATTATTTAAAATAGAATCAAAATCACCTATAGCTAAATCCATAGTTATTTTGTTTTGGGCAAGTATTAACGCCCCTCTATCTACACCCACAATATAGGAATTACTTAAATCATATTTATCTAGGCAAGAATTTTGTCCTAAAAATAGAATTGCTTTCATCATTTAAGGGTTACAACGGTTACACCGTTTAATCCTTCTCCCTCACCTCCATAACGATATGATTTTACATAAGGAGATTTCTTAAGATATGCTTGTACTGCATTTCTAACAGCTCCTGTACCAAAGCCATGAATAATATATACTACCGACATATTAGATAAGAAGGCTTTGTCTATAAATATATCTATCGCATCTTTGACTTCTTCATATCTATACCCTCTTAAATCAAGCTCAAGCTTTGCGTATTTTGCAGGTGTTGAACCAGTAGGTTTTTTATATTGGCTTTTCTTTTCAACAGGTGGTTTTGTAAGTTTTAAATCACTTTTATTAAATGACATTTTAAATTGTCCCACTTGTACTTCATATAGTTTTTTATTAATTCCAATTATTTGTCCTGTTCTATCATAAGATTTAATATATACAAAGTCTCCAACATTTAATTTTTCATCAAATAGATTTTCATTAAATCCTTTAGTTTTAAGATTACGAGCCGCAAATTTAATATCTGCAAGTTCATGTTCTTTGGCTTCTTTATCTTTCTTATATTTATCAATTTCAGCTATTAATTTCTCTGAATCCTCTTTAGCACTATCAATAATATCTTTAGCTTCATTTTCAGCTGCCTTTAATATATTAATACGTTCTTGTTCAATCTTTTTCTTATAAAGTTCAAGATCTACCATTTTTTTATTATAATCATTTAATAGTTGTTCATAATCTTTTAATATTTTTTGAAGTCGCTGGTTTTCAAGATCTAGATTAGACATCAAATTAGTTGTATCACTATTTCCATTATTATTTATATCTAGGGCTTTTTTTATGATTACATCGTTTATACCTAAATTATTAGCTATTTTAATTGCGTTAGACATTCCAGCTACGCCAAGAAGTAATTTATATGTAGGTTTTAGAGTATCAGTATCAAATTCAACAGACGCATTTATTATTTCTTTATTTGAATAAGCATATTCTTTTAAATCACTATAGTGAGTTGTGGCAATTACTTTTGCCCCTCTTTTATATATATAATCTATTATAGCTATCGCAAGTGACGAACCTTCTTTAGGGTCAGTACCTGATCCTATTTCATCAATTAAGACAAGAGATTGTGATGTGATATTATCACATATATTTTTTATTTTCTTCATGTGTGATGAAAATGTTGATAGAGATGCCTCAATAGATTGTTCGTCTCCAATATCTACAAACACATTATCAAATGTAGATACAACCGATCCTTCCGATGCAGGTATAGCAAGCCCACATAAAGCCATGATTGTTAAAAGGCCTGTTGTTTTTAAAACTACAGTCTTACCTCCGGTATTAGGTCCTGTAATAATCATTCCTTGGTATTTATCACCAAGTGTTATAGTTTGTCCTACAACTAAATCTTTATCAATTAAAGGATGTTTTGCGTTTATTAAATTTATTGTACCATTATCATTAATTTTTGGAAAATTATAATCATTTTCTTTTGCGTATAAAGCTTTAGTATAAATTATATCTAAATACTTTATGGCTTCTATATCATTTTCTAATTCTTCCATATTAGAATTAATTGATAGTGATATTTCTTTTAATATATCTTCTATCTCTCTTTTTTCTTGCGCTTTCGCACTATCAATTTCTGTCTCAATCATTTGGCATTCAAGTGGTTCAATATAAACTGTTGTACCTGATTGTGATTCATCAAGTATTAAACCTTTTACTTGATTTTTATATTCCACCTTAAATGGAAGACATAAATGTCCACCACGTGAAGCTACTAAAGATTCTGTTAACATAGATGATTTAGTACTTAAATACTCATTAAACTTATTATGAAGTTTATTATTTAGGGTTTGAAGCATTCTTCTTACCTTAAATAAGCCATCAGAGGCACTATCTTTAATATTACCATTTTCATCTATTTTATATCCTAAATCGTTTTTAAGTCTTTGATTATATGTTATTTTGTTAAAATATACATCAATATTATCTGTAGATATTTTGTTGTTATGAAGATATGTTTGATATCTTTTAATATTAGCTGTTGTGTTTAACAAAGCCATAAAAGAAAGCAGTTCAAAAGAAGATATTACACCTCCGATTTTTACTCTTTCTAATACAAAATCTATATTTTCAAGCTCTAATATAGGAATATTATCATATTTAACAATTGCGTTAAATGCTTCCTTCTCAAGACTCTGCATAGTGTTAATTTCTAAAACATTTGTAATAGGGCTTAAATTTAAAATGTATTCCTTTGTTCTATCCCAGTGTCTATATTTTGAAACTTCCGCTAATATTTTATCGAATTCTAAAGACTTTAATTCATAAGACATAAAAATCACCAAATCCATTATACACTAAAAAGTAAAAAATGAGACATTAAAAGTATATAATGTCTCATTTAGAAGGTTATTAATTTTTAAGTATTAGTTAATATAACTTGACCTTAAGAATAAATCTTGCATAGTATTGTTAGTACCAGCACCATAAACTTGATTATTCATAATAGCCTCTGCATTCTCCCAAGACTCTTCTTCATATAATGTAAATGGAAGTTTATCACCATATTCATTATAACTAAAATTTGCGAGTGAAATAGAATTTCCTGCATCACTAAAATCTAATCTATTTTCTTCAGTTACGTATGTGCTATTTGTGCCATCATTATAAATAACATTATTAAGTTTAATTCCGGCACTTGTGCCATCATTATCGTTATTTCTTATTAATTGTTTTTTAATAATACCACCATAATAGTTATTTCCAGCGTAGAATGATGCGCCTTCTGATAAAAGAATTGCT
>CAVAQB010000079.1:0-6071 GCA_963590725.1 Anaeroplasmataceae bacterium | reverse complement strand
ATGCAGGCGTAGTTTAATGGTAGAACCTCAGCCTTCCAAGCTGACTACGAGGGTTCGATTCCCTTCGCCTGCTCCATTTGATTAATTATATACATTATATTGCTATTGTTATATATACATGCAGGCGTAGTTTAATGGTAGAACCTCAGCCTTCCAAGCTGACTACGAGGGTTCGATTCCCTTCGCCTGCTCCATTAAATAAATAATGGTTTGATAGAATTCTATCAAACCTTTTTTTTATATTATAAGCGAATTTAATCCTTTTAAATATATATTTACATGATCATTATAATACATATTTATTATTTGAAACACTTTAATCATATCATAACCTTTTAGGCTATCAAGATCCTCTTTATAAATATCTATATAATAAATGTTTTCTAAAATCTTAAGTATATCGCCTTTTAATGTATCCTTATGATTATGCTTATAACAAAGTGCTCCACCATCTTTTATACTAAAATACTCTGGATTTTTTTCGTTACAAATAACACATCTTTTAAATACTGGTGATACACCAAATGCATAAGTCATTTTAACCATAAAAACTGTTGTTAATAATAATCCATCATACTTATTTCTTAAGTTAAATATTTCATCAAGTAAAGAATATACTCTTTCATGTGGAGAATCTATTGGGAGTTTAGATATAATCTCTAATATAAAAGAGTACCATAATGATTTCTTTAAATCATCCTTTATATCTTGATATGAATTAATTAATGTATAATCAATTGATGTTGGAAATTCTTTATTAGATAAAATAACATTAACTTTATTCATAGAAGTTATTAGTGGAAGCATTCCTTTTTTAGGATTAGAGGAAGCTAATGCTTTAAATGAAATTTTACCATTTTTTGTATAAAGATATACTATTTTTGATTTTTCTTTAAAATCAATTTGTGATAAAACAAATCCTTCTACTTCTAAATTATCCATTAATAATTATCCTTTGAATATCCAAGGGTACGAAGGACATCTTTTCTATCTTTCCAATCTTCTTTAACCTTGACCCATAAATCGATTGTGCAGTTTGAACCAAGAAGGGCTTTTATATCTTTTTTAGCTCTTCTTTTAACTTCTTTTATAAGTGATCCACCCTTACCTATTATAATCTTTTTTTGAGAATCACGTTCTACATATATAGTTGCGTATATTTCAACTGTTTCATCTATATCATCTAGTTTCTTCATTGAATCAATTGTAACCGCAGTTGAATGTGGTACCTCTTCACGAGTTAGTTGTAATATTTTTTCTCTTATAAGCTCACTTATAATGAAACGCTCAGGATGATCTGAAATCATATCATCAGGATAATATTTAGGACCTATTGGTATAAGTTTTTTTATATCTTCTATTAGTTCTAATACATTAGTTTTTTCTAATGCTGATACTGGGAATATTCCTTTAAATGGCAATTCATTCATATACTCTACTATAACTTTATCTAAATCTGATTTTTTCTTTAATAAATCTATCTTATTAATTATCAAATAAATTGGTTTCAAAGTATTCTTAAGTGAATCAATTATCTCTCTATCAAGATTTGTAAGTTTATCAGTAGCTGATATCATATAAAATATTCCATCAACGCCTTTTATTGCGTTATATGATGAATCATTCATTATTTCACCAAGTTTATCATGAGCATGATGAATTCCTGGTGTATCGGTAAATATTATTTGAGCATCAGATGTTGTATATACTCCAAGGATTGTATTACGAGTTGTTTGAGGTTTATCGCTCATTATCGCAATTTTATGTCCAATTATTGTGTTTAAAAGTGTAGATTTACCTACATTTGGTTTTCCAATTATAGTAATAAATCCTGATTTAAATTCGTTATTCAAGGCTATCAAATCCAATAGGCATTAAAATGTCTATTGTTACCTCCTTACTTTCAAGTTTATTATTAAGTAAATATATCTTACATTTTGATGGTAGTAGTTCAAGCATCACTTGTCTACATCCACCACATGGAGATATAAAATCTATTGTATCAGCATATATAGCCATAGCTTTAATATCATCTATATTATATCCATCACTATATGCCTTATAAAGCGCTATACGTTCAGCGCACATTGAAAGAGGATATGAAACATTTTCAATATTAGTTCCACAAATAAAACTACCATCATTAAGTTCTATCGCACATCCAACCTTAAATTTTGAATAAGGTGAATATGAATATTTTACAATATCTTTTGCTCTTTCAAATAATTCCATATTAATCCCTCTTAAGTCCTGCTTTATTTAATATTTCATCTTGTTTAGCAAACATTACTTTCTCATCTTCAAGCTTCATATGATCATATCCACATAGATGAAGATATCCATGTACAGATAAAAATCCTATTTCACGTTCTAAAGAATGTCCGTATTCAGAAGCTTGTTCTTTCGCTCTATCAACGCAAATAAATATATCACCAAGTTCATCTTCGGCGTTATAATTTGATATATCATTATCCATTAAAGCAAATGATATAACATCAGTTACCTTGTCAAGGCCTCTATAATCTCTATTGATTTGTTGTATTTCTTCATTAGATACAAATATTATATTAAATTCTCTTGAATCTTTTACATGCTTAAATATAGAACGTATAAGTTTCATATATTCTTTTGTATCTCCATTAATATGGCTTACGAAATGTATTTTCATAAATTATACTCCTTCTTCGTCATAACGTTCGATAATCTTTGCGACTAGTGGATGACGAACTACATCGTATTTTTCAAATTCTATAATTGATATTCTATTAATTCCTTTTAAAATATGAACTGCTGTTTTCAAACCAGATTTTATATGATTTGGCAAATCAATTTGGGAAATATCTCCTGTAATAACCATCTTTGAATTAAATCCAAGACGTGTTAAGAACATTTTCATCTGCATATCAGTTGTGTTTTGTGCCTCATCAAGTATTACATAGGCATTATCTAATGTTCTTCCTCTCATATAAGCAAGAGGGGCTATTTCAATCACCTGTTTTTCAATTAGTTGGTCTGTTTGTTCTTTACCAAGAGAATCATATAATGCGTCATATAAAGGTCTTAAGTAAGGATCTATTTTCTCTTTTAAATCTCCTGGTAAAAATCCAAGAGATTCCCCTGCTTCAACCGCAGGTCTTGTAAGAATTAATTTTTTTATTTTGCCAGACTTTAACATAGATACCGCATTTATTACCGCTAAATATGTTTTACCAGTACCAGCTGGTCCTATACCAAATACCATATCATATTTTTGTAAAGCTTTAACATAATCAATTTGTCTAATTGTCTTAGGATAAATCGGTTTATTTGATGATGTATAACCAACTATATGACGATTTTCATATAGTGTATAACATTCCTCAAGTCTTAAAGAATCTTGCATGTTTTTAATATAAAGGATATCACGTATTGTAAGACTTATATTATATTTATGTGAAATAGTTTCAAGCATCGCAAAATATTCATCAAGTAAATTTGCCTTAAATTCATCCGAAACATCAGTTATTATTTTGTCTCCCTTTATATCTATATTACAACCATATAATTCTTCTATTTGTAATATATTAGAATTCTCAATGCCACATATATTTCTTAAATCATTAATATCTTTAATTATAGTCTTTAATACCATACCGATAGCTCCTAACTTTTATATATTAATTATAGCATAATTTATAATTATAATGATTAAAATATATGAAAAAGTGGAGAAAATCTCCACATTATTTCATTAGCCAATCTGGATATTCACTATCTTTTGAATCATCAAACGAAATATTATCCATCTTATTCTTTTTCTTACGTAGTTTTTCCTCAAACTTACGTTGTTTAGCTTCTTCTTTTCTTCTCTTAGCTTCTTCTCTACGTGATTTCTTAGTATCTAAATCACTTTCAAACAAAGATTTATCTACATCAAAATCCTGGTCATCTAATTCGTTTTCAAAATTATTATTTGATGTATTTTCATTTGTTTTTTGGGCTAAATAGTCAATATTTTCATCTGAAATATTGTTAAATATTGATTGAGCTAAGTCATCTATACCATTTTCCTTAGCTTTTAGTTCATATCCTGTTGCGATAACAGTTACAACAATTTCATCGCCTAAATCATTATTAATTGCAGTACCAAATATAATTGATAGATTAGCATCGCAGTTATTTCTAATTTCTTCGTTAATAAGTCTAACCTCAGTCATTGTAATATCTGCTGAAGATGTTACATTTACAATTGCGTTTGTTGCGCCATCAATTGAAACCTCAAGTAAAGATGAATGAATAGCTCTACGAGCAGCCTCAACGGCTCTATTTTTACCAGATGCGACACCTATACCCATAAGTGCAGTTCCTTTATCTTGCATTACAGTACGTACATCTGCAAAGTCAACATTGATAAGTCCTGGGAAATTAATAAGTTCTGAAATTGCTTGAACTCCTTGACGAAGTACATTATCAGCTTCACGGAAACATTCAAGCATTTTAGTATCAGGAGAGATAATTGAAAATAAGCGTTGATTAGGAATAACAATTAATGTATCAACATAAGGCTTAATAGCTTCAAGACCTGAAACAGCCTTAGTCATTCTATCTGCTCCCTCAAATTGGAATGGCTTTGTTACAATCGCAACTGTTAAAGCTCCCATTTCTTTTGCGATACGTGCAACAACAGGGGCCGCACCAGTACCAGTACCTCCGCCCATTCCGCAAGTAATAAATACCATATCAGCACCATTTAGTACCTCTTTTAAATCTTCTTCAGATTCAAGAGCCGCATTACGACCCTTAGTAGGGTTAGCTCCAGCTCCAAGACCTCTAGTAAGAGTCTTTCCAATTTGAACTCTTGTATCAGCTCTTGAGGCAGATAAATCTTGCGCATCAGTATTTACGGCAATAAATTCTACTCCACGTACCTCATTTTCTATCATTCGGTCAATGGCGTTTCCTCCTCCGCCACCGACACCTACAACTTTAATTATAGGCTTTTGATTAAAATTATTTTCTTCACTGTATCCTTGCTTCTCAAATAACATAGTATAACTCCTTAAAACATAATATTATTCTATAATATTTACAAGGGTTTTTCAATAACTCCTATGATAAAATATTATCTAAATTTTCGCTTGGAAATGGCTTATAAAAATAATATCCCTGAATAATCTTTCCACCAATTTTAATAAAATTATATTGCTCATTTGATTCAACACCTTCAAATATTAATTTCTTATTAAGCTTTTTTCCAACATCTATAATAGATTTTAAAACCTCTTTAGTCGCATCATCATTATTGTAATTTCTAATAAATTGCATATCTACTTTTATAATATCAATATCAACATGCGCAAGCATATTTAAATTTGAATATCCCGAACCAAAATCATCCATTAAAACAACAAATCCAAGTTCTCTTAATTTTTTTATAACACTATTTATTAAATCAACATCTTTTGAATATGCACTTTCGGTAATTTCTATTCCAATTAAATTTGGTGTTAAATCATATTTTTTTATAAGCTCATAAAGCTTTGATACAACATCAAATGTTTCTATATCGTTTCTTGAAACATTTATAGAAATTGGTATTACCTTCTTGCCATTATCTATAGAATCTCTTTGAAATTTACAAACAGCTTCCCATATATATAAATCTAGTTCTTGAATCAAACCATTATTTTCAAGGAAAGGAACGAAATCACTTGGAGTTACCACTCCTTTAGAATTATGCCATCTCGCAAGAGCCTCACACGATAATATATTACCATCAATATCACATTGAGGTTGAAGATAGAAAGTAAATTCATTATTCAAAATTCCATTTCTAATACTTGAAATTTTTAAATTAGTTCCCTCAATTTTTGAAAGCATATCATCGCTATAATAAACCCTTTGGTTTTGATTGAATTGCAGAACTGTATCAAGTGCCATAAGACATTTATCTGTTATAAGTGATATTGCCTCTTCTGTAGAATCAGAAAAATATATAGAGTATGTAAATGTTAAATTATAATTACTATATTTTTTTGATAACGTTTCAAAAGAGTTTATTAATCTATCTAATACATCCTTATTGTTTTCAT
>CAVAQB010000078.1:0-31409 GCA_963590725.1 Anaeroplasmataceae bacterium | reverse complement strand
GAAAGGAATTTATTAATAATTGATATAAATCCTATCAATATTAATAATACGTGATTTATATGCCACTTGATGGACTTCTTTTGAATAAACTCGCTAATGAAATATCTCCTCTTATTGGTGGTAAAATATCTAAAGTACTTGAAATATCAGAGTCTGATTATATTTTACAAATAAGATCTAACTTTAAAAATTATAATCTACTTTTATCAGCTTCAAGTCAATATTATAGATTTCATTTAACAGAAAAAAAATATGAATATCCGCTTGTCCCAAAAGGATTTACCATGTTACTTCGTAAATATTTAGAGGGCTCAATTATTCAATCTATTGAAACGATTAAAAATGATAGAATACTTGAAATTAAAGTCAAAGGATTAAACGAAATAGGTGATACTTTGTATACTTCTTTAATTCTTGAACTTATGGGCAAAGATTCAAATATAATATTAGTTAAAAATAATATTATTATTGATGCGTATAAAAAAGAAAACTCCATCGATTCAAAAAGGATAATATACCCAAATGCTTTATATGAGCCGTTTATAAGCGAAGATAAACTAGACCCATTTACGCTTAATCAAGACGATATAATTTTATTATTTAGTAGCATACTTGATTCTAAAGCATTAATGAATAAATTTAATGGTATCTCTTTTAAGACAGCTTCATATATAATGAATTCTAAATCACCAATAGATACATTTTTAACTCTTTTAAAATCATCACCAAAGCCTTATACTTTTTTAGATAATAATAAAGAAGATTTCTATTTTACAAATATTGGATATTCTAAAACAAAAGATTTCTCTTCTATTTCTTCTATGCTTGACTATATTTATTTTGAAAAAGCATTAAAAGAAAGAGTTAAAGAAAAATCATCTAATTTATCTCAAACTATAAAATCTAAAATTAAAAGATTACAAGATAAAATATCTAATCTTAATAAAGATTTAAATGATGCATCTTTAGCAAATACGTATAAGCTTTATGGTGAACTTCTACTTTCTGTATCATACATAGCGGAAAAATCTAGTTCAATTGAAGTATTTAACTACTATGATAATAAAAATATTACTATACCACTTGATATAAGATATAGTGTAATAGATAATTCTAAGATTTATTATAAAAAATATCAAAAAGCCAAATCCGCTATTACCCATATAAATGAACAAATAGCTATTGCAAATGACGAGATAGAATATTTTAAAATTATATATTCTCAAATAGAAAATGCCTCAGTATCTGACATTTTAGAAATTGAAACTGAACTCATTGAAAATAAATATATTAAAAAAGTTCAACAAAAGAAAAAGAGAAAAATTAAAACTAAAATTTTAACATACATTTTAGAAGACGGCGCTAAAGTATATGTTGGTAAGAATAACATTCAAAACGAGATTGTAACTCATAAAATTGCCAAGTATAATGACACATGGTTTCATGTTAAAGATGCACCAGGATCACATGTCGTAATATCTAAAGATAGTGAATTAAATGAATATGATATTAGATCATGCGCAATGATTGCCTCATTCTATTCAACATACAAAGATTCATCTTCTGTCCCTGTTGACTATACACTGCAGCGCTATATTAAAAAGATTCCTGGTAAGAGAGCATGTTTTGTAACGTTTACTAATCAAAAGACAATATACATTGACCCATCTAAAGAATTTATAGATTCATTAAAGAGTAATATTTTAGAATATTAATCTTTTATATATTAAATAAAAAGCCACAAGCAATTCTTGTGGTTTTTGTTTGTTTTTCTATATTTAAAACTTAATTTCATTATTATTAAGAGAAAGATTTATATTATAAAATGATTTCATAATTTTATAATATTCTTCTATATCTTTAACTCCTGCAGTTTCATATGCACTATGCATTGCAAGCTGTGGTAGTCCTATATCTACCATATGTATTGAGAATGATTGTTGTAATATATTACCAAGAGTAGAGCCTCCTGCAATTCCTGGTTTATTATGAAAACATTGATATTTAATATCATTTTTCTTACATAAATCAATTAGTACTGCCTTAGAAATAGCATCTGTTGTATATTTTAAATTTGGATTTTCTTTTATAACAAATCCACCATTTAAAATTGGTGCGTTTAACTTATCTGATTTAGAAGCATAATTTGGATGAAGTGCATGCGCATTATCTGCAGATATCGCAATAGAATTTGATAATGATTTATAATAATCTATAATGGTTAGATCATTTTCAATGAATACTCTTTTAATAGTTGTAGATAAGAATTCTGATCCTGCGCCTTGCATAGACTCTGATCCTACTTCTTCATTATCAAATGATGAGAATACTTTAAAAGTATCATTTGATGAATCAATAAACGCTTTTAAAGCTGTATAATGAGAACCAAGGTTATCAATACGTGAAGCCATGTAGAATTCTTTTTTCGCACCAACATATGTTGGTTTTTCATTGTTAAATAATTCAAGTTCAAATGATAATATATTTTCCTTATTAATCTTATACTCTTTTTTTAATAAAGCATATATATCATATGTGTTAGATAATATAGGCTTCATTTCATCTAGACTATATTCATGACCCTTATTTATATCACGATTAAAGTGAATACAAAGGTTTGGAATTGTACAAACTGAATTTTTAAAAGCTATATTAATTTGCTTAATAGAATCATTATCCTTTACAACAACTCTTCCTCCAATTGATAGTGGGCGATCAAACCAAGAAGAATAAATTGGTCCGCCATACACTTCTGTTTCAAGCATATTATAGCCAGAAATATTTAATGTTGAATTTTCATTAATTTTAAATGATGGTGAATCTGTATGTGTAGCTATAATATTTATAGATTTATCTTTAAAGTCTATGGGCTTATTTATAGCAATTATTGAGGAATTATTTCTTACTACAAAAAATTTTTCTATTCCTTTATATGAGTCCCCCTCATTAATTTCTTTATAACCACAATCGTTTAATATTTTTCTTGTTATATCGATTGCTTGAAATTTAGTTTTAGAGTTTTCTAAAAACTTTAAATAATCTTCTATCATTTTTTATCAGTCCTTTTCTATTTGTGAGATAAATATTTTGTTTTGGCCGTTCAAGCCTAAATGGTAAATATATTTTTCATTACAATATTCATAAATATCTATAATATCATTTAGTTTAACTTCTTTTATATATTCAATATTTAACTTGTTTATTTTTATATCATTTGGAATAACATCAAATATAATATCAGTATATTTCGAATTATTCATATGTAAATTATGATCTAAATCTCTTTTTAATACAGTATGAGATTGGATATGTTTAAATAGACTAAAATCTGGTATTACTATCTTTTCTACATCTTTATAATAATTAGTTGAAACATATTCTCCATCTCCATATGATATATTATCAGTTCTAGCGATTCTTCTTTTGTTTATATCTATTAATACCCACTTAGATAATCCTCTTGCGATTATATCACCATAAGAATCATATAATGCATATTCACGGTTAAAATCAACTCTTCCCTTTTCATGAGGCCAAGTTAAAAGTCTACCTTTTGTAAGTGGTGTTGGATTTTTAAATATTTCAAATTTGTTTCTTACAAGGACCCAGTAATATCCCATGTTATAACAATCTTTAAAACCCAAGTTCAAATGATTCGCATGAAGTCCTGCGATATCTTGAAATAGTGATAATATAGCAGTTGGTGTAATATAATCGTCTGAATCAAAGTCATTAGTTCTAAAGTTTATATCCATTTCATATTTTATTTCGCTCATTATAAAAGCCTCAACATTCTAACTTCTAAGAGGTCGGTCTAATGACTCATCATGAATTGTATCTAGAAGTTTTATATCTTCACTATCTAATTTAAAATCTAACAATAAATTAGATATAATTCTATCTTTATGTATTGATTTAGGTAAAGGCAATGTGTTATTTTCAAGGCAATATCTTAGGCATATTAAAGCTGGTGATACATTATGTTTTTTTGAAACTTTAAGTAATATATCATTATTTAATATTTTACCAGTCGCAAGTGGTGAATAGGCCTCAACTAAAATATCGTTATCTTGACAATATTTTGTTACATTTGGTTGGGTATTACCTAAAAAATATCTAATTTGATTTACCATTGGTTTAATTTTGGTATCTTGTATTAAAGGTTCAATATCTTCTGGATGAAAATTAGATACACCAATAGCTCTAATTTTACCTTTATTATATAAATCAACCATAGCTCTCCAAACCTTCTTATTACCTTCAGTATAATTACTACCAACATTACTCCATGGCCAAGGCGCATGTATTAAATATAAGTCAATATATTCTACCCCTAATAAATTTAGTGATGTTTCAAAGGATTTGATTGCACCTTCATAAGTTTTAATATCTGCAGGACATTTTGAAGTTATAAAGATTTCTTCTCTATTTATTAAAGAATCCTTAATTGCTCTTCCGATTGATTCCTCATTTCCATAAACAAGTGCAGTATCAATATGTCTATATCCTGCCTTTAATGCTTCAAGGGTTGCGTTATAACATACATCACCATCTGGTGTTTGCCATGTGCCAAATCCTACCTTTGGAATTTTAACGCCATTATACAATGTATAATATTCATCTTTTATCATAATAGAATTACCTCCAATTCAATTATAGCAAAAAAAGTATCCTATTAAAATAATAAGATACTTTAAAAAAACAATATAATAACTAATCTTTAAGCAATGTAACCATTACAGCTTTTTGTGCATGAAGTCTATTCTCAGCCTCATCAAAAATCTCATTTGCATGTGCTTCAAATACTTCTGCAGTAATCTCTTCTCCACGATGGGCTGGTAGGCAATGTTGTACCATAGCATCTTTATTTGCTACACTTAAAACAGCATCATTTATTTGATACTTTCCAGCAAATACAGCTTTTCTCTTTTCAGTCTCAGCCTCTTCACCCATTGAAGTCCATACATCTGTAAAGAATACATCTGCATTCTTTGCAGCAACCATAGGGTCTTCAGTAAGTTCAAACATACCAGGATATTCTTTAGCAAAATCTAAAACTCTTTGAGCTGGATAATATCCTTTAGGACAAGCTACTGCTACTTTCATACCAACCTTAAGTGAACCTACAATAATAGAGTTTGCCATATTGTTTCCATCTCCAATATAACATACCTTAAGTCCCTCAAATGATCCCTTATGTTCACGAATAGTCATTAAGTCAGCTAATACTTGGCATGGATGGCAATAATCAGTTAATGCGTTTATAACTGGTTTTCCACTCCACTTAGCTAAATCCTCTACTTCTTTTTGCTCAAATGTACGAATCATAATACCATCAAGATAACGTCCTAAAACTCTTCCTGTATCTTGAACTGGCTCTCCACGTCCAATTTGTAAATCACGTGAAGATAAGAATAATGGATATCCACCTAACTCATACATTCCCACCTCAAAAGAAACACGTGTTCTAGTAGAAGATTTTTGGAAAATAAGTCCTAGAGTCTTTCCTTTTAAAATTGGATGAGGTATTCCATTTTTACGTTCAAATTTTAATTGATCAGCTAAATTTAGTAAATCAATAATTTCTTCTTTAGTTAAATCTTGTAATGTTAAAAAATTCTTCATTATTTTGCCTCCACGATTTCTAATAATATATCTAATCCTTTTTCAAGGATATCATAAGGAATGTTTAATGCTGGAAGTAATCTTACTTTCTTTTTTGCAGTAAGCATAATTACTCCTTTTAAAATTCCTTCTTTTACTACATCAGATGAGCTAATTCCATCTTTCAATTCAATTCCTACCATTAATCCTTTACCAGAAATTGATACAATATTTTTATGTCCCTCTAATTTTTTCTTTATTATTTTATTACATTCTTTTACATGTTCTAAAATATTAGAATCAATACGTTCTACTATAGAGAGTGCTCCTCTAGTACATATTGGGTTTCCACCAAATGTTGTACCATGTGTTCCTGGAGTTAAAACATCTTTAGTTTTATCACTAAACATTATTGCGCCTAGTGGTAATCCTCCACCTATACCTTTTGCTGTTGTGACAACATCAGGTGATACGCCATATTCTTGATAAGAATAGAAATATCCAGTTCTACCATTTCCAGTTTGAACTTCATCTACTATAAAGACTAAATCTTTTTCCTTACATACTTTATCAATAAATTTTATATATTCACTATCTAGTGCGTTAACTCCGCCTTCACCTTGAATAGTTTCAATCATAATTGCGCAAGTTTTATTGGATATAGTATTTTTTAATTCTTCTATATCATTTGCGTGAACATACTTAAATCCATCAACAAATGGCATAAAATAATTATGGAAAACATCTTGTCCTGTAGCGCTTAATGTTGCGATTGTTCTTCCATGGAATGAATTTATAAGTGTAATGATTTCATATCTTCCAAGACCATACTTATCAAATGAATATTTTCTTGCAGTTTTTATTGCGCATTCATTTGATTCTGCGCCTGAATTTGCAAAAAATACTTTTTTCATACCAGATTTTTCACATAAAAGTTTGGCAAGTTTAACTTGAGGAACTGAATAATAAAGATTTGATGTATGTTGAATATTTTTAGCTTGATCTGTTATTGCATTAATCCAAGCCTCGTCATTTATACCAAATATATTTGTACCAATTCCTGATGAGAAATCAATATATTCCTTACCATTTTCATCAATCAAAATAGAACCCTTACCAGATGTAAGTACTACTCCAAAACGATTATATGTATGAACAATGTTTTCATTATCTTCTTTTATAACATCACTCATAAAGTGCCTCCTACTTAAACATAGTTCCAATTCCTTCATCAGTTAAAACTTCAATAAGGATTGCATGTGGAACTCTTCCATCAATTATAAATACTTTGTTTACTCCACGTCTACGTGCTTCAACGCAGCATTCAACCTTAGGGATCATACCGCCATCGATAATTCCTTGTTTTTCAAGGGTTTTAAGTTCAGATACATTAATTTCATGAATTAATGTTGTATCATCATTTTTATCTTTTAGAAGTCCCTTAATATCAGTTACGGCAATAAATGCCTCAGCCTTTAGGGCACCTGCAATTCTTGCGGCAGCTGTATCAGCATTAATATTATAACTATTTCCTAAATCATCAACACCAACTGTTGAAATAACAGGAATATAGCCATGGTCTAGGGCTGTAAGGATTACATCCGGATTTACTTCAAAAATATCTCCAACATATCCATACTTATCTTTATTTTTAAACTTACATTTAATCATTTGTCCATCCATACCAGATAGACCAATAGCTTTACCACCCTTGTTACCTATAAGTTTAACTAAATCTTTATTTACCTTTCCAGCTAAAACCATTTGAACAATATCGGCTCCATCTTTATCAGTAAATCTTAGTCCATCAACCTTAATAGTTTCTTTACCATAGGCTTTATACGCAGTATTAATTTCAGGTCCACCACCATGAACTAATACTACCTTTACACCAACAAGCGATAGTAAAACAATATCCTGCATAACAGATTGTTTTAACTTATCATCTATCATGGCGTTACCACCATATTTTACAACAATAGTTTTGCCATAATATTTTTGTATATAAGGTAAGGCTTGTATTAATATTTCAGCCTGTTCTTCATTTGAAAACTTCATTAAAAATCCCACCTTTATTAGCTTCTGTAATCTCCATTAATCTTTACATAATCATATGTTAAATCGCATCCAAATGCAGCTGAATTATATAATCCATCATTTAAATTACATCTAATTGTAATTTCATCTTCAAGTAAAATTTCTTTAGCTTTTTCTTCACTAAATGGAATTCCAGCACCATTTTTACATACAGGAAGAATTCCCTTAACTGATTCAAATTCAACATCAACTTTATTAATATCAATATTCGCTCCACTATAACCAATTGCGCAAAGTACTCTACCCCAGTTTGCGTCAGCTCCAAACATTGCAGCTTTTAATAGTGATGACATAACTACAGATTTTGCGACAATTTTCGCATCATCCTTAGTTTTAGCATTAAGAGTTTCAACTACTAATAGTTTAGTCGCTCCTTCTCCATCTTTAGCAATTGCCTTACATAATAATGTTGCGATATATTCTAATGCTTTATAGAATTCATTATATCCATTATCCTCAGTTGTAATTTCCTTATTTCCTGCAAGTCCATTTGCAAGTATAGTTACTGTATCATTAGTTGATGTATCTCCATCAACTGATACCATATTAAATGTATCTTGAATAACATTAGATAATGCTTTTTGTAATAACTCGCTTGATATAGCACAGTCAGTTGTTATAAAGCATAACATTGTGGCCATATTAGGCTTAATCATACCAGAACCCTTACAAATTCCTCCGATATGACATACCTTACCATCAACCTCAAACTCTAAAGCAACTTCTTTCTTCTTAGTATCAGTTGTCATAATTCCTTGCCATGCAAGATCTGATGCCTTAGGGTCATTTGATAATCCTTTTACAAGTTCATCTATATGTTCTTTAACTGGTGTGATATCTAATACTTGTCCAATAACTCCAGTAGAACCAATTAAGACATTATCTACATCAATTCCTAAAGCTTTTGATGCATATTCACACATTGCCTCTGCCTTCATAACTCCATCAGCATTACAAGTATTAGCATTTCCACTATTACAAATAATTGCTTGTGCATGTCCATCAAGGCTATGCTTTTTTGTTACAAGAATTGGTGCTCCTTTAACAAGGTTTGTTGTATAAACAGATGCAGTTGTGCATAATACATCTGATACAATTAAAGCTAAATCTTTTCTTTCAGGATTTTTTCTAAGTCCTGAGTGAATTCCGTTAGCCTTAAATCCTTTTGCGGCAACTACACCACCATTAATAACCTTCATAATAAGTCCTCCTTAAAATTCAAGACCTGTCTTTGGATCAAGTCCTAAAACAATATTCATTGATTCTATTGCAGCTCCACTTGCACCTTTTCCTAAGTTATCAAGTGCACATGTTATATTAATTCTATCTTCATTTCCTGCAAAATAAATTTCCATATAATCCTTACCAGCAAGATGAGAAGCTGATAAGTAACCATCATCTGTTCCTTTTTCTTTTAGTGGCATTATTCTTACGAAATCCTGTCCCTTATAATACTCTTCGAACATATCATGTATTTCTTCAACACTATATTTTTTATTTAAAAGCTTTGTATATAGTGGAATTGTCACAAGCATACCTTCATAAAAATCACATACATAAGGATTAAATAGTGGTTTATCCTTAAGTCCTGCAATTACTTGCATTTCAGGTAAATGCTTATGTGCCATAGACATAGCATATAGACGAGGGGCATCAAACTCACTTGATCTTTCCTTATCTTCGTATTGTTTAATTCCACTCTTTCCTGCACCACTATATCCAGAAATTGCATTTGCGCTAAAAGGATAATCGCAAGGCGCAATTCCCATCTTTACAAGTGGGTATGCAATTGAAATAAATCCTGAAGCATAGCATCCTGGATTTGCAATTCTCTTGGAATTTTTTATTTTATTTAAAAATTCACTTGAAAGTTCTGGAAAGCCATAAGCCCATTCTTTATTTGTTCTGTGAGCTGTTGAGGCATCAATAATTACTGTATTAGGATTATTGCATAGCTTTACTGCCTCAATTGCGGCATCATCTGGTAAGCATAAATATACAACATCAGCATTGTTTATATATTTTTTACGTTCCTCTAAATCATGCCTTTTATCTTCTTCTATTTTTAAAATTTCAATATCACATCTTTTAGAAAGACGCTCGTTTATTCTTAGTCCTGTAGTTCCAGATTGTCCATCAATATAAACCTTAAACATTATAATCCAAGCTCCTTCTTCAAATCATTTATTTGTTTAGTAGTTGATAGAATTGAAGATGCTCCTTCTGAAGTTCTTCTAAATGTTGCGTTTCTTAAATCAATCGCATCATATAAATCATTATCAAACAAATCACTAAACTTCTTATATTCTTCAAGAGGTAATTCCTCAAGAGTTGTATTCTTATCAATACATAAAGCTACAAGAGTTCCTGAAATTTTATATGCAGTTCTAAATGCCATACCTTTTTTAACTAGATAATCCGCAAGGTCTGTTGCGTTAATAAATCCTTTAGCAGCAGCCTTCTTCATATTATCTTTATTAACAGTAAGAGTATCTAGCATTGGTGCGAATATTTTTAGGCAATCTTTAATAGTATCAACAGAATCAAAAATTGCTTGTTTATCTTCTTGCATATCTTTATTATATGCTAAAGGAATTCCTTTTAGCATAGTTAGAAGAGTAATTAAATTTCCATAAACTCTTCCTGTCTTACCACGAACAAGTTCAGCAATATCAGGATTCTTCTTTTGTGGCATTATTGAAGAACCTGTTGAATATGCATCATCAAGATCTATAAACTTAAATTCCCATGATGACCACATAATAATCTCTTCACTAAATCTTGATAAATGCATTTGCATAATCGCAATTGTAGATGCAAGTTCTACACAAAAATCTCTATCAGATACACCATCAAGTGTATTAGGTGTAACGCCATCCATATTAAGTAGGTTTGCAACCATACCTCTATCAATATTATATGTTGTTCCTGCTAATGCACATGAACCAAGTGGGTTTTTATTTAAACGTTTCTTTGTATCATCTAGACGTTCAATATCTCTTTCAAGCATTGTTGCATATGCAAGTAAATGATTTGCAAATGTTATAGGTTGTGCACGTTGTAAGTGCGTATAACCTGGCATTATTGTTTCTTTATTTTTATCAGCAAGATTAAGAATAGATTTGATTAAATTTAATGCAAGATCTTTAATATTTTTAATTTCATCACGAAGATATAATCTAATATCTAACGCTACTTGGTCATTACGAGATCTTGATGTATGCAGTCTTTTACCAACCTCACCAATACGTTTTGTAAGTTCTGCTTCTACAAACATATGGATATCTTCAGCTTCATAATCAAATAATAATTTAGAATTTTTTATATCTTCTAATATCTCACCAAGTGTTTTTATAATTAAATTTGAATCCTCTAAAGAAATTATATTTTGATGTCCTAGCATGGTTGCATGAGCGATAGATCCTAAAATATCTTGCTCAAACATTCTACTATCAAAGGAAATTGATGAATTAAAATCATTTACATCTTTACTTTCCTCTTTTTTAAATCTACCAGCCCACATAGCCATAATAAATCACCACTCTAATTACTTATTTTTTTTTAGCATTTAATAATGCTTGAACCTTGATTGGAAGTCCAAATAGGTTAATAAATCCAGCAGCATCTGCTTGATTATATGCTCCCTCATCATCTCCAAATGAGGCAATCTCTTCATTCCATAATGAATTTGGAGAAGTTAAAGATGCAGGAATAATATTTCCTTTATAAAGCTTTAATTTTACATCACCTGTTACAACAGTTTGTGTTTGGTCAACAAATGCTTGTAAAGCTTCTCTTAATTGTGTATACCAAAGTCCATCATATACAAGCTCTGCAAACTTATCGCTTACGCTTCTCTTGAAATGCATAGTTTGTTTATCAAGTGTAATTGACTCAAGTAATTCATGAGCCTCATAAAGAATTGTTCCACCAGGTGTCTCATAAACTCCACGAGACTTCATACCAACAAGTCTATTTTCAACGATGTCAATAATTCCAACACCATTTCTTCCACCAATCTTATTTAATTCCCAAACAAGATCAACAGCATTCATCTTCTTACCATTTACGGCTGTAGGAATTCCCTTCTCAAAGTGAATTGTTACATATTCTGCCTTGTCTGGTGCTTGTTCTGGAGATACTCCCATTTCAAGTATCTTATCATACTTAGGCTCATTAGCAGGATCCTCAAGGTCTAATCCCTCATGAGATAAGTGCCATAAGTTCTTATCCTTTGAATAGTTAGTTTCTCTTGAAATCTTTAATGGTACATTATGTGCCTCTGCGTAATCAATTTCCTCATCACGAGACTTAATATCCCACTCTCTCCAAGGTGCAATAACTGGCATATTTGGTGCGAATGCCTTAATTGCAAGTTCAAAACGTACTTGATCGTTTCCTTTACCAGTGCATCCATGAACTATTGCATCCGCATGCTCCTTTAACGCAATTTCAGCAATACGCTTTGCGATAATAGGTCTTGCGAATGAAGTTCCTAGTAAATACTTTCCTTCATATTTAGCTCCGGCTTTTAATGTTGGGAAAATATAATCCTCTACAAATTCTTTATTTAAATCCTCTACATAAAGCTTTGAAGCACCTGTCTTTAAAGCTTTCTCATTTAATCCTTCTAGCTCATCAGCTTGTCCTACGTTTCCAGAAACGCATACAACCTCACAATTATTATAATTTTCTTTTAACCAAGGAATGATAATTGAAGTATCAAGTCCTCCTGAATAAGCTAAAACTACTTTTTTAATATTCTTCTTGTCCATCTTAAAATTTCTCCTTTTCTACTATTTTACCATAATGTACAAAAAAAGTCCCTTTCTTTAATAAGAAAGAGACGCAAATTTTCGCGCGGTACCACTCTAATTGCCTAAATTTAGGCCACCTCGTATTCTTTAACGCAGATTTACACGTCTAACCATACTTAAATTTCAGGAAAGAATCTAGGTAGATGCGTTCATTAATTATTAATACTAGCCTTTCACCAAATGCTAGTTCGCTTCTAAATTAAATAAATTAATTACTAATTCTACTTACGACTATCAAGTTTAGAAAAAAATAAAAGAGACCAACTCAAGTACCTATTAGTCTCACTTATTTTGAAGAGACTAATAATTATGAACTAATCTCTTCATAATTATACTCAAGTTTAATAATATATCTAAACTATCTTTGCAATATAGTCATCTTAAATCGGAGGCATTACCCCTAACTTTTGATGACATATATTATTATATACGAATCGTTTACATATGTCAACAATCATTTTTCCATTTAATCATTTTTTTAAGTAAAATATATATTTCTATGTTATAATATCTTGGGTGATAATATGAAAGACTACGTATGTAAAGCTTTAGCTTACAATAAATTAGTACGAATTTATGCAGCAACTTCTACTAATATGGTAGAGGATGCTAGAAAGATATTTGGCTTATGGCCTACCTCATGCGCAGCATTAGGTAGAACTCTTACTGCTGCCGCTATTATATCAACTAACTATAAATCAAACGAAAATATTACAATACGTTTTGATGGAGATGGTCCATTAGGATTAATGGTAGTTGAGGCATCAAACGGATTTGTTCGAGGATTTGTCAACAACGCTGGTGTTTTTATGCAATATGATAACGGAAAGCTTGCCGTTGGTAAAGCTGTTGGAAATGGTACTATGACTGTAGTAAAAGATTTAGGATTAAAAGAGCCATTTACTACTACTATAAATATTCAAACAGGAGAAATTGCTGAAGACTTCACTTATTATTTTGCATCCTCTGAGCAGACTCCTTCTTCTGTAGGTTTAGGTGTACTTATTGATACAGATAATTCATGTAAGGCAGCCGGAGGATTTATACTACAGTTAATGCCTGGATGTGATGATGAAACTATTTCTAAGGTAGAAGAAAGATTAAAACACATAAAACCAGTATCTGAAATGATTAATGAGGGTATGACACCAGAAGATATAATTAAGATTTTATCAGATGGTGATTGTGAAATTCTTGGTACTGAAGAGATTGCTTATAAATGTCCTTGTAATAAAGATCAATACTATAGAGGTATTAAATCTCTTGGCAAAAAAGAACTAAAATCAATAATAGATGAACTTGGTCAAGCTGAAGTCACATGCAATTTTTGTCGCAAGAAATATTTGTTTAAGCGTGAAGAGTTAGAACAAATGATTACAGAAATTGATAATAACATATAAAAAAATGGCATCAATTAAGGTATAAACCTTAAAAGATGCCTTTTATTTTTTATCTATTTATTGATACAAATGCATTCATTCCAGGATATTCAGCAATATTTTCTTCGCCATATCCATTTAGTTGATCTTCGATACGCATAAGTCTATTATACTTTGCAATTCTATCTGTACGAGATAAAGATCCTGTCTTTATTTGCATAGCGTTTGTACCTACACAAATATCAGCAATTGTTGTATCCTCAGTTTCACCAGATCTGTGTGATACAACCACAGCGTAACCAGCACGCTTTGCCATTTCAATTGCATTAAATGTTTCAGTAAGAGTTCCTATTTGGTTAACCTTGATTAAAATCGCATTCGCAACTCCCATCTTAATTCCCTTTTCAAGTCGCTTAGTATTTGTAACAAATAAATCGTCTCCTACAAGTTGTACCTTATCTCCTATTGTATCAGTAAGTTTCTTCCATCCTTCCCAATCATTTTCATCAAGTCCATCCTCAATTGTAATAATTGGATAAGTTTCAGTTAAAGTCTTAAGATAATCAATCATTTCATCAGTAGTTAAAGACTTATTTTCAGCCTTTAAATCATACTTTTTAGTAGTTTCATTATAGAATTCAGATGAAGCTACGTCAATTCCTAAATAAATATCCTTACCAGGAACATAACCAGCTTTACGAATTGCTTCATCAACAATCTTAAATGCTTCACTATTTCCATTCTTAAGCTTAGGAGCATATCCTCCTTCATCACCTACTGCAGTATTATATCCATATCCTTTAAGGATAGTTTTTAAATTATGGAATACTTCAGCACCCATTCTAACTGCTTCCTTAATAGATTTTGCAGATACTGGTAAAATCATTATTTCTTGGAAATCAATACAAAAATCAGCATGAGCTCCACCGTTTAAAATATTCATCATAGGTACTGGCATCTTCTTGGCATTGAAACCACCTAGATAATTATATAATTCAGTGCTATCATAGCTGGCTGCTGCCTTAGCACAGGCCATAGATACGGCAAGTATTGCGTTAGCTCCAAGTTTGCTCTTATTCTCTGTTCCATCGATTCCAATCATTTTTGAATCAATTAAAAGTTGATTATGAACATCAATTCCTTTTAAAGCTGGAGCTATGACGTCATTAACATTTTTTACAGCCTTTAATACACCCTTTCCAAGATAACGTTCCTTATCTCCATCACGAAGCTCTATTGCCTCATGTTCACCTGTGGATGCACCAGATGGTGAAATTGCAGTACCGAAAGCACCAGATGCTGTGTATACTTCAACCTCAACAGTTGGGTTACCTCTTGAATCTAGTACCTCTCTTGCATAAACTCTTGTAATAAATGGCATAAATTTATTCCTCCTTAAATATGCTTTTATTAGTATATTTAATATCTTCCTAAATCTATTTTACATCATTTTAAATAAAATGAATATTCAAACGCCTACTTTATAATGCTGTAATAAGAATCCTTCTTATCCATCGCCACATCATTATGTATTCTATTTCCTGATTTAATCAAGAAATCAACATATCTATTATCAAGTTCTAATGCTAATTCCTTATATGGGAATTCATATTTATAGAACGTTCTATTGATTTTTACATCTTTTTCTTTAAAATAATTGAATAAAGCATCATCCTTCTTAGTACATACAATTCTAGAATTAATAAATATTATTTTCTTATTATTTTCCATTATTGAGTCAAGTGTATCTTTAAAATCTGTCACTGCTTCATTAAATCCGGCTCCAAACAAAACAATATCAAATTGATTTATAAATTGCTTAGGTAAATTTTGAAGTTTTAATCTATAAGATCCTTTATATATAACATTTTCTAAATCAATTTCAGGTTTGTATCCAAATTTTATCTCGTTTAGTGTATATGCTTCTACCTTAGACTTTGACGCAAGTTCAAGTCCTTCTAATTCTAGATTGAACTTAGGTGCTATAATAAGTACCTTTTTTGTATCAGATGTCAAAACTGATTCGAATAATTCTTTATAATCATAAACAGATTTCAAATAGAATCTTCTTAAATATTCTAAAGCTGATTTTTCAGTTTCAATTCTTAAATCCTCTGTGTTAGTATAATCACTAACAGGAGTCTTTTTTGACATAAGGTCCTTCATAATAGTTCTATAAATTCTTGAAATATCAGGCTTTTTATTAAAAATATTATAAAGCTTCAAATCATTAAGCAATACATTTTCAATCTTACGCTCTTGGAATTCTATTCCAAGCAAATCTTTTATAGCATCCGCTTCATCTCTTGTAAAAAGAGATGCGTTATAAGCTGATTTTGTAAGTAATACCTCAAACGATTTTTTTGATACATATTTTATATTCAAATACATAGAATTATGAATCAAAATAATTCCTGTACTTCTATTAGATGTATTAAATCCAACATCAAATACCAAGCTATACTTATCAGCAATAGGTCTATCAATCATTCTTCCAGATGTATATCCCTCTTTTGCCTCATCTGTTATTGTATATCTATTAGAATCTGAATACATAAAGTAATTCTTTGTCTTACGTCTTAATTGTATGCGTGGGTCTATTAATTTATATGCAGATTTAATAATTTCAATATCGTAATCATTTAATAGTGATGCATCATTTGGATTTTTTACAAACTCATAATCAAATTTAGCATTCTTTTTAATATATTCAAAGTTTTGATTTTCCAAATAAAATTCTTTATCCGTTTTTTCTTTAAACATAAGATATGAAATATCTTTTAATTGAAGGAATATTTCTTCTACATCACGAAGTCTATAAAGTGGTTCGATTTCAGGGTCAAGCTCAATACTAAATCCATTATCAGAATATGTAAGCTTATAAGGATCACGTCCCGCATAAATATATGATCCCTCTTTTGATAAATACTTATATCCACTAAATGATACGTCAGCCTTAGAAGCATTTTCTTTAATAAAATCATTTATAATAAGTACTCTTCTAATCTCGTTTTTATTGATTTTTGAAGCATCTTCAAATTTTGTTGTAAGTGAATAATTTTGATTTAAATCACGAGTTACAAAATACGATTTATCACCTTTATTAATCTTAACATATGAAGCATCTTTAATTGACTTAAAAATTTGATATGAATCAAAGAATCCAGCATTTGTTAATGTAAGTCCTGACTCAATAAATTTAGGATCCAATCCAAAATAGCCTGCATAATCAAGAATTGGTGTAAAGAAATCCATCGAATAACAAGAAGCATGAGAAATATTTGTTGTAAGTTGAATTTTAACCTCATCATTGTAAATATTTACATCAAGAAATTTTCTTCCGCTTTCATCCTCGAATACTAAATATCCAAGTTTTCCTTTATTCATAACTACATTCTCATTTGATTGTGGTTTATAAAGTTCTGCTTGTGCAAGAGGGAATCTAATTTCTGGATTATATTCCTCCACCAAATCATTCTCTACTACACCAGATAATATTTTTCTTTTTCCTTTATCATAATTAAATAAAAACTTAGATATCATATTATGCCTCCATAATTACCATATTATTATATCAAATATATAAAAAATAAAAAAGGAGAAATATCTCCTTTTTCATTAATTATTAGAACTTAACTAGTCCGTATAGTTTCTTACCACGGCGAAGTACAATATACTTACCCTCAATTGCCTTAGACTTATCAATTGTGTATGTTAAATCTGTAATTTTATCACCATTTACTGATGCGGCATTTGATTGAATGAATTGTCTTGCCTCACGATTAGATTGTGCCAAACCAGTTTCTGTAAGTGCGTTAATTAAAGGCATTTCTCTTCCTTCAATTGTAGGTACTCCTTCAAATCCCATCTCGATTTCTTTAGCAGTTAAATTTTTAACGTTTCCTGAGAATAACGCCTCAGAAATACGTACTGCCTCATCATAAGCTTCCTTACCATGAATAAATGTTATTACTTCACGAGCAAGTGCCTTATGAGCTTCACGAAGCTCAGGATGCATAGCATTTTTCTCCTCTAATTCTTCTATTTCTTCCTTAGATAAGAATGTTAAGAATTTAAGGTAATCAATTACCTTTTGGTCTTCTGAATTAATAAAGAATTGATACATCTCATATGGAGATGTCTTATTTGGGTCTAACCAAATGGCTTTTCCATTTGTTTTACCAAATTTAGTTCCATCCGATTTAGTAAGAAGTGGCATAGTAAATCCATATACTTCCTTACCCTCTTTTTTTCTTATTAAATCAATACCAGCGGTAATATTTCCCCATTGGTCTTGACCAGCTACTTCTAGTGTTACTCCCTTTTCTTTGTTTAAATACCAGAAATCTAGAGCTTGAAGTATCATATATGAAAATTCAGTGAATGTAATTCCAGAATCAAGACGACGGGCAACAATATCTTTTTGAAGCATATTATTAATATTAAAATATTTTCCATAATCTCTTAAGAAATCAATGATATTAATTTTTGATAACCAATCTCTATTATTTACCACCTCAAAACCAAATAATTTTTCAGCTTGAGCCTTTAAACAATTAAAATTATGATCTACAGTTTCATAAGTTATCATAGGACGTTCAGCATCTGGTTTAGGATCTCCTATAAGACCAGTTCCTCCTCCTACAAGTAGGATAGGATTATGTCCTGCATCCTTTAATCTTTTAGAAATTAAAAATGATGAGAAATGTCCAATATGAAGTGAATCTCCAGTTGGATCAGTTCCAATATAGAATGTTAATCCACCTTTATTTAATTTTTCTTTAATACTTGGATCAGATACATCTTTAATTAATCCTCTCCATTCAAGTTCTTCGTAAATACCCATAATTTTTCTCCTTTTCTTAAAAAAATAAAAACGTCCTTAAATTCTAAGGACGCATAATACGTGGTACCACCTTAGTTCAGAACGCTATGTTCTGCACTCATAGAAGCTATAACGCGCAACCGTATCGCATAAATATGAATTGTAATTTCAATATATATTTTGATAAGCTTACACCCACCGCTTATTCTCTATATTCAAAATATAAATCTACTTTTATTCAAACGATTATTACATTGATTGTCTTCTAATTACACTATATGGTAATAGAATATGTGCTGATTCTTCTTCATCATTATCTTTTGGTGACATGAGTTTTGTAAGCAATCTCATTGAAACAGCACCTATATCATACACCGGAGTATAGATACATGTCAAGTTTGGTCTTGAAAGTAATGCATATTTAGTATTTTGGAATCCAATAACCGATAGGTCATCAGGAACCTTATGTCCAAAATCTTCCATAACATTCATAAATGATACAGCAATAGAATCTCTTACTGATAGTACTGCGTCAACCGGCTTATCATGAAAGAACTCCTTAAAGTGAGGTGTGTTAATATTAACATCACCAGAAGTTCTAAATACCTTAGGCTCTAATCCTTCTTCCTCCATAGCTTTTACATATCCTGCAATTTTTGGAGTGTTTACAGAATATTTACGTACAGTTGCAAGCATGTAGATATCCTTCTTACCCTTAGATATAAGTTCTTTTGTAATTTCATATGCTGCCTTAGCATAATCAACCATTACTGAAGGTAAAACATTAGATTCAAGATATACATTAGCAAGCACCATCTTAATCTCTGCTTCTTCAACTCTTTCCTTAATTATTTTCATTTCATTATCATCAAGTTCATCGTTCATGAAAATAATTCCATCAACTTGTTCAGCTATAACATTTCTAATAGATTCTTCAATGTCAACATCTCCTGCCATTGAGAATAGTTTAATAGAATAATTATATTTCTTCGCAATATCAATAATTCCACCAAGAAGTTGGGAAGTTGCGGCTCTAGTAACGTCAGAAAGGACGATTCCTACAGTTGTAGACTTCTTTGATGCTAGACCTCTTGCGATAGCATTAGGATGGTATCCTAATTCTTTAATTACAGTCTCTACCTTTTCTCTTGTTTCCTTATTAACCTTACTAGGATTATTAAGTACTCTTGAAACTGTAGCGAGTGATACTTTAGCTTTACCAGCAACATCATAAATCGTAACTCTTGCCATATCTAAAACCTCCATTATAAAACAGTATTATTCTATTGAAATTATATCACTTGTTGAAAGCACTTTCAATATTTATTTTCATAATTTTTCATAAAATCAAATGGCATTTTTTAAACGCAAAATATGCCATATATTTTTATATTAAATCAAGACAAACCTTAAGTCTATTACAAGCATCTATTACGTTAGCCTTTGATGTTGCGAGATTAATTCGCACAAATCCTTGACCATTACTTCCGTACGCTTTTCCAGATGATATATAAAGTCCTGTTTTCTTACGAAGAAAAATAGTAAATTCATCAGAATCCATATTAAGTTCTTTTATATCTATCCATAAAAGATATAAGGCATCTGATTTTATCACCTTAAGACGTGGACAATTAGCTTCTATAAATTCTGTTATAATGCGCTTATTTTCATAAATGTATTTATTCATTTCTAAAAGCCAATCTCTTGAATCATTTAAGGCAGCAGTATGTGCTTCGCAACAAAAGAAATTATTTTCACCACACTCATCAGTGTTAATTCCTCTCCAAACAGTATACCTTAAATCTTTATCTACTACTACCGCAATGGATGCGTGAAGTCCTGCAATATTAAAAGCTTTAGATGCTGAGGCAAGCATTATTACGTTTTTCTCACTTCCCTTTATTTTAAGAAATGGAGTATAACTCTTACCTGGTGTCATAATATCACAGTGAATCTCATCTGATATGATTATAACATTATACTTCAAAGCCAAATCCTCTAGTCTTTGAAGTTCCTCATATGTCCATATATTACCACATGGATTATGAGGATTACAGAATATTAAAAGTTTCGTTTTAGGATTGCTTAATTTTATTTCTAAGTCTGTCCAATCAATACTATATTTTTCTTTATCGTATATTAATTCTGATTCTAAAACATTTCTATGGTTATTTCTTATCGAATTGTAAAAAATATTATAGACTGGAGATAATACAACAACATTATCTCCAATTTCTGTTTTTGAACGTACAATAGATGAAATTGATGGCACAACACCTGTTGAGAAAATCATCCATGAAGTTTCAAGTGATAATTGATGCATATCATTAAAGAAGTTTTTATAAGCTTCAAAATAACCTTCTGGAATATTTGAATATCCATAAGCCATAATTTCTGCTTTATCAAGAATAGCGTTTTTAATAGGAGTCGCAACCTTAAAGTCCATATCCGCAACCCACATAGGAAGCTCTATTTGACACACATCCCACTTAAGAGATGAAGTGTTTCTTCTATATTGTATTTCATCAAAATTATACATTTTATTTTACCTCAATCTTAGTTTTTTTAGGATCTATTAGAGTATCATCTAAAATGATTTCTCCTACACCCTTTGTTATAATTTCTCCCTCAATTGGATTTTTAATACTATCTACTTTTGAATCAATAGACGCTTTTACCTTTGAAAATTCAAAACATAGATTTGTGTTAAGAAGCTTACAATTCTCCATTGTTATACCGTCCATATAACACATACCCTGTTCTGAATCTATTGTACAATTAACAAACTTAATATTTTTAGAATTCCATCCTAAATATTCACCTATAATTGTAGAATCATATACTACTACATTTTCACAATTCCAAAATGAATCTTTAGACACAATTCTTGCGTTTCTAATAACTACATTTTTACTACCATCTAATAAATAATCACCATCATGTTGAAAATTAGAAATCTCTACATTTTCACAAGACATCATTAAATATTTACCAGCAGTTGAAACAGAATCTAATTTTATGTTTTTACAATTCCAAAATGTTTCCTCAGCATTAGGAATAGATACTCTTTTAAGAGTTATATCTGTTGATCTTCTAAATGTTTTTGGGACTGAGATTGTAGAATCTTCAAATAAAATATTTTTAGTGTACCAAACACCAGATCGTGCAAGTTCAATGAATGATACATTTTTACAATATATGTTTTTTGAATACCATAGTGGATATTTCCACTTAAAAATAGAATTATAAATTTTTAAATCACTTGATTCTTTTAATGGTGATTCTCCATCATCGAATGTAGTATCTATAATAGTCGCATTATGTGTATTATATAATGCTCTTTCTCCAGTTAAATATTGTTGTTTAATTTCCATAATTTACCCTCCTAATTCTTATATTGTGATAAATATAGGTTATAATATAATCCTTTTTGATTCATTAAATCATTATGAGATCCAGCCTCTTCTATTTTACCATTATTTATTACAAATATTCTGTTTGCATGCTTAATAGTTGATAGTCTATGCGCAACAATTATCATAGTTCTTCCTTTTTCAAGTTCTAGTATTCCCTTTTGAATATCAGCCTCAGTAAGTGTATCTATATTTGCGGTCGCCTCATCAAGTATCATCATTTTAGGATTTAATGCCATTGCACGAGTAAATGATAACAATTGGCGTTGTCCTTGAGATAAGTTCATACCATTTTCCTCTATTTTTGTATTAAACTTATCTTTTAAGTTATCAATCATTTGATATGCAGATACTTTTTTTGAAGCTAAAACACACATTTCATCTGTTATGTTGTCATCAAATAATTTGATATTATCCATAACAGTTCCACTAAATAAATGCACATCTTGAAGCATAATACCAATATTCTTTCTTAAAGTATCAATATTAATATCTAATATATTTATATCATCAATTAATATTTCACCAGACTCTATATCATAGTTTCTTTCAATAAGATTAATTATTGTAGATTTACCACCACCAGTAGGACCTACAAGCGCAATTGTTTCACCTGGGTTTATTACAAATGAAACATTTTCTAATATATACCTTGTATCTTTATTATATCTAAAATATACATTTCTAAACTCGATCTTACCCTTAAAATCATTTATATCAATTGTTCCTTTATTAACTATAGTTGGCTTAATATCTAACAACACAAATATTTTCTCACATGATGATAATGATTCTTCAAATGTGTTTAAAAGTTCTGCGATATCTACAATTGGATCATAATAATATGAAATATATGTATAAAAAGCCACAATTACACCACTAGATATTGTGCCCGCCATCGCTTCTTTACCACCAAAGTATAATACTACAAGTACAGATATCAAATATATTGAATAAATAAGTGGTCTAAATATTGCGAATACAGACATTTGAAGCATGTTACTCTTAAGTACTTTATCATTCTTCTCTTTTAATTTTAGTCTTTCTTTATCCTCGGTAGAATATGCCTTTATTACCCTTATCCCATTAATTGATTCAGATATGAATGTATTCATATCAGTTTGATCATTTCTTACTTTTCTATACATGACTTTAGAAAAATGGGCAAATAAGAATGTAAATATTAACAAAAGTGGTGTAAACAATATTACCCATAAGAATAGCTTAAATGAAATTATTGCCATTATAATTATCGCAAGAACAGATGTTATAATATCTCGCACCATATTTAATATTGTTTGAGTAAATAATTCATTTAATGTTAAAGTATCTGATGTTATACGTGTAACCATCTTACCAGTAGGAATTGATGTGAATTCCTTATGTGATAAGGAAAGTGTATGAATAAATATATCTTCACGAACTTTATAAACTATTTTTTGTCCTATATGCATTAATATAATACGTTCAAATAATAGTAATATAAGCGATATTACAACTGATACTATAATATATAGAGATGTATTTAACCAAATACCATTTAAATCAAGATTCCCATTAGTAAGGTCATCTATAGCATTTGATAACATCATGGGTCCTATTAATTCAGTCGCGACCGCAAAAAAGCCTAGTACTAAAGCCAAAATATATAATCCCTTATAAGGCTTAACATAGTTGAATAGACGTCTTATAACTTGACTACGCTTCAACTTTTTATCATTATTTTGCATCAAAATCACCTCCATCTAACGATTGAAGTGAATTGATTTCACTATAAGTTTTTGATTTTTCTAGAAGTTCTTCATGTCTACCTATAGCTTCTATTTCACCATTCTTTAGCACAACAATTTTTGAAGCATTTTTTATTGAAGAAATTCTATTAGAAGATAAAATTGTAATCTTATCTTTTCTTATATCTTTTATCATATGAATTATATCTTTTTCAGTTTTCGCATCTACTGCCGAAAGTGAATCATCAAGGATTAAAATATTAGGATTTTGATATAATGCACGAGAAATCGCAAGTCTTTCCTTCTGACCTCCAGAAATTGTTACTCCTCTTTCTCCTAATATCGTCTCAAATCCATTATCAAATTTTAGTATTGAATCATAAACATTTGCGCTCTTAGTTGAATCATATACCTTATTAATATCAATAAGATTTTTTTCACTAAATGAAACATTATTAATAATTGAATCGCTAAACAAGAAATTCTCTTGATCTACATATCCTATTGTATCTCTAACATTTTTTATTTTTATTTTCATTATATCGTTATCGTCAAGATAAAGCATATTATCTTCTAGGTTATAGAATCTTAAGAGTAAATCAAATATTGATGATTTTCCAGAACCTGTATGGCCAATGAAGCCAACAAACTCACCCTTGTTAATTGTTAAATCAATATTTTTTAATACAAGTTTTGATTGATCATCAGGGTATGCGAAAGATAAGTTTTTGAATTCTATCTTTTCACCTTTTAATAGCACATCTTTTGCATCCTCTTTGTCATATACTTTTAAATCTTCATCAAATAGCTTATTTATACGTTTTGCGGCAGCTTTTGCTTGACTTCTCATATCAATAAGACGAGAAATGGCAAACATTGGCCATGTTATAGTTACAAAATACGAGAAAAACACAGATAAATCTCCTGGAGTAAATGAGCCCACAGAATCTACTTTATATTTATAAGCTAAATATCCTCCATATCCTATAATAATTCCGCCCAAAGACCACACAAAAAGTTCTGATAAAATATTAAGCAAAATTGATAATTTATTAAATGCCATATTCTTATCGTAATTATTCTTGTTAATCTTATGAAATCTTTTTAATTCTAATCCTTCTCTTACAAAGGCCTTTATTACAAATAACCCCCTAAATGTTTCTTCACTATATGATGATAATTCATCATATGCTTTCTGATTTTCTAAAAACTTAAGGTTCATATAGTGTCCTATAATTCCTGATATTATCGCAATTAAAAGTAATGGAATCATAGAAAGTAGTGCCAATGCTAAATTTAATCTTGTCATTTTATAGAATGTGTATATTCCAAGGAAGGATGCATCTACAAGCATTAATGTACCACTTCCAAACCATTGTCTTATAACACGGGCGTCTGATGTGAAATATGACAAAATATTTCCACTCTTATTCATTACATAAAATTCTAATGGAAGTTCAACAACCTTATCATACATTTTTTTCTTCAAATCATGTTCAATAAGATGTGATACACCAATTATTGCGGCACGCCATAAAAATCTTCCTATCGCCATTACAATAATTATTAAAATCATATCTGAAACAAAATCCAATAAATCAGATTTTGTAAGAGTATTTATATCAAGCCTATCTATTACAATACCTACAATTTTAGGTACTCTTAGTTGGTATATATCAACTAAAACAAGTGCAAAAGCACCTATAATAAACATATATATGTATTTAAGATAATAAAAAGTAAGTCTTCTACCCATATATATTTCTCCTTCGACAATAAAAATTATAGCATTTTTATATTATTTACTTAAATAATATGCTTAATTAAAAAGGAAGCACTTTAGGCTTCCTCATCATGTTTAATATTTAAGTTTGAAATAACTTCATTCATATGATTTCCATATTCTAATGCTTCATCATATTTAAATATTAATTCAGGCATTTTACGTGCCTTAATTTTTTTTGCAAGTTCCATTCTAAGATACCCTTTTGAATGTTCTAGCGCTTCAGCTACTTGTTTTCTCTCTCCTTTGAAAAAGCAAGTATAGAAAATTGTCATAAATGATAAATCATTTGTAATTCTAATTTCAGTTATTGTTACATTTCTAAGCTTTCTATCCTTAGTATCATTTTGTAAAATTAAAGCAAGTTCTCTAAGTGATAGGCTTTCTAATCTCTTTAAAGAAACTCCTGCCATTATCTCTTAATCTCCTTCATTATTGAGGTTTCAATAATATCTCCTTCTTTAATATCATTGAAATTTTCAATAGAAAGACCACATTCATATCCTTCTTTAACTGATTTAACATCATCTTTAAAGCGGCGTAATGATTGAAGTTTTCCTTCGTAGACTACAATACCTTCACGAATTACACGGCATAGTGAATCTCTTTGTACCTCACCAGATGATACATAACATCCAGCTATTGTACCAACCTTAGAAATCTTAAATGTTTCTCTTATTTCACATTGACCTGTGACAACCTCTTCAAATTCAGGATCAAGCATACCATTCATAGCATCCTCGATATCCTCAAGTAGCTTATAAATAATATTATATAATCTTATTTCTACACCTTGTGTTTCAGCAGATTGTCTAACTTGCGCAGTAGGACGAACATTAAATCCAATAATAATAGCACGAGATGCTTGTGCAAGTGTTACATCGGTATCTGTAATAGCACCTACTGAACAACGAATTATATTAAGCTTAATTGGATCTACTTTTAATTGTTCTAAAGATGAACGTAGAGCTTCTACTGAACCTTGCACGTCACCTTTTACGATTAAGTTAAGTTCCTTATTATTTTCTTTATCCGCAAATAATTCCTCTAATGACACTGCCTTATTAGCATTCATTTGATCCTTAGTTTTTGCCTTACGCTCATCAGCAATTTGACGAGCAGTACGTTCATCTGATAACGCCATGAATTTATCACCGGCAAAAGGAACATCCTCAAGTCCTGTTACTTGTACTGCAAAAGATGGAGTTGCCTCATTATATTTAATGTGGTGATCATCTTCCATTGTACGAACACGACCATATGTATCTCCTACTACTACATAGTCTCCTACTTTTAGTGTACCATTTTGTACAATAAATGTTGCGACTGGTCCTTTACCTCTATCTAATTGAGCCTCAAGAACTGAACCTGTCGCAAGTCTATTAGGATTTGCCTTTAATTCCATCAATTCAGCTTGAAGGTTAATCATATCAAGAAGGTTATCAACACCAATTCCTTTAAGAGCACTAATTTCAACAAAAGTTGTGTCTCCTCCCCATTCAGATGGTATTACACCTTCATGAGTTAGCTCTTCCATAACTCTATTTTTATTTGCAGTTGGTTTATCAATCTTATTTACCGCAACAATAATAGGACACTTTGCAGCTTTTGCATGCTCAATAGCTTCCTTTGTTTGTGGCATAACACCATCATCTGCTGCGACAACAAGTACAACTATATCTGTAACTTGTGCTCCACGTGCACGCATTTCTGTAAATGCTGCATGTCCTGGAGTATCAATGAAAGTAATTTTCTTACCTTTTTCCTCTACTTGGTAGGCTCCAATATGTTGTGTGATACCTCCAGCTTCTCCAGCTGCAATTTTTGATGTACGAATGTAATCAAGAAGTGTAGTTTTACCATGGTCAACATGTCCCATAATTGTTACAACCGCTGGACGTGCTACTAAATCTTTTTCATCATCTTCGATTTTGAACTCATCAAATCTTGTCGCATCAGTTACAACCTCATCCTTTAATTCATATCCAAAATCCATACATAGAAGTTCAATAGTCTCTCTATCTATTGTTTGATTTTGGTTGGCCATAACACCAAGTCCCATTAACTTCATTACAACTTTGGCAACTGCTACATTAAGTCCTTGTGCAACCTCGCCTACTGTCATACCTTCTTTAAATATTAATATTCCATCTTTTGCCTTATTAGCATCACCTGCTGGAATATTTGAAGCTCTTTGTTCTTTTTTATCCTTTGTTTTTTTAAAATTCTTAGCCAAAATCTCACCTTATTTCTTTAAAATTTTTGCGAAACCTTCGTCCAAGACACCTATAACCTTTCTGTTTTCAACACCTAGTGCTATAGATAACTCTTCTGAACAAAAGGAATCTATAATATCTACATTATAAAATGCCGCTTTATCATGTACGTTCTTATTGGCAACTGCACCTATATCGCTTGCTATAAAGATAAGGTGGCATTTACCATTACGCACATTTTCAAGTACTAATTCTTCGCCATATACTAGTTTCTTTGCCCTTGCGCAAAGGCCTAATGTTTTTAATCTATTCTCCATCAACAATGCCCATTAATTGATCATAGATCTCATCAGGTACTGACACTTCAAGTTTCTTATCTAAAGCCTTAGTTGACTTAGCTTTTAAAACAACATCTCGACTTTTCTTTAGATAAGCTCCTCTACCATTAGCTTTTCCCTTTAAATCTACAATTACATTACCTTCTGGAGTTCTTACAACTCTAATAAGATCTCTTTTCTCACAAGTCTCGTGAGAAACAACACATGTTCTTAAAACTTGTTTTTGTGTTTTCATTATTGCTTATCAAATAATAAATCATTAAGAAGACCTTCAGAATAAGCCTGGTTTGTAGGCTTAATGTCAATCTTCCATCCTGATGACATAACTGCAAGTCTAACATTTTGACCTGCTTTTCCGATAGCAAGACTTAATTGATCATCTGGTACAATGGCAAGTGATGTTTTAGTTTTAACATCAATATTTAATACTTTAGTTACATGAGCTGGTTGTAGGGAATTTGCAATAAGCTCTTCAGGATTTTCACTCCACTTATATAGGTCAATCTTTTCACCATTAAGTCCTGAAACAACTTCCTTAATACGTTCTCCACCTTGACCTACACAAGCACCAAGTGCATCTACCTTTGGATCATTTGAATAGATTGCAATCTTGCATCTATCTCCTGCATCACGAGCAATACCCTTAATTTCAACAATTCCATCTTTAATTTCAGAAATAGAATCTTCAAGAAGACGAATAACAAGGTTCTTATCAGAACGAGATACAACAATCTTTGGTCCCTTTGTACCCTCTTCTACCTTCTTAACATAAACTTTAATTCTATCTCCTATAACAAAGTTATCATTCTTTAATAGTTCACCCTTAGGTAATACTGTTGTAATTCCTTGACCAACTGATAAAACTAAGAATTTATCGTTAACATCAATAATATCAGCAGTAATCATTTCATCAACATATTTTTTGAAATATTCATATGCCTTAGCACGTTCTACTGACTTAATATCTGAACCTAGTGTAGATCTTGCTGATCTTGCAGTTTGTCTTGAAAATTGTTTAGTATTAACAGGAGTCTCAATAATATCTCCAACCTTAGCGGATGCTTTAATTTTCTTTGCATCTTCAAGTAAGATTTCAGTGATTTCTTCTTCTCCATTTTCTAAATCGTCTTCACTATATGCTTCTACTACCTTCTCAACAGTAAAGACTTTTATTTCATTCTTGCTTGGTTCAAATACAACCTTTGCAGTCTTACCTGTTTCTTTTTGAGTAGCCTTTTTAATTGAAGTTGTAAAAGAATCAAGAACTTGCTCTATATCAAGATCTTTTTCTTTTGCATACTCCTCAAGTTGTTTAAAAAATTCCTTAGATACCATTTTTTTGTCCTCCTAAATTTTTACGGATAATCTAATTTGCTTTATATCACTATAATTAACAAGAATATTTTTCATTCTACCCTTAATGTTAATTTTAATGTTAATAATATCATTTTCGAAGGAATTTAAATATCCTTCATAAATATCTGTTGCAGTTTTAACATAAATGTATTCTCCAATTGCTTCAAATATTTCTTCCTTGTTTCTAAGATCATGTTCAGCACCAGGGGATGATACCTCTAGCATGTATTCACCCATGTCAGAATCAATTTCATCAAGTTTACCTGATAAATAATCATTAGCTAAAGCTAGGGTATCTGTGTCAATACCACCTTTTTTATCAAGAAATACTTGTAAAATCTTATAGCCAAATTCTTTTGTAAACTTAACATCATATAGCTTAAGATCATGTGCTTCTACATAGGGCTTTAATATTTCTCTTACTTTTTCTAAATCCATATTAAGCCTCCTTAAAGTAATTAAAAGGTGAGTCAATACTCACCAATTACTTCTATAAGAATAGTATATTACAAATATCTATTAAATGCAAGATAAAATTTTTATTCAAGCGATTTAAGTTGATAAAATATAGATAATATATTATAATTTAATCTGATAAAGAGGTATTAAACATGAGAAAAGCTTGTTATCCCGGATCATTTGATCCTATTTCAAATGGGCATTTAGATATTATTGAGCGTGCAACTCGTCAATTTGATGAAGTTCACGTCTTAGTTTCATATAACGTAAATAAAAAATCAACATTTACAGCAGATGAACGAGTAGAGATGATTAAAGAAGTATGTAAAAGATTTAAAAATGTTGTAGTCTCTAAATCTTCTGATTTAACTGTTAAATATTGTAAAGAAAACAACATTCAAACAATGATTCGTGGTCTTAGAAACTATATGGATTATGAAGCAGAGTTTAATTTATATCAATTTAATCGTGATATTGATTCATCAATCGAAACTCTTCTTTTATTTCCATCTACAAGAACACAATTCGTATCATCATCTTCTATAAAAGAGTTAGTTGCTTTCAACTTAGATATTACTCCATATGTCCCAAAAGAAATTAAGGATAAGGTAATCGCAGCCTTAAAAAAATAAATTTTTAGAATATAAAAAGTGAGCCTTAAGGTTCACTTTTTTAATATTTATTATCACAAAACTCTATTTTTTTGTTTCACCTAATATAGGCATTAATATTATTCACTCGCTGACGCTTTTAAAACACTATATTCTAATGCTTCATCTAATATTTTTTGATCAAAGCCAAATTGACTATAACCTTCTTTACATATATTTAGATATGTTTCTTGTGGTTTTTCAATTTTTCTATCTTCGTGCATTATATAGATAATTCCTTCAATATATCTTTCTTCCCCTTTTTCATCTTTAAGTAAAACTTTAATTTTATCTCTATAATAAAATCTTGGATATCCTTCATATGCATCAAGACTTTTTAGATCAGATTCACTAATATCAAAAACTCCTAGTGGAACATTATATCCTTTCATCTTTTCAACTGTAAGATATGAACCTGTTTTACTACCTTTAAAAATCAATCTATAATCTTTTAAGTTGGCTGTGCCAACTATAGATGCATCCCTACATCTATACTTCATTCTAAAAATATTAAGATTTGAGCCGTATGCTAAATAATACATATTATTCCATTCTTTTCTTATTTTTATTATAGTTATTTGCACAACTTAATCAAATATCTAATCTGGTACCAAAAAATAATCTAAAAGTGGTTGTTAAAACCAATCCATTTTTCTATTATAATAAGTTTAGAGGTGATTTATTTTATGTCTAAAAAAGTATTAAGTATTCAAGACATTTCTTGCTACGGTCAATGTTCACT
>CAVAQB010000077.1:6425-7694 GCA_963590725.1 Anaeroplasmataceae bacterium | reverse complement strand
TGAATAAATATGGTATGATTAGAATTGAATGGATTATAGGTTTCAAATGAATTATTAATATCAATACCTAAATAATCCAGTCCTAATCTTTTAATTGATTCAAAGTCCATAATTAAAAACTCCTTTCGATAATTTGTCCTAGCAAACATATTATATAAAAGGAGTTTTTTATTCATAATAATTATAATACGTTGTTGATTTTAATATGCTAATGATAATAGTTTTATTCATATAATAATATAAAATAGTTAGTTATATCTAACTTATAGTTGACATTACCAAAAACAAGCTTTATAATACATATGGTTAGTTAAGACTAACTAGTTGGAGAAGATAATATGAGTAGACATCTTGCAGAATTACTTGCGCTTCATTCATCGCCTGCAATTTGTGGGTTAAAAACTTCAAATCTAATATGTATTGATTATGATGAATCTATATATAAAGAAATAGAAGATTTAAATGTTTTACATCCGAAATTAAGGTTTTATGTTTTGAAAAAAAGTAAAACTAAAGTTTTAATATTAGTCTATAGAAAAAATGTATTCAATAGATTAATAAATAAAAAATCACACATAGAATACCTTAATAATCTTGGGTATAATACTATGTCTATTGAATCTATGCTAAGTGATTTGAAAGAAAGACTTAAGGGTGATGAATTCCCACATGAAATAGGTGTATTTTTAGGATATGATTTAGATGATATCAAATCATTTATATCAGGTAAGGAATGCATATACGTGGGATATTGGAAGGTATATTCAAACCTAGAAGAAAAGAAGGAATTATTTAACAAGTATACTAGATGTAAAAATATTGTTTTAAACCTTATTAATAAAGGTTATCCGATAGAAAACTTTATGAGGTAGGAGGAAAAATTATGAGTAAAGTTATTGTATATTATAGTGCGACAGGAAATACAGAGGATATCGCAAATAAAATTAAGGGTGATTTAGGTTGTGATATTTATAATGTATCAGACATTAATGTTTCGGATATTTTAAAATATGACACTGTTGTATTTGGATGTCCTGCAATGGGAGTAGAGGAATTAGAGGATAGTACTTTTAGACCTTTCTTCGATGAATTTAAGAGTAAGGCTGTAAACAAAAATATTGCCTTATTTGGTTCATTTGGATGGGGAGATGGAGAATGGATGCGTTCTTGGTCCGATGAGGTTAGAGAAGCTGGATTTAATTTAGTTTGTGATGGCTTAATCTCAAATGGAGATTCTAGTGCTCTTGATCAAGATGAATACAATACATT
>CAVAQB010000077.1:0-6415 GCA_963590725.1 Anaeroplasmataceae bacterium | reverse complement strand
CAAAGTCGACAGATGCGAAAATTGAAGACATTCTTAATGCTTTAAAATAATAAATTAAAATATTTATAGACTTTTAAGCTGTGGGAGGATTAAAAAATGTTTATTGAAATCGAAAATGTTAAAAAAACATTTGGAACTGGTGAAAATAGTTTTTATGCGCTAAAAGGAATATCATTTGCCCTAAACAAAGGAGAGATGGTTGTATTACTTGGACCATCTGGTTCAGGTAAATCAACACTATTAAATATAATAGGTGGAATAGATACACTAGATGAGGGAAGGGTTGGTATTGATTCTTCATTCATAGAAAATATGAGCGAAAAAGAAAGAATTAAATATAGAAGAAAAAATTTAGGATATGTATTTCAAAGTTATAATTTAATACCAAACCTTACAGTAAGAGAAAATATTGAGGTAGGAGCTTATTTATCTAAAGATCATTTGGATATAGATGAACTTATAGAGGTCTTAGGATTAAAGGTACATGAAAATAAAATTCCACAAGAATTATCTGGAGGTCAGCAACAAAGAACATCTATAGGAAGAGCTATAGTAAAAAATCCAAATCTTTTATTATGTGATGAGCCTACAGGTGCCTTGGATTCAGATACATCAAAACAAATCCTTGAACTTATAGAAAAAGTAAAAGATACTTATAACACTACAATCATCATGGTAACCCATAATGAAAATATTGCCAAAATGGCTGATAGAATTATAAGACTTAAGGATGGTGAGATTATCTCTGATGAGATAAATGCTTTCAAGATAAAGGCAAGTGATTTAGTACTATGATAAATCCACTTATTAAAAGATTACCACGTGAACTTGTAAAAGATATCGCAAAATATATAGTATTATTTTTCCTTATGGCATTACCGATAGCTTTTATATCGGGATACATGGTAGCAAATGATTCGATGTTAAGAACTTATTATGATGGTCTAGAGGAATATATGGCAGAAGATGGTCACTTTATATCTACTAGTGAACTTGATAAAGCCTTAATTGAGACAATAGAAACTGATAATAATATTAACATTTATAATCTTTCATATAAGGAAATAACTTCATCAAATGGCCATAGTATAAGAGTATACAATACATTAGATAGAGAAAATATTAATAAATGTTGTATACATAAGGGAAATTCACCTACAAATTTAAATGAAATATCTTTAGATAGATTATATATGGAAAACAACAACATAAAGGTAGGAGATAAATTTAGCCTATCAAATGTTGATTATAAAGTCGTATCATCTATCTCTTTAATAGATTATTCAACGTTATTTAAAAATAACACAGATACAATGTTTGACGCAAATAAGTTTAGTATAGCTTTAGTATCAAATGATATGTATAATACTATATCAAATGGTACGATTAAATATAGTTATGCCTATACTTTTAATGATACATTAAATGATAAAGATACGTATAATAAAAATAAAGAACTTTCTTCATACTTATATAAAAAATTATTAGAATCTAGTAATAGGCTTGATGATTTTTTATCTAGAGAAGATAATCAAGCTATGTCTTTCGCGAAAGAAGATATTGAAGGTGATACTGTCCTTGTGTTAGTATTAGCGCTACTTTTAGTAATAGGTCTATCATTTGTGTTTGCTTTATTATCTAAATCACAAATTGAAAAAGACGCTAAAAGTATAGGAACACTTAAAGCTATGGGTTATAATAGGTGGGAACTTTTAAGCAGCTATTTAATATTGCCAACCGCAATTACGTTTATATCGGCAATTGTAGCGAATATTATTTCCTATACTTGGATGAAAAGCTATATAGCAGAATTATATTATAATTCATATTCACTTCCAATATATCATACATTTTATAATGCTAAGGCATTAATATTTACAACAATTTTGCCTCTTGTAATAGTATTTATAATTAATTTATTGATAATATTAAAAACTATAAGCATTCCATCTCTTAATCTATTAAAAAATGAATTAAAGACTAAGAAAAATAAGAAAGTTATAAAACTATCAAAAAATATTAAGTTTATTAATAGATTTCAAATAAGAACAATTATTCAAAATATAGGAACCTATATAGCCCTACTTTTTGGTACATTGTTCGCAACAATGATTTTGCTTTTTGGTCTTATGTTAAATCCATTATTAGATAGATATAAAGAAGAAATAGTTGATAGTCAAATAGCTCCATATCAAACAATTTTGAAGTATGATATGGATGTTAGTGATGGAGAAAAATTTTATATTAAAACTCTAAATTATAAAAATGATGAGATTATGGTATATGGTGTAGAAAAATATGGCGCTAATTCAAAATATTTATCTAATTTAGACCTTAGTTCTAATAATGTTATAATTGCGAATGATTTAAGGGCGAAATATAAAATAAAGAATAATAAAAATATTGTGTTGACTGAAAAATATACAGAAAATGAGTATAAATTTAAGGTGTCAGGAACTTATGATACAACAGGTTCTCTTATAATTTTTATGAATTATGAAAATTTTAAAGAAACATTTGATTCCGGATATCTTACATCATATTTTTCAAGTGAAAAATTAAATGTAGCTGATGAATATGTATATAAAACAATTACATTAAAAGATTTGACAGTTGCCTCAGATCAACTTACAAATTCTTTAGGTAAGGTATTTTGGATATACATAACATTATCTATTATAATATATGTTTTTGTAACATATCTATTATCTAAAATAGTAATAGAAAAGAGTCAAAGCCAAATATCTATGCTTAAGATAATTGGATATAAAAAAGGAAGTATAAATGTTATATATAACATATCAACAGGCGTTATGCTCGCACTATCAATTGTTTTTTCAACATTTATATCTAAATATCTTATTAAAGTTGCATGGGACGTTGTGTTGAAAGAAAGTATGAAGGGATGGATAAACTATTATGTGGCTCCATATCTTTATCCATTAATATTATTTATCGGCGCTTTATCATACGGAGTAGTTTATTTTATTGAATCAAGAAGAATATCAAAGATTGATTTGTCTATTGCGATAAAAGATAATAATCTATGATAAATAATGTTATTAAAAATTAATATACTAATAATAGCCATATCGTAAAGAAATGGCTATTTTTAATTACTTCCAATTTTTGGATGATTAGTGTTTAATTTTATGTTGACAATACGGCAATAGAGTTTTATAATATACGTGGTTAGTCTTGACTAACGATTACTGTTAGTTAAGTCAAAATAAGTTTTATTTTAAGGAGTGATAATATGCCTATTGTATTTGCACCATTTAATACTGAACTAACTATTATTAAAATACTTGCAGATGAAACTTTAAAGAAGCATTTAGAGAGCTTAGGAATAGTAGTAAATCAAAAAATTGAAGTACTATCTAATACGTCTGGTTCCTTGATTTGTTTAATAAAGGATTCAAGAGTGGCTCTTGATAGAAATTTATCTACAAAGATTTTAGTAAGGTGTTAAAATGTATTTCCTTAAGGCAACATTAATAATTATAGTTGTGTGCATACTTGAGGGATTGTTATCACTTATTAAACATAAGCTTATTAAATTTATTAAGAAGGAGAACATGATGGAAAAGACATTAGATCAATTTGAAATTGATGAGGTGGGTGTCGTAAAAAAAGTTGTAGCTGAGACATTCATCAAAAGAAGACTTTTCGATATGGGTATCACACCTGGTGCTGAAATCTTTTTAAGAAAGAAAGCTCCACTTGGAGATCCAATTGAGGTTAATCTTAGAGGTTATGAATTAACTTTAAGAAAAAATGAAGCTATGTGCGTTTTAATGGAGGTAAAGAAATAATGTATACTATTGCGCTTGCGGGAAACCCAAACTCTGGTAAGACTACATTATTTAATAGCCTTACAGGTTCAACAGCTCATACAGGTAACTGGCCTGGAGTTACAGTTGATAAGAGAGAGGGTCAGTATAAGAAGTGTGAGGAACCAGTATCTATTATAGACTTACCTGGTATTTATTCACTATCACCTTATACACCAGAGGAGGTTATTTCAAGAAATTATATTTTAGATGAAAAGCCTTCATGTCTAATCAATATTGTTGATGCGACAAACCTAGAAAGAAATTTATATTTAACAACACAATTACTTGAAATAGATGTACCTATTGTAGTTGCTTTAAATATGATTGATGCCGTTGAAAAGAACGGAGATAAGATTGATGAGAAACTACTTGAGGAGAAGCTTGGAGTTCCTGTTGTAAAGATTTCAGCTTTAAAGGGAGTAGGACTTGAAGAACTTATGACAAAGGCTTATAATGAAGCCTCTAAATCAAGAAATGGTAAAACAGTTCTTGATGGTTCAAAGCTTACTCATTTAATCTCTGATTTAAAGATTATTATGGAAGATAAGAAGATTGAATCTCCATTATTCCATGCGATTAAGCTTGTTGAAAACGATGAGCTTGAAACAAAAACTCATTCTGATGCTGTAGAGATAGTTGAAAAGTTTAAACAAACATTTGAAGATGATACATTTGATAATGATTTTGAAGCAATGATTGCGGATGAAAGATATAAATATATTTCTAAAAATTTCTCAATCGCTTTAACTAAGAATGAAGCAACTAAAGATGTTAAGATGACTAAATCTGATAAGGCAGATAGAGTTTTAACTTCTAAGATTTGGGGAATTCCAATCTTCCTTGTAGTATTGTTCCTTGTATTCCACCTAACATTTGGTGAAGATTTATTCTATTTAGGAGCTATATTTAAGCTTCCTTCACTTGAAGATTTAGGTATGAATACTGATGCATATGGTGTAAGATGGCTTGCCACAATTTATGATGGTGCAGTATTCTCACCTGGATGTATTATTAATAATATTTGGAATGATATGCTTGTAGGCGAACTTTGTGGATGGATTCAAGGACTTGTAGAAGATTCAAATCTATCTGCTTGGGCTATAGGATTTATCAATAATGGAGTTATTGATGGACTTTCAGCAGTATTATCATTCTTACCACAAATACTTGTATTATTCTTATTCTTTGCGATTCTAGAAGATTCAGGATATATGGCACGTATTGCCTTCATCCTTGATAGAATCTTCCGTAGATTTGGATTATCAGGAAGAGCATTTATGCCAATGATAATGGGATTTGGATGCTCAGTACCTGCAATGATTAATGCAAGAACATTAAGAGATAGCAGAGAAAGATTACTTACTATTCGTGTAATCCCATTCTTCTCATGTGGAGCAAAATTACCAATTCTTACTGCAGTTGCAGGAGCAATTGTTGTAGCATTTGGAATTGGTAATGCAGATTTAATTGTATTTGCAATGTATGTTCTAGGTATGGTTGCCGCAATAGTTGCAGTATTACTAATGCGTAGTACTACTCAAAAGGGTGAACCTACACCATTTATAATGGAACTTCCTGCATACCATAAGCCACAATTCAAGAACTTAATGGCTCACTTATGGGATAAGACAAAGCATTTCGTTAAAAAAGCATTTACAATTATCTTATTATCAACAATTCTAATTTGGTTCTTATCACACTTTAATTTCTCATGGGATTTCCTTGAGGATGAACAAATTGATGAATCAATATTAGCTCAAATCTCAATGCTATTCCAACCTTTATTTACACCTCTTGGATTTGGTTCACAACTAGGAAAATATGGATTTGTATTCGTAGTAGGAGCAGTAGCTGGACTTATCGCAAAGGAGAATGTAATATCTACATTCGCAACTCTTGCCGCATGTCTTGCAGCAGCTAATACTTTAGATGTTTCTAGTCTTGACCTTGCAAATGAAGATGGAATTGATGCAGTACGTGCAATGATTGAGGCAACTGATATTACAGTTCCTGGATTAATCGCATTTATCGCATTCAATATGACAACTATCCCATGTTTTGCAGCTGTAGGTACAGCAAAAGCTGAACTTGGAGATAAGAAGATGTTTAAGTGGACAGTAGTATTCTGGCTATGTGCATCATACATAGTTGCAGCTATAGTATTTACTGTAGGTACTTGGTGGTGGACACTATTTATCTGGGCAGCAGTAGTTGCAGCGCTTATAGTGCTTATTGTATTTAAAAATAAGTATGACAAAAAGAAATTAGTGGAGGCATAATATGAAACCTGGAGATATAGTATTAATAATTTTAATAATACTAGTCGTAGTAGGTATATCTACGTACTTGATTGTTCAAAAGAAAAAAGGTAAGGGTGGATGTGCTTGCTGTAAAGGATCATGCCCTCACTGCAAGAAATAATATAAATAAGAATTTATAAAGGAATCAGTCTAAACTGGTTCCTTTTATTGATGCTTAAAATTAAAAAAGATATAATATATTATAAAAATAGATAAAATAAAATCTAAAATCATTAAAAACATTAAAAAAAGACAATATATTATCTACAAGGAGTGCAC
>CAVAQB010000076.1:0-5828 GCA_963590725.1 Anaeroplasmataceae bacterium | reverse complement strand
GTGAATAAATAATGGGATTATTTGGATTATTCAAGAATAAAAATAAAACTAAAAAAGAAAAATATAAAATGGGACTCCACAAAACTCGTGAGGGAGCATTGTCTACATTAAAAGAAGTACTTAATTCTAATACTAAGATTGATGACGAGTTATTTGATTCATTAGAAGAAATATTTATTTCTGCAGATATTGGCGTAGATACAGTTATAAATTTTATAGATCAACTAAAGGAAGAAGTAAATGTTAATAAGATTACAGATGCATCGCTACTTCAAGAAATAATCATTGATAAGATGTTTGAAATATATCTACGTGGTGAGGTTGTAAACGCAAACCTTAATATTAAACCAGATAGATTAAATGTATTATTATTTGTTGGAGTAAATGGTGTAGGAAAGACTACATCTATTGCTAAAATTGCATATTCCTTAAAGAAACAAGGCAAAAAGGTTTTGCTTGCGGCAGGTGATACTTTCCGTGCAGGAGCTATTGAACAACTCAAAGAATGGGCTAATAGAATTGGTGTTGAAATAGTTACAAAAGAAGCAGGATCAGATCCTTCATCTGTAATATTTGATGCTTGTGTTAAGGCAAAAAATGAAAAATACGATGTCCTATTATGTGATACAGCAGGAAGACTTCAAAATAAAGTTAATCTTATGAATGAACTTAATAAGATTAAAAGAGTTATTGAAACAAATGTTCCCGGTGCACCACATGAAACACTTCTTGTGATTGACGCAACAACAGGACAAAATGGAATGATTCAGGCTAAAGCTTTTAGTGAAGCAACAGATGTTACTGGTATAATTTTGACTAAACTTGATGGTACAGCTAAGGGTGGAATAGTACTTGCCATTCGTAATGAACTAGGAATACCTATTAAATACATTGGACTTGGTGAGCATTTAGACGATTTAGAGCCATTCGATATTGAACAATATCTATATGGTCTATTTGCTGATTTCTTTGAATAATGCAAGATATTATAAAAAGAGAAGAGCTTATAGCTTTATTTGATATCTATAAAGGCCTTTTAACTTTAAAGCAGAAAACATATTTTATGGATTATTATTATAGCGATTTATCATTAGCTGAAATTGCAGAAAACTATAATGTATCTCGTAATGCTGTTCATGATATGCTTAAAAATACTGAGGCAATCTTAGAAAATTATGAAGAAAAACTTCATATCCACCAAAAAAATAATAAGATACTTGATATCATTAATAAAAATGAAAGTGATTCATTAAACAAGATTAAACAAATAATTGAGGAGTGAAATTATGGCTTTTGATTCATTATCTAGCCGTCTACAAATGGCAATGCGTCGTATGACAGGACGCGGAAGACTTAATGAAAAAGACATTGAGGATATGCTTCGAGAGGTAAGATTAAGCTTACTTGAAGCGGATGTAAACTTTAAAGTAGTTAAATCTTTCTTATCTGGTGTTAAGGAAGAGGCAATGGGTGAAAAAATCCTTAAAGGATTAAACCCAGGTGAGCAAGTTGTAAAGATTGTTCGTGAACAATTAAGAAAGACACTTGGTTCTTCTGTATCAGAGCTTAACTTTAAGAAGGAAGGAACATCTATTTTTATGATGGCTGGACTTCAAGGAGCAGGTAAAACTACAACTGTTGGAAAACTTGCGGCATTTTGTAGAAAAAAATTCAATAAAAAACCATTCTTAATTGCGGCAGATATTTATCGTCCTGCGGCTGTTGATCAATTGGTTCAAATCGCAAAACAAATAAATGTTCCATATTTTGAAATGGGAACTAAAGAAAAAGCAACTAAGATTGTAAAAGAAGGACTTAAAAAAGCTCAGGAGGCTGGATGCGATTTAGTTATAATAGATACTGCAGGTCGTCTTCATATTGATGAAGAACTTATGAATGAACTTGTAGATATTAAAGAATTATGTAATCCTGATGAAATTCTTTTAACAGTTGACGCTATGACAGGACAGGATGCAGTAAACGTAGCGCAAAGCTTTAATGATAAGCTTGCGGTTACTGGTGTTGTATTAACTAAACTTGATGGAGATACTCGTGGAGGAGCTGCATTATCAGTTAAGGCAATGACAGGAGTTCCTATTAAAATTGCTTGTAATGGTGAAAAACTTGATGCGATAGAAATATTCTATCCTGATAGACTTGCTGACCGTATCCTTGGTATGGGAGACGTACTATCATTAATCGATACAGTAACTGAAAATATCGATGAAGATGAAATGATGGGTATGGCAGAAAAGATGATGTCAGACAAATATAACTATAATGATCTTTTAAAACAAATGAAAATGATTAAAAGAATGGGATCATTATCTAAGATACTTGGATTCCTACCTGGTATGAAACAAGTAAGAGAAGCTGCTAAGAATGTTGATGATAAACAACTTGATTTTATAACAACAATTATTAATTCTATGACTGAAGAAGAGCGTAAGAATCCATCTTTAATAGATTCATCTGCTAAGAGACGTGAACGTATAGCTAAGGGATCTGGAAGAAGTGTTATGGAAGTTAATAAGCTAAGACAAATGCTTGAAGCACAAAAGAAGGCTGCAAAACAAATGTCTAATATGACTGAAGCAGATATGAAAAAGATGCAAGCAGATATGCAAGCTGGAAGAATGCCTCAAGGTATGAGTGGCGCTCAAAATTACTCTAAAGGTAAGGGTAAAGGTAGAGGACAAGCTAAGTTTTTAAAATAAAAAAGGAGATGATTTAATTGATTATTGCGTCTATTAAATCATTTTCTCATTTTATGGAAATTTTGAATTTGGTAGATGGAGTTTTAGTAAATACTATATATTCTATCTCAGTAAATCCAATTCCAAATGATGAGGAAATAGATAAAATAATTGAATTTGCGAACAAAAATAATAAAGAATGTATTCTAGATATTTCCTCTATTATGTATAACTGTGAGGTTGAAAGAGCTACATCATTTATAAAAAAATATAAAGATAAGAATGTGTCGTTCTTATACACTGATATTGGACTTCACGAAATTCTTTATAGTATGGGGATAGAGAATAGAGGAATATATGATCCTAAGACATTAGTCACAAATTCATATGATATGAATTTATATCTTTCTTGCGGTATGAAAGCTTGTGGATTATCTAATGAAATAACTCTTGATGATACAAAAACACTAATATCTAAAAAAGAAGGTAAGGTTTGGCTTAAGGTATTTGGATATCATCAAATGTTTTATAGTAGACGAAAATTAATATCACTTTATTATAAATATAAGGGTATAAATGAAGATATTTTAAGAGGGGAATCATATTTAAAAGAAGAAACAAGAGATGATTTATATCATATTGATGAGAATAGGCATGGCACAGTAATTTATAGATCATATGTTTTATCATATTTAAGAGATTTAGATAAGATAATTGGGGCAGACTATATGTATCTTGATTCATCTTTTATTTCCGAAGAGGATTTTAGAATTGTACTAAAAGTCTATAAGAAGACAATAGATGGTGATATGTATCTTGATGATGCCCTAGATTATTTAAATGAAATGTTTTTAATCGAAGATGGATTTATGTATCATGATACCGTATATAAAAAGGAGGAGCTTAAACAATGAAAAAAGTAGAGCTATTAGCTCCTGCAGGAGATTTAGAAAAACTAAAGATTGCGGTAATGTATGGTGCTGATGCAGTATTTATTGGTGGTAAAATATTTTCATTAAGATCTCGTGCTTCAAATTTTTCTTATGAAGATATTAAAGAAGGATGCGCATTCGCTCATAGTCATGGTGCACATATTCATGTAACTTGTAATATTTTGCCTCATGAGGCTGATATGGATGGTTTGATTCTTCACCTTCAAAAATTAGAGGAATGCGGTGTTGACGCTATTATTTGTGCATCTCTTTATATTTTAAAAATGGTAAAGAAATATACTCATATGGAGGCTCATGTATCAACACAGGAGACCACAACAAATAATGCGGCAGTAGATTTTTGGACTAAAATGGGCGCAGATAGAGTAGTTCTTGGAAGAGAATTATCTATAGATCAAATAAAAGATATAAGATCTAGGACAAATACTGATTTAGAAGTATTTATTCATGGTGGTATGTGCGTATCATATAGTGGAAGATGCATGCTTTCAAATAATATGACTAATAGAGATGCCAATCGTGGAGGGTGTGCACATTCTTGTAGATGGAATTATGATTTAATTGTAGATAATCAAAAAAAGAACAATAATGCTGAATATTTCGCCATGTCAAGTAAAGATTTATGCGCAATAAGAGATATACCATCTTTGATTGAGGCGGGTGCTAATTCATTTAAAATTGAAGGAAGAATGAAATCACTTCACTATATCGCAACTGTTGTAAAGGCTTATAGAATGATTATTGATGAATATTATGAGTCAGGTACTATAAAAGACTTTGATTTTTATGATAAAGAAATAAAAAAAGCTGAAAATAGAGAAACCTCTTATGGATTCTTACATGGTCAAACAGATGTGTCAGAACAACTTTATAATATGCGTAGTGAAGAACCATCTCAAACATTTTGTGGAATTGTAAAATCATATGATGAAATAAATCATATGGCTTATATTGAATCTCGTAATTTCTTTAAACCAAATTCAAAATTAGAACTATTTGGTCCAAACTTATCTAAGGTTATAGAAATAAAAGATATCTATGATAAGGATGGTAATATATTAGATGCCTCAAGGCATCCTGGTGATATAATACACTTTGAGTGTAATATTCCTTTAAGCGAGTGGGATATGGTAAGAATATATGAAGATTAATCTTGATGATGTTATAATAGATGTAGAAATGGTATATAAGCCACAAAATAGAGGCATATATTTTAAATATCTTGGAGATAATAAATTTATATTAAATTCATGGTATCCTTATACTTGTGAACAAATAGAAGAACTATTCATAGTAAATAAGAATAAAGTACTAAGAATTTTAAAAACAAGTAATTTAAAGAGATCAAGACCAGACACTATTCATTATCTTGGACGAGAACTTAATATAAAAACTATAGAATCAAATACAAATGAGGCATATATAATTGATGATACACTCTATGTTAAATTAAAAGATTTAGAACTTAAAGATAGAATTATAAAGAAGTTCTATACAGAAATGATTGAAGAATATACAATAAGAGTATTTGATGATATTTTTAGCAAATTTAGTGATTTAAAAATAAATAAGCCATCACTAAAATTTAAATATACAACTACATTTTATGGCAAATGCTTTAGAAAAGATAATTTGATTGAAATATCTGGAATATGTATGAAAATGGAGCCTAAATATATAGAATGTGTAATCCATCATGAATTATGCCATTTTAAATATATGGGCCATCAAGAGTCATTTTATAGATATTTTGAATCAAAACTTCCTGGATGTAGGAAATTGCAGCACGAACTTAGAATGCTTAAGTATAAGGACTATATTTAAAAAATAATTCAATAAAATCATATAAATTGAAAAAAATGTTTTATTTGGTAAAATATAAATATATTAAATAGAAAGCCTGTGATTCAAATGGAAAATACAATGGATTTAAATAATATTATTACTAATCATATTTTTAAAATATATAAAGTTAATTTTACTTATAATTCATATAAGGTATTAAAAGATGTTGATGATGATGCGATTATTTACACTAAAGCCATAACACTTAAAGATTTATTTTATGCATACCTTAATTACGGCAGAATTTTTGAAGAAGATTTAACTCAATTTAAAAATGAATTTGGTTATGAAAATATAACTTTAAAATTAAACGAACAAGCAGAATATGATATAT
>CAVAQB010000075.1:0-12143 GCA_963590725.1 Anaeroplasmataceae bacterium | reverse complement strand
ACCGCTGACCCTCTGCTTGTAAGGCAGATGCTCTCCCAACTGAGCTAAACCTCCATAAAAGCTGGCGCGTCCAGAAGGACTCGAACCCTCAACCTTTTGATCCGTAGTCAAACGATCTATCCAATTGATCTATGAACGCATAATTGCTTTTTAAATATAAAAATATAATAAGTGGCGGTTCGGACGAGACTCGAACTCGCGACCTCCTGCGTGACAGGCAGGCATTCTAACCAACTGAACTACCGAACCACTTTGCTTTTCAATCAAGCCCCTTTATTATAACATAATGATTTTTCATATGCAAGATAATTTTTTAAAAAATAAAAGCCCCGTATTATTACGGAGCTTATATTTAACTTATTATTCCTCTTCTTCAGTCTTTGGCTCTTCGTATTCAGCCTTTTGTGCCCAAGACTTTATTGAAGCAATTGTTGATTTTACTTGATCTTTAGATTGGTATAATTCTCCTGCAACTACAAGTCGACGTCTTAAATATAGCTTGAATTGGAAGTTTCCGTTTTTATCTTTTACAATTTGCCATTCACCATTATATACAGCGTCTTTGAATCTTTCATAAGCATCTCTAGCTGCTGAATTTGATGAATAATCTTGTGATGTAACTATCTTAACCTTGTTAGAAGCCTTTAGTACATAGATAAATCCATGATTATCTTGTTCAATTGAATAATATCCGCCTTCTTTAATTTCGAAATCAACGTTTGCAATTTCTACATCAGAAGCTGTCTTATCAACATTTTCTTCGTCAAATACAATATTTTCAGTTAAAGCAAACTTCTTAAATGATTCAGATGCTCTAATTGCAGAATCTTTTGCTTTATATGATGCAGATTGTGCAAGAATTCTATTTTGTTTTGAAGTTAATGTAAAGAAGTAAAGATTATGCTTATCTGAGTCAATCTTAACTCTTCCAACAGATACATTTTTCTTAATAGTTTCAATTCCTTTACGGCATCCAGCTTCAGTAGTATATGCTTCTGACGCAATTAATTGTTGTCCATTTGAAGCTATAAGTTTAAATCTATATTGACCTGCTCCATCAACATTAATAATGTATTTTCCAGCATATCTTCCTGTTGAAGCATTTGGCTTTACCTCAGTTTGTTCAGCTGCAAGTAACGCTTCATCAACAGCACGCTCTTTTTCTTCAGTTTCTTCTGACTCATCAGCTGTTTCTTCAGCCTCATCTTCTGATTCTTCTGCTGCTTCTTCAGTCTCTTCTTCAGCCTCATTTTCTGATTCTTCTGCTGCTTCTTCAGCCTCTTCTTCAGCCTCATCTTCTGACTCTTCAGTTACTTCTTCAGCCTCTTCTTCAGTCTCATCTTCTGATTCTTCTGTTGTTTCCTCAGTTTTTTCCTCAGTCTCATCTTCTGATTCTTCTGCTGTTTCCTCAGTTTCTTCCTCAGTTTCATCTTCTGATTCTTCTGTTGTTTCCTCAGTTTCTTCCTCAGTTTCTTCTTCAGCCTCTTCTTCTGACTCTTCAGCTACTTCCTCAGTCTCTTCTTCTGACTCTTCAGTTACTTCCTCAGTCTCTTCTTCGGCCTCATCTTCTGATTCTTCAGCTACTTCCTCAGTCTCTTCCTCAGCTTCATTTTCTGACTCTTCAGCTACTTTCTCAGTCTCTTCTTCAGCCTCTTCTTCTGACTCTTCAACTACTTCCTCAGTTTCATCTTCTTCATACACTTCGTCGTCATGTGAGATTCTTACAAATCTTCTTGTTGAGTCTTGATTTTCATCCTCTGATTCTTCTTCTGTTGTTCCCTCAGTTTCTACTTCATTTGTAGAATTTTCAGCATTAGTTGCCGCTTTAGAAACTGCCTTCTTTGCTGGTTGTGGTTGTGGCTTTTTCTTTGCGTTAACTTGTGAAATTATTGCACAAATCACAAGAATTACTAGCAAAGCAGCAAATGCTCCGCACACCATCATTCCAAGTAGTTTATCACTTAAAAATATCATATTTCTTCCACCTCTCGTTGTAAAAAACAATATACATTTTAATTATACATTTTTTAAGTATTAAAAACAATTATTATTTTTTAATCTTTCTAAAAATAAAGGCACTAGTTTTTCTAGCGCCTAAATTTACTATTCTTTGTCTTTTGCGATAACCATTTTAGCAAAATCTTTTCCACACTTAAGAGCAACACCTATTGTCTTTGCTCCCTTAACAATATCTCCACCTGTATAAATATTAGGAACTGAAGTTTGGAATGACTCACCTTCATTAGCTACTGCCTTAATATATCCATGGTCAGTAAGAATAGTTCCTACATTCCATACAGTTTCATCAGGAATTTGACCAATTGCTGAAATTACATATGAACAATCAATTGTCTTATATTCTCCTGTACCAACTGGTTTTCTTCTTCCAGATTCATCAGGCTCTCCAAGAGTCATAATCTCACACTTAACTCCAACAACTTTACCATTTTCCTTTAACACTTCAACTGGATTAGTCAAGAACTCAAGCTTAACTCCATCACCTTCAGCCTGATCCATTTCAGCCTTTGTACAAGGTGCCTCTTCACGAGAACGACGATATGTAAGAATTGTCTCAGAAGCTCCACATCTTACAGCAACTCTAGCACCATCCATAGCTACATTTCCAGCTCCTACAATTACAGCTTTACCATTAAGTACTGGTGCTTTTGTACCATCTACAATCTTCTCAGCAAAATTATAATCTCTTAAAAACTCAAGAGCATTTAAAACTCCCTCTGCATCATCTCCAGGAATTCCTAAATGTCTTACCTTAGTAAGTCCAAATGCAAGATATACATAATCATACTCTTTAGCAAGTGCTAAGAAATCTGACTCTTTTAAATCTTTTCCGTAAATGAAATTTCCTCCAAGTGCCTTAACTGGATCTACTTGACGAGCTACTTGTTCCATCTTAATACGGAAAGATGGAATACCAAAACTCATTACTCCTCCAGCGAATGTCTCACGATCATAAATATCTACAGCATAACCTGCAGTAAGTAGGTCCTTTGCTGCCGCAAGTCCTGCTGGACCCGCACCAATAATTGCAATTTTTTTGTTACTCATAATAATTTTTCTCCTATCCTTTATACGCTTTATTTATTAACATTGCATCACAAAGTGCAATAGCACATGCTGCCTCACATACAACCATAGCTCTTACTATAATTGCGGCATCATGTCTTCCCTCAATTACAAGACTATTTACTTTCTCGTCTTTGAAGTTATATGTATCCTGCGCTACACCAACCGATGGAGTAGGCTTGATAAATACTCTTAAATTAATTGGGTTACCATTTGATATACCACCATTAATACCACCATTATTGTTTGTATCCGTAGTCCCCTTAGAATCAATTATTCTATCATTAAATTCCGAACCTTTTAATGATACGCCATCAAATCCCTTACCAAATTCAATACCTTTAACTGCACCTATTGAAAACATTAGATGCGATATTGTTGATTCAAGCGAATCAAAATATGGCTCACCAAGTCCTACCGGCACACCATCTACATTAATTTCAATAACTCCGCCTACAGAGTTATGTGCTTCTACTGTATCTTTTAAAATTTGGCTAAACTTAGCTTGATTTGTCTCACCATTTAAATTTACAATCTTAGATTCAAACCTAAATCCTTCTAACATCTTTTTGGCTATAACGCCTGCTGCTACAAGTCCTAGTGTTATACGTCCAGAAAAATGTCCTCCACCTCTATAGTCATTAAATCCATCATATTTAACGTGGGCTGTAAAATCTGCATGGCCTGGTCTTGGTTGATTTACTAAATTAGAATAATCTTTACTTTTAGTATTAGTATTAATAAATCTAAGCGATACAGGGGCTCCTGTAGTAAATCCATTATATACTCCACTTTCAATCATTACCTCATCTGCTTCAATACGTGGTGTTGTGCCAAGACCACCAGATTTTCTTCTAGATAAATCGGAAAGAAAATCTTCTGTTGAAAGTTTGATTCCAGGTTTTACTCCATCAACTACAACTCCAATTGATATTCCATGAGACTCTCCAAAAATAGATACTCTAAAAAGTCTTCCAAAACTATTCACCTAAAATCACTCCTTCCACATATTTTAACATTTTACTATAATCTATATCATAATGCTTATTAAGCCAAATGTCTTGAGCTTTAGCTGCCTGTCCTATAAGCATTAACAAACCATTATAACTATTTTTATTATAACTCATTAATTTAGTAATGCTAGGATTAAATATAATATCTACTATACCCTTTGCCTTAGAGGCATCCTCTTCTTTTAAAGGAGACGCATCTATGTTTGGATACATTCCAACAGGTGTAGTATTTACTATAATATCACTAGAGTTTATCTTAAGGCTATCATATGTAATACTATTTTCTGTTTTATTTCTTGAAACAGATATGACATTTGCCCCTAGATCTCTTAATGCTTTTGATACTGCAAGAGAGGCTCCACCTGTACCTAGTACATAGCACACTCTATTTTCTACATCTACATTATAGTATTTAAGTTCATCCTTAAAGCCATAATAATCTGTATTATATCCTATTAGTCTACCATTTTCACACTTGATAGTATTAACAGCACCTATAGCCATTGCCTCATCTGATATTTCATCAAGATATTTCATTACCTCTTTTTTATAAGGTATAGTTACATTAAATCCTGCATAAATGCCATTCCTTAAATCATTTAAGGTATCCTCTATCTTATTTGATGGTATTTCTATTAACTTATAATCATAATCTAAACCTTTTAACTCAAAAAGTTTTTTCTGAATAATTGGAGAGTAACTATGACCAAGATGCTCACCAAGTAATCCAAATACCTTCATTTTATTCACCCTTAATCTTCTTTTGATAATCCTTTGATGATGTTAATACGCCATTAAAGAAAGTAATATAATATTCTTCTAATTCTTTAGAATCAAGAGCATTTAGATTTTTACTAATTAAATCATGCTCTCTTGAAGAATCAAGGACAGGAAGATTATTTTCAAGCTTATATGCGACTACATCTTTAACTGCGTTCATTCTTTTTTTAAATAATTCAATCATTTCTAAATCTATTTTATTTATTTCTTCTCTTGCTATATCAAGTTTAGTCTTCATACTCTACTTTTCCTCCAACCGCTTCAAAAGCTTTAAAGAAATGTGGATAACTCTTCTTTATAGCGCCAGCGTTATATATCTTTATTGGCCCACTGCATTTTATAGATGCGATAGCTAAAGCCATTACAATTCTATGGTCGTTATGTGAATCTAGATTTAGGCAACCCTGAAGCATACTAACCCCATCAATTTCCATAGTATCTCCAGCATCGCACAAATTAGCTCCCATCTTTTTAAGTTCCATAACCATCGCACTAACTCTATCGCATTCTTTAATTCTAAGACGTTCAACCGATGTAAATGTTGAATGTCCTTCTGATAAAGATGCAAGTACTGTAAGTATAGGCCCTAGGTCTGGTGAATTTGCAAAATCAATAGTAGTACCATTTGTATTACAACTTTTTGAAATAAATTTTCCCTTATCAAAATATACTTTTCCACCAAATGCATTTATATCATCAATTATTTTTTTATCCCCTTGATAAGAATTTTCATTCATACATAATATATCAAGGTCTGCGCCAAGAGTATTCGCAACTGCCCAAAAGGCAACTTGAGAATAATCTCCTTCAACAGTGTAATCTAAAGGTTTATATTCTTGATTTCCCTTTATATCAAAAGTTTTATAATCGGATGTATTAATTATAATACCAAACTTTTTTAATACATCCATTGTAAGATCAATATATCCTTTTGATTCAAGTTTTGTTGTAATCTCTATTTTTGAATCTCCATTTAAAAGTGGTAAGGCATATAATAGGCCTGTTATAAACTGACTTGATATATCTCCTCTTACTTTATATACACCTGGCTTAAGTCCATTATATACAGTAAGTGGTAAATATTTTTCTGTGCGCTCATATTTAATTCCAAATTCATCAAATATGTTAGTAAACACATCAAGTGGTCTATTTACTAAATTATTTCTTCCCTCAAAAGTAATAGGTGCATCCACAGTTAGGGCAATTGGTATCATAAATCTAATTGTAGATCCTGACTCGTTTGCGTTAATAGTGCTAGTTATTCTTTTAGGACGAGATCCATTTATAATTAAATAATCCTCATACTTTTCTATTATTGCCCCAAGAGATGTCATCGCATCAATTGTAGCATTAATATCATCGCTATATATTATATTTGAAATTTTACTTTTGCCATTTGCAAGTGAAGCTGCAATAATGGCTCTATGTGATAAGCTTTTTGATGGTGGTACTATAACCTTACCTTTAAGCTTATTTGGTGTAATTGTTACATTCATCTACATCAAATCCTTTATTTGTGATTCTTTTATTTTATATAATTCAGGTTTTCCAAAATCCTTAATAAAAACAAATCTAATTTCTCCAGCTAAATTCTTTTTATCATATGCCATATCTTGAATATAATCTTTGTAGTTATATTCATCAAGTGGGAATCCACAATTTTTTAATATGTTATAAATAACATCATAGCATTTTGGATTTGTTTCACCCATATCTATTCCAAACTTTAATGCCATAAGCATTCCAATCGCAACCGCTTGTCCATGCTTATATCCATATTTAAGTTCAATCGCATGACCAAATGTATGCCCAAAATTTAAATACATTCTTTCTTTTTGGTCAAATTCGTCAATTTCAACAACCGCTTTTTTAACCTTTAACGATTCAAAAACTATCTCTTCACTCATTTTATCAACACCTTTTTCTACAAGTGTTAATAGGCTAGGATTACCAATAGCGCCATGCTTGATTAATTCACCCATTCCATTTACAAATTCTTCTCTTGAAAGAGTATCTGTACACCTCGGATCAATTAATACCATTAATGGTTGTTTAAATGCTCCTATAATATTTTTTCTATTATAAAAATCAATTCCAGTTTTTCCACCAATTGATGAATCCATTTGTGCAAGTAATGAAGTAGGTACTCCAATATATGGAATTCCACGGTACATAGTTGCCGCAACAAATCCTGTTAAATCCCCAATTACTCCTCCACCTAAAGCCAAAAGTAATTCATTGCGTCTTACATTTAAATCAATTAGTTTCTCACATACCTCTTGATAATATTTAAAACATTTTGATTCCTCTCCAGCAGGAATGATAACATCAAAAACATCATAATCATTAGATAATGCTTTTTTTACTCTATTAAGATATAACTTCGCTACATTAGTATCTGTTATTATATATATCTTATTATTCTTATAAACTTCTTTAATATATTTAGCAAGCTCATCTATTAAATTATCCTTAATAATAATATCATATGAATGATCTTTAAGGCTAATATGTAGTTTTTTCATTATTCCATCTCTTTTCTATGTTTTGTTGATGATATAAATTTTTTCTTAAGTAATTCCTTATCACCAGTGTTTAATGCTTTCTTTATTTGATTTAGTTCAAATTCAAAATCAGATATTTTTTTCATTAAAGCCTCTTTATTATCAAAGAACAATTCACTCCATAATTCTTCATTAATTTTTGCAATTCTAGTTAAATCTCTATACGAATCTCCAACAAAGTTTTTTGAATCACAATCAGTATCTGCATTTACAAGCGATACCGCAATTGCATGCGTAAGTTGTGACGTATAGGCAATAAGCGCATCATGATGTTCTGGGGTTACAACCGATATTTTGCCAAACCCCAAATCCATTCCAAGAGCTTTAATCATTTCTATAGTATGTTCTTTATTCTTTTTGGTTGGTGTAACTAAGAAATTTGATTTTAAAAACATTTCTGTATTGGCATACATTACACCACTTTTTTCACGCCCAGCCATAGGATGGTGTGAAATATATTCAGCATTTTTAATAATATTTTGAACATTTTCTAAGAAATATGTTTTAATACCACAAAGATCAGTTACTATTTGTCCTTCTTTAAAATAGTCATTATATTTTTTAACAAAATTTACTATTTGATTTGGATACAAACCAATAATAATCATATCAACTAAAGGTATGTAATGCTTAGCTTCATTGCTACCATCAATTATTAGTTTATGTTCTTTTGCGTACTCCAAAGAATGTTCATTTATATCTACAGCATATACCTCGTGGCCTTTTTTAGTAAGTCCCATTGCATAGGAACCTCCCATAAGGCCTAATCCAACGATTAAAATCTTCATAATATCACTAAAATGCCTTTCATTAAATAATATAGATAGAGTATATCATTTTATATGGTTTTATTCAAGTTATGTGAAATTAAATCCATACAAGTATAATAGTTATGAAATAAAATAAAAACATATGTTTTTCATTGTAATTAATACACAAAAGCATATGCTATAAAAACTATTTCTTTCTAAAAAGTTAGATAGTACAACACAATTTATACAAGATATTTATCTACATATTTAACAAATCAAATTCTTCCCTAAACTTATTTTAACACATTTTTGTTTTAAAAAGGATAGTGAAATAATCACTATCCTTAAATCTTACTTTATTACGATGTTTACAAGTTTCTTTGGTACTACTATTATCTTAACAATAGTATGTCCATCAGTATATGCCTTAACTTTTGTAGATGACAAAGCTCCAGCTTCAATTTCTTCTTTAGTAGCATTTTGAGCTACTTCAATTCTATCTCTTAACTTTCCATTAACTTGTACTACTACCCCAATAGTATCAGATACAAGTTTATTAGAATCATACTTTGGCCATGCTTCATACGCAATAGTATTATTATGTCCTAACTTTTCCCATAACTCCTCACATATATGTGGCGCAATAGGCGAAAGCATTTTTACAAGTCCTTCTACCATATCTTTTGAGATATTTTCTGCTTTTGCGGCTTCATTTAAGAAAATCATAAGTTGAGAAATTGCCGTATTAAAGTTTAATGAATCATAATCTTCTGTAACCTTCTTTACAGTTTGATTATATAATAATTCAAGTTCAGCAGATGAATCTCCATATTTATTATCAGATGTCTTTGTTATTACAAAACGATATACTCTATCAAGGAATCTACGTGCTCCATCTAGTCCTGTCTCACTCCATGGTTTTTCTGCCATTAATGGTCCCATAAACATTTCATACAAGCGAAGTGTATCAGCACCATATTCTAAAATAACATCATCCGGATTAATTACGTTTCCACGTGATTTAGACATCTTTTCACCATTAGTACCTAAAATCATGCCTTGGTGAACAAGTTTTTTAAACGGCTCACTAGTTGGAACTAATCCTTTATCGTATAAATATTCATTCCAAAAACGTGAATATAATAGATGTCCTACTGCATGTTCTGGACCACCAACATATAAATCTACTGGCATCCAATGTTTTAATAATTCTGGATCCGCAAATTGTTTATCGTTATTTGGATCAATATAACGTAAGAAATACCATGAAGAACCAGCTGATCCTGGCATTGTATTAGTTTCACGCTTACCTATTTCACCTGTTTTAAGATTTTTATATTCCTTCCACTCTATTGCGTTTTCAAGTGGTGCTGTACCATTGACTTTTGGTTTATAATCATCAAGTTCAGGTAATACTAAAGGTAGTTCATCATCAGGTAATACCTCATCATGATTTTTATAATGAACTACAGGTATTGGTTCTCCCCAATATCTTTGACGTGCAAAAATCCATTCACGAAGTCTATATGAAATCTTCTTTTTCCCAATTCCTTTAGACTCAAGGAATTCAATCATCTTATTAATTGCGTCTTCCTTATTAAGACCATTTAAGAAATCCGAGTTAATATGAAGACCATCTTCTTCATATGCATGTTCCGAAATATCTCCGCCTTCAAGCACTTGGATAATCTCTAAATTAAATTTTTTTGCGAAATCATAATCTCTTTGGTCATGAGCTGGTACTGCCATAATAGCTCCTGTACCATATGTTGCAAGTACATAATCTGAAATATAGATAGGAATATTCTTTCCATTTACAGGATTTATTGCATATGCTCCTGTAAATACTCCTGTTTTCTCTTTAGTAAGTTGTGTACGCTCAAGATCACTCTTCTTACTGCATTCTTCTTTATATTGTTTAACTGCATTTTTTTGATTTTCTGTAGTAATTAGGTCTATAAGTTCATGTTCTGGAGCTAATACACAATAAGTTGCGCCAAATAATGTATCACATCTAGTAGTAAACACTGTGAACTTATAATCGCTATTAGCCACATTAAAAGTAACATGCGCTCCTACTGATTTACCAATCCAGTTACGTTGCATTGCCTTAGTAGATTCTGGCCAATCAATTGTATCAAGACCAGCTAATAATTTTTCAGCATAAGCAGGTATATCAAGTACCCATTGTTTCATGTTACGACGAACAACGGGATATCCTCCACGCTCTGATTTACCATCAATAACTTCATCATTGGCTAATACTGTACCAAGTTCTTCACACCAGTTAACTGGCATATCAATTTGACGAGCTAAACCATCATTATATAATTGCTTGAAAATCCATTGTGTCCATTTATAAAATTTAGGGTCACAAGTAGAAACTTGTTTTGACCAGTCAAAAGAAAATCCAAGCATCTTTAATTGCTTTGTAAATGTATCAATATTCTTTAAAGTAAATCCCTCTGGGTGATTTCCTGTTTTAATTGCATATTGCTCTGCCGGAAGACCAAACGAATCAAATCCCATCGGATGTAATACATTATATCCTTCCATTCTCTTCTTACGAGATACAATATCTGTTGCGGTATATCCTTCTGGATGTCCTACATGTAGTCCTTGTCCTGATGGATATGGAAACATATCTAAAGCATAAAATTTAGGTTTTGAAAAATCCCAAACATCAGTTTTAAATGTTTCATTTTCATCCCAATATAATTGCCATTTTCTTTCAATTCTCTTATGATCAAATTCCATATATATTCAACTCCAATTTTCTAACTATTATATAATAACACACTTATTATTTTTTTTAAAGAAGCAAAACATTCAAAGATAGCATCACATAAAAATAATAAAATTAATTATAATTGCATCCATCTATAAATTCTATTTATATTTTTTGCGCTTAGCGCTAGGTGAACCTTCAAGTATTGTGCAAGAATTTGCATTATCTTGTAAAATTGTAAGAAATTTCTTTGTTAATAATAAAAGATTAATAAATTAACTAATGTCTTAATTTTTATTCAATATCAATTAGTTTCACATTAAGTTATTCAAAATGGCGAGTAAATTATAAACTCACCCTTCATAAATTAATAAGGGAACTTTGGTATGATTCGATATTTTATATCATATTTCTCAAATATTTTTTTCTTTTCTAATACTTCTTCAGCATATTCCTTATTAAATGAATATCCATCTTGTAAGCATTTTTTTGATTGAACAAAATTTAAACCTGTTAATTTTGAAACAAGTTTAATGTTATTCAAAGAAATTTCATTATCACTTAATATGGAAATAACATATTTTGTATTATCTAAATCCATTTGTGAATTATAAGTAGTAACAACTTCGTAATCACATGAATTACATTTATTTATAATTTCCCTACCATTATTTATCACTATTATTTCATTACCACATTTTGGACATTTAATCATGTTTATAACCTCCTGGATAGAATGTAATCATTTTCCCCGGTCTATCTCTATCAATTTGACCATTTTCTTTCATTTCCGCAATTAAATGAGTCCCGTTTGGATAAGCCCAGTAATACGTACTTGGTGCTATAACTTTTACGTTAAGTTTATTAGCTAAATTTTGTGCAAATCCGTATGGATCTTTTCCTGTATTACAAGATAACAATCTTACTGTCATTCCTTTTTTATATTTAATATTTCTTTTTAATAATTTCACTAAATCCCTATGAGAAAGAAAAATTAATTTTTTACCATCTGGTGAAATCATTTGTATGCTTTTTACATTACCATGTCCAACTACATCAAATGTATTATTTGTATCTTTATCATTTCTATTAGAAATATTTTTTAAATAATTATTTAAAGGGTGATTTAAAACCAAATCTCCACAAGAAGCTTGTTCATTCAGTTTCTTTAAAAGTTCAAAGTTTTCAAAACTTAATTGACCATGAACACCACTAGATAATC
>CAVAQB010000074.1:360-4889 GCA_963590725.1 Anaeroplasmataceae bacterium | reverse complement strand
CATTTGGATTTGATGAAGATAAAATAAAAGAAATATATGAGAGCATTAAGCTTCCTAAAAGAGCTACAATAGGATCTGCAGGATATGATTTTTATGCACCTATTGAAATTAAACTTAACCCAGGGGAAACCGCAAAAATTCCAACAGGTATAAGGGCATATATAGAACCAGGATATGTTCTTGAAATTTATCCAAGATCAGGACTTGGATTTAAATATAGACTTCAGTTAAATAATACAGTTGGTATTATCGATGCTGATTATTATAATTCTAAAAATGAAGGACATATTTTTATTAAGATTACTAATGATTCAAACGAGGGAAAGAGTTTATCTGTTCCTTCAGGAGATGGATTTAGTCAAGGAATTTTTAAGGAATTCTTTGTAACATATGATGATGATACGAACGGTATTCGTGATGGTGGATTTGGAAGTACCACTAAGAAGGAGAATAAATAATGAATGATTTAGTAAAAGCTATATTTCCTAACTTAAAATATAGTCGTGATGAAATATTAAACAAATATCCAAGAAGAAATGAAGGAACTGTTGTGACAAGACTTGCCCCATCTCCTACAGGATTTCTTCATATCGGTGGAGTATACACCGCAATGATTAATGAGCATATCGCTCATCAAAATGGCGGCGTGTTTTTCTTACGTATTGAGGATACTGATAAGAAAAGAGAACAAGATGGCGCAATTGATATTATTTGCGAAGTATTTAAAAGACTTGGATTAAATCCAGATGAGGGTGTTATAACACCAGGAAATGAAAAAGGAATATATGGACCATATGTTCAATCTAATAGAGTTGATATTTATCATGCGTTTGCCGCAGATCTTTTAGAGCGTGGTCTTGCATATCCTTGTTTTGCTACTGAAGAGGAGCTTAATCTAATAAGAGAAGCCCAAACAGAGGATAAGGTTACACCAGGATATTATGGAAAGTATGCTAAATATAGAAATTATCCTGTTTTGGATGCGATAAAAAGAATTAATAACGGCGATGAATATGTATTAAGATTTAAAGTTCCAGAGGATGAACCACAAAGAGTATTAGTACATGACCTTATTAAGGGTGATATTGAAATGGATAATAATTTTAATGATTTCGTATTACTTAAGGCAGATGGAGTACCAACTTATCATTTCGCACATGCAATTGATGATTACTTAATGGGTACATCAGTAGTTATTCGTGGTGATGAATGGGTATCATCACTTCCAATTCATATTGAGCTATTTAAGTATCTAGGATTTAAAACTCCAAATTATGCACATGTAGCTCCTGTAATGAAAATGGATGGAGAATCTCGTAGAAAACTTTCAAAGCGTAAGGACCCAGAGGCTAACGCAATGTTTTATATTGAACAAGGATATCCAGTTAAGGCAATATATGCATATTTATACACATTGATTAATTCAAACTTTGAGGAGTGGTATCAAGCAAATCCAAATGCTTCGCTTAGTGAATTTAAATTCACATATGAAAATATGGGAATTGATGGACCACTATTTGATTTGATGAAATTAGATAATATTTCAAAAGAGATTATTTATAATACATCAGTTGATTTAAATGTTAAAAAGTTATTAGAATGGGCACAAGAATTTGATAAAGATTTATTCGAAAGATTTACATCAAATATTGAATTTGTAACAAATATCTTTAAGACTCAAGGTCCAGAATCTCAAGAACATCGTAAAGATTTAGCTAACTATAAATCATTTATGAATGAATTTGGATTCTTATACAATGATGTATTTGAAAAAAATCCTGTATCAAAGACTTTATTACTTGAAAATGTATGCAAGGAAAATGTTTTATATCTTCGCGATGGTTATTTAAAATATTTTGCTGAATTAAAGAATGGTACAGAAAAAACTATGAAAGACCTTGCTAAAGAGATGGGATACACAGATAAAAAGAAATACACTAAAAATCCTTGTGCATATAAAGGAATGTTCCCTGAATTCTACCATTTCTTACGAATTCTTGTAACAAATAAAACACAAGGAATATCTATGGATGATGTAATTAATGTAATAGGACTTGATGAGGTAATAAGAAGAGTTAAGGAGTTTAACTATGAAGAGTTATAAGGATATTGTACTACCATTAAGAGTAAATCATTACTTGCATGGTGATAAGCCATGTGTAGTAACAGTAATTCCTAATGAGGGGAAAATATTCTCTCCTAAAAAACCACAAAAATTTGTAATGACAATCTTAAAAGATAACAAATTATATTTTCATAGAATATCTAATATATTCCATGATTACCTTCCTGAAGAAGACTTTAGATTATCGCTTGATAAAGTAAAGGCTTATACAATAGAGAATGTAAATAAACTTGTTTATAAATACACACTATCTACAAAAGAAGGATTATTCTTTCAATTTGAAGTAATGCATGGTACAAAGGTTACATATGAAACAGATCATAATATAGAATCAATTAAATCTATGATGAGATCTATGGGAATAAAAGAGGAGAAACTAGATTTATAATGGCAAAGGAACTTACTCAAAAAGAAAAAGATTTAATAAAAAAATATGAATCTCCTAATAGATTAAAAAATAAACCTACAAAAGAAGATTATTTAAAACAAACTGATAGAAATTATAAGGATGGTGACAGGAACTAATGATAAAAGCTGGAGTATTTAATGAACTTACAATCTTAAGAAAATCTGACTTAGGTTATATGCTTACTGATGGAACAGACGAGGTTTTATTACATTTTAAAGAAGCTGGTATGGAATATAATGTTGGAGATAAGGTAAATGCATTCATCTATTTTGATTCGAAAAATAGATTAACTGCCACAACTAATACTCCATACACAACATTAGATAAACCTGGATTTGCAAAAGTAGTAGAAGTTGTATCAAATCTTGGAGTTTTTGTTGATATCAACACACCAAAGGATGTGCTAATACCACTTGATTACTTGCCTTATGATAAGCAAATGTGGCCTGAAATAGATGATATGATTTTAATAGGTCTTAAGATAAAAAAAGAATCATTTATCGCAAAGCCTTTAAATCGTTTTGATATTCAAGATTTAGAACATACTAAGGAATATGCAAAAGATGATGTAGTAGAGGGATATGTAATTCGTCCTGGAACTGAAGGCGTTGGTATTGTAACAAAAGACTTACAATATGTATTTGTTCATAAAACACATCTTAGAAGAGTATATCGCTTAGGAGAATATGTTTCACCTAAAATCATTATGGTCAAGAAAAATGAATATAATGGTACACTTACTCAAAATAAAGAAATAATGATAACAACTGATGAAGAGATTATTTTAAGTTATTTACGCTCTCATGATGGCGTTATGAGTCTTACATCTAAATCATCATCAGAAGATGTAGAAAAATCATTAAAACTATCTCGTAAAGCGTTCAAGAGAGCTCTTGGAGCTTTATATAAAGAGCATAAGATAGATTGCCAAGAAGATAAGACAATATTATTAAATAAATAAAAATTAGAGAATGCAAGACATTAATGCATTCTCTATTTTTTTAATCTAATATTTTCCATTGTTTCCTCAAGAGTTTCATATTTATGCCTATATTTTCTTGAAAGTGGTGGATTATCTATTGCCATCTTATGAAATGGATTACATTTGATAAGCCTTTTAGTAACAAGAAATGATGCCGTAAAGAAATTAAATCTTTCATAACATATCTTTGCGTACTCAGAACATGTAGGTATAAATCTACATTTTTTACCTGCGTTAGGCGATTTGTTTTGTTGATACATATTTATTTTATTAATCATAAATTTGTTCACGTTATCACCAAAATTATTATAACATAAAATAAAAATGATATATAATAGATATGTGAGGTGTATTATGAAAAAAATAGGATTATTGATAATTCCGTTTCTTTTTCTTAGTTTAATATCATGTAATAGAAAAGAAAATGATCTCAATAATGATAGTATTAGTAATAATACTGATTCTGGTCAAAACAATAATGAAAATAGTGATAAAACAGAAGAAAATAATAATGGAAGTATTGATACTGATAAAAATAATGATAACACGGACCCTGATGGTAGTAATCAAAATAATAAAGATGACACAAAGGAATACGCTATATTAAATGCTTATAACTATAATAACGATTCTTTAGTTTCTACCCTAAAGGTAGATATAGATTGTATGGATGTTTTAGTAAAATCATTTCCTGGCTATAGTTTTACAGGCGTTTATAACGAGCCTAGTCATACTACATATTTTGATTTTAGAGACATTAAAAAAGATAAAACATATAATGTTTACTTTGATTATCAAAAAAATCAAACATCCAATAACGCAAGCGTAATATCATATGTTGATAATCTTATTTCTAATACTACATCTTTTATTCCCAACTGGAATGCCGAAGGCTTTAAGGGTAGATTTAATTATATTGATGGCGTGTTTTTAAAATCTATTATAGATTTATACAACAATACAAAAAATACAAAATATATAGATTTTGTAGTTAATTATGTTAATTATTATAT
>CAVAQB010000074.1:0-350 GCA_963590725.1 Anaeroplasmataceae bacterium | reverse complement strand
TAGATTCTAACGCTACATTTATCTATTATAAATCTAAAAAAGCAGAGGGCGTAGCTGATAATTCTTTGGGATTTAAAGAAGGAGAACTTGATACTATATGCGAATGCCAAGTTTTATTCGATTTATATGATTATACAAACGATAGTAGGTATATTAATGCGATTGAATATGCTTATAGTAAGCTTAATGAAATGTCAAAATGTAGTGGTACATCTAATTTTTGTCATAAAGAAACATATAAAAATCAAATATGGCTTGATTCAATGTATATGTACGCACCATTCTTAACAAGATATGCAAAATATAAAAATGATGATAGAATCTATCAGTTAATAAAAGAACAATATACA
>CAVAQB010000073.1:9706-14340 GCA_963590725.1 Anaeroplasmataceae bacterium | reverse complement strand
GTAATAATGAATCTTTAACATCTGCAACCAGATATTACTACAGTGAAACAAAACCTACAGATTATTCTAATAACTATTGGCATTATTTAAATGGTGTAACAACCATATGGCGATATTAAATATATAAAATTTTTAGAACTGGAAAATCTAAAGCTTTTCAATTTATTGGAAAAAGGGTACGCAAATCAATATCATGGGTACGCATAAATAATACTAGGGTACGCAACTAAAAGCAGGGGTACGTATTTTGTATCAAAATAGTATATCTTTGCTATTAAAGAATAACGCTCTGAGAAATCAGAGCTTTTTTTATGCTTAATATGATATAATTTATTTATCTTGGAGGAATTATTTATGCTTGATGACTTAAAAAATAATTTAATAAATAAAGGCTATAAGGTGTCTGTATTTAATAATAAAGAAGAAACTTTGGCATATTTAAAAGATGAAATTAATAATAAAAGTGTTGGTATGGGTGGCTCTATTACTATAAAAGAGATGGGACTGTTTGATGTATTGAAAACTAGTAATATTGTATGGTGGCATAATGATCCAAACCAAGTTAAAGAATATGGTGCCAACTATATTAGAGAAAAGGCTATGACAACAGATATTTATATATCTAGTGTAAATGGTATTTCAAAAGATGGCGTAATAGTAAATTTGGATGGCTCTGGTAATAGAGTTTCATCAATAGCCTATGGGCATAAAAAGGTTTATCTAATTGTAGGTGTTAATAAGGTATGCGATACATTAGATGATACAATTTATAGAGTAAGAAATGTTGCGGCACCACTTAATGCCAAAAGATTGAATAAAAAAACACCATGCGCAATAAATGCGGATAAATGTTATGATTGTAAAAGTCCTGAACGAATTTGTAGAACTATGTCAATTTCATTATATCCGACATCTTCATGCGAAACAGAGGTTATTTTAATTAATGAAAAACTAGGATGCTAGTGACAGTATTATGTAAATATAGAATTAAAATTAATATGGCTAGATAGTAAAATCTAGCCAATTTTTATTGTCTTTATGATATAATGATACTATCTTAGGAGTGATATTAATGGATGCAAAAGAAAGAATAGAATTACTTACTAATATGCTTAATAAAGCTGCATATGATTATTATGTAATGGATAATCCCACACTTAGTGATTTTGAATATGATAAACTTTATAGAGAACTTTGCGATTTGGAAAAAGAGAACCCTAATTTAGCACTTGCTAATTCACCAACTAAAAGAGTTGCTGATAAAGTATTAGATAAGTTTTCAAAAGTATCACATAAAGTAAAAATGATGTCTATAGATGATGTTTTTAATACTGCGGAAGTTATAAAATTTGATTCTGATATTAAAAAAGATTTTCCAAATGCTACATATAATTGTGAACTTAAAATAGATGGACTTTCTGTATCCTGCATATATAAAAATGGAATACTTGTTACCGCATCAACAAGGGGTAATGGGTCTATTGGAGAAGATATCACTTTAAATGCTAAAACTATTAAATCAATCCCACTTACTATTAAGGAACAAAGAGATATTGAGGTTCGTGGTGAAATATTTATGCCACAAAAAAGTTTTGAGGCATTAAATAAAGAAAGAGAAGAACAAGGCTTGGAATTATTCCAAAACCCAAGAAATGCTGCATCAGGTTCTATTAAGCAACTAGATTCTAAAATTGCCGCATCTCGTGGCCTTGATAATTTTATGTACCAAATAATCGGAGATTTTACTAAAACTCAAGCAGAGTCTATTAACTACTTAAATGAATTAGGCTTTAAAACTAATAAAGAGGGTAAGGAATGTAAGACTATTGATGAGGTATTAGACTATATTTTATATTGGAAAGAAAAAAAACAAAGTCTTCCATATCCAATAGATGGAATAGTAATTAAGGTTAATGAACTTGATACATATAACGACATTGGTTATACTGTAAAATGCCCTAAGTGGTGCATTGCTTATAAATACCCTGCAGAGGTAGCGTCAACAAAACTTAAACGTATTGTATTTCAAGTAGGAAGAACTGGGGCAATTACACCAGTTGCGGAATTTGACCCTGTATTTATATCGGGTACTACAGTTGTGCGTGCAACGCTTCATAATGAGGATTATATACGCTTGCGTGATATAAGAGTTGGTGACTTCGTTAAAGTAAGAAAATCAGGAGAAATTATACCTGAGGTATTTGAGGTCGATATGGATAAAAGAGATCCATCTCTTAAACCGTTCGAAATGATAAAAAATTGTCCTGATTGTAAAACTCCACTTGTAAGATTAGAAGGACAAGCAGATTATTTTTGTCCTAATGAAGATTGTAAATCACGTAAAATAAATTCTATAATTCACTTCGCTTCAAAACCTGCATTAAATATTGAATCTTTAGGCCCATCTTTAATAGAAAAATTCTATGACCAAGGTTTTATAAAAGATATTGATGACTTATTTAAACTACACACACATTATGATCAGTTAACTTGTCTTGATAAACTTGGTAAGAAGAGCGTTTGTAACATTATATCTTCAATTGAAATTGCGAAATCTCAAAATCTAGATAAAATATTATTTGGATTAGGAATAAAAAATGTTGGAGCCAAGGCCGCAACATCTATATGTAGTAAATATCCATCAATGGAAGAGATAATGAATGCTAAATATGAGGATTTAATAACTATCCCAGATGTTGGTGATATTATCGCAAAATCTATAGTAGAGTATTTTAAACGAGATGATAAAAAGGCTTTAGTAAATAGTCTTTCATCTCTTGGTGTAAATATGATTTATAAACAAAAGAATATAGTAGATGGTATATTTGCACATAAGATTGTTGTAATTACAGGAACTATATCTAATATGTCACGTGATGAGGCAAAATCTATTATTGAATCTCTTGGTGGTACTGTTACAGGATCTGTATCGAAGAAAACTGATATAGTTGTTGCGGGAGACTCTGCTGGATCTAAACTTACAAAAGCAATAGATTTAGGCATTGAGGTAATAGATGATAAAAAATTCCATGAAATGATAGGAAGATAATATGGTTAAAGAAATAATCTATGATAATTTCATTTTAGGACAAATATCATCACCTGCCACAAAAGATGACATATATATTGCTTTTGAGTTACTTGAAACAATAGAATACCATAAAGATAGATGTGTTGGCATGGCTGCAAATATGATAGGGTATTTAAAAACAATACTTGTATATCTAGATGATGATTTGAAGTATAAGGTTATGATTAATCCTAAAATAATTGAGGCAAAAGGTAAGTATTTAGCAAAAGAAGGATGTCTTTGTCATAAGGGTGAGAATCTATGTGAAAGATATCAAAAGATTAAAGTTGAATACCAAGATATGGATTTTAAGAAAAAAATAAAAACCTATAAAGGCTTTACTGCTGAAATTATAGAACATGAACTTGATCACTTTAAAGGTATATTAATTTAAAAGGGAAACTTAATTGTTTCCCTTTAAAACATCATATTCATCGTATATTGTTTTAGAAATAGATAATGAAAATATCATTATGCATCCTGATGCGATTATGAATGATAATTTGTAGCTACTATATATTAATTCATGTAGTTTAAAATAACTAAATGGATTAATATAGCGTAATATTTTAAGGCTAAATAATCTTTCAAAAACAGCTATTATTAGAAGCAATATAGTAAATGATAAAGATTTTATGTATATAAATTTAGGCTTAATAAAGGAACCTACAAGAATTCCTATTGATGCGAAGGTTAGTGTAGATAATGTAAGAGATAAATTCATTTTAATCAATAATGTTTCGTCTATATTAAAATCAAATACAATATTTAGTATGAATGATAATATATAAAATATTAAATTAAATGATATTGTTTCAAATACAATCGATAGTACTTTGTTAAAAAATATTTTGCTTCTTGTAGTAGGTAAAGAGAAAAGATATTCATCATAACCAGATATTTTATCATGCACGATTGTTTTAGTTGAAAGTATAGTTGCGAATATCGCAGATAATATAATGATATATTCCATAATAAATGCGTAGTGTTCATTAGGGTTACTCATATCTGATGTGATAAATAATATTTTTCTAATAGTTTCATTATTAATATTAATATTTATTGGAAATATTATAAAACCTATAACAAATAACGAAAATATTAATATTTCAAATGTTATAAATAATACAATTGATGATTTGATTTCATTAAATAGTAGGTAGGCTTTCATCAAATACCTCCCCCACATATGGATGTGTAATATTTATATAATTTGGCTTTAAAGATGTAATATACTTTAATACTTCTGTAAGCCTATCTAAGATAATAAAACTTACTATATCATCACTTTTATGAAAATTTAATAAATTTATTCCTTTTAAATCAAGAGAATTAAATGATGACACAGAGATTTCTATTTTATATGTAGTTTTTAGAGTGTTAAATTCTTTTAATGACTCATTTAATATATATACGTTATCACATATATCAAACAAATAACGTGTGGATGTTATAATAAATGCTGTATTATTTTTTTTCATTTCAATCATTATATTTTTTAGTGTTTCACTAGACCTTGAATCAAGGTGTTGGCATATATTATTTAATATGACAAGCTTGGGAT
>CAVAQB010000073.1:0-9696 GCA_963590725.1 Anaeroplasmataceae bacterium | reverse complement strand
GCTTGGGATTATGCATAATTGCCTTAATTATTGATAAATCAAGCTTTTCAAATTCTGTGAGATTTTCTATTTTTGTATCGGGATTAATTTTGAATTTGTTTAACAAATAATCAATTCGTTCGTTTAAGTTAATTTTATAGAATTTAGCTGTAAGACTAAGATGCTGTTTGGCTGTCAGGTTGTTTTTGTATTTTAATGTAGATGCATAGCCAATAAAATTCTTAGCTTTTGTTAGGTCTTTCTTTGAATCATGATTAAAAAGTTTAATACTACCCTTAACAGATATTAAGCCAATAAAAGCCTTTGATAAAATATCAAGGGGTTTAAATGATTTAGATACTATATTTGTTATAGTACCCTCACTTATTTGTAAAGATAAATTATTGAAATAATTTGTTTTGGATATGTTTTTAACGTCTAGAATCATAAAATCACCTTAAGCAAATTATAACATAAATTTTCTTCTTATGATATAATAATAAAAATGTAAAAGGAGCATAAATAATATGGATTATATTACGGTACACGGCGCAAGAGAAAACAATTTAAAGAATGTTGATATTAAGCTTCCTAAAAATAAGCTTATTGTAATGACTGGTTTATCAGGAAGTGGTAAATCATCTTTAGCTTTTGACACGATTTTCCAAGAAGGACAAAGAAGATTTATAGATTCACTATCTACTCAGGCACGTGCTTTTATAGGCGCTTTGGAAAAGCCTGATGTAGATTCAATTGAAGGGCTATCACCAGCAATATCAATTGATCAAAAAGGAACATCTAAAAATCCTAGGTCTACAGTTGGTACCGTAACTGAAATATATGATTATCTAAGAGTTTTATTCTCTCGTATCGGTACTCCTTATTGTCCAACTCACCATGAAGCAATTGAGGCAACATCGGTTGATCAAATGATTGAACATATTATGAAATATCCTGAAGGCACAAGAGTAATCATTATGGCTCCGGTTGCCCTACATCAAAAAGGTGAGCATAAGGCATTACTTGAAAAATATCTTAAGATGGGATATATTCGCGCAGAAATTGATGGTCAAATGCGTATGCTTGATGAAGATATTAATCTTTTGCGTACTAAGATGCATGATATTTATATAGTTATTGAAAGATTAAAGATGAAAGAGGATATTAGAGAAAGACTTGCGGATGCGTTGAGGGTAACTTTAAAGATATCACAAGGTTATGCAAGAATTTTAACTGATACAGAGGATGTAGTATACTCAGAACATTATTCTTGTAAGATTTGTGGATATTCAATACCAAAATTAGAACCTCGTCTATTCTCTTTTAATTCTCCTTTAGGTGCATGCCCTGATTGTAATGGACTTGGAGCTAATATGAGCATATCACCAGATTTACTATTTGATGAGGATAAGTCAATTAATAAGGGTGGAATTCTTCCTTATAAAAATCAAGAGAAGGATAATTTAAATAATGCTGAGCTAAAGATTTTGTGTGATGAATATAATATTGATATGGATAAACCTATATCTTATTTAACTGATTCACAAAAGAAAATTTTATTATACGGCAGTGATAAGCCTATTAAATTTAATATAACATCAACATCTGGCCGCGATCATTCAAAGGTTGAATATTTTGAGGGAATATTAAATACTTTCGAACGTCGCTATAGAGAAACTAATTCTGATTGGATTCGCGATTGGATTGAAACATTCATGATTGAGCGCGTTTGTAAGACTTGCGAAGGCGCAAGAGTTAATTCGACTGTTTTAAATATATTAATTGATGGTAAAAATATTAATGATTTATGTCAAATGTCGATTGAAGATTTATATAATTGGTTTAAAAATATAAAATTATCACCTGAAAAAGCTCAAATAGCTAAAATGGCAATAGAAGAGATTACAGATAGACTTGAATTTTTGAAAAATGTTGGACTTGAATATTTAACGCTTGGACGTAGTGCTGATACACTATCTGGTGGTGAAGCACAGCGTATTAGACTTGCGACTCAGGTAGGATCAAAGCTTACAGGAGTATTATATGTTTTAGATGAACCATCTATTGGACTTCATCAAAGAGATAATCAAAGATTAATAGATACGCTTAAATCTATGAGAGATTTAGGTAATACATTGATTGTTGTAGAACATGATGAGGATACAATGAGACAAGCAGATTGGCTTGTAGATATAGGACCTCGCGCGGGAGTTCACGGAGGTACTGTTATGGCTGAGGGTACGCCGGATGATGTAATGAAGGTAAAAGATTCTATTACTGCTAAATATCTTCGTGGTGAACTTAAAATTGAAGTACCCAAAAATAGAAGACAAGGTAATGGAAAAATTCTTAAGATTAGAGGAGCCGAAGCTCATAATCTTAAGAAAGTTAATGTTGATTTCCCTTTAGGTACACTTACTATTGTGACAGGAGTATCAGGAAGTGGAAAATCGTCTCTTGTAAATGAGGTATTATATAAGAATTTATATGTAAAACTTTATAAGTCAAAGAGAATAGAACCTGGTAAAGTAAAGAAAATTGAGGGAATGGAGAATATTAAGAGAGTTATTCAAATATCTCAAACTCCAATTGGAAGAACTCCAAGATCAAATCCTGCGACATATACTGGTGTATTTGATGATATACGTGAATTATTTGCTCAAACTAATGAAGCAAGGGCACGTGGATTTGAAAAAGGTACATTTAGTTTTAATGTTAAGGGTGGAAGATGTGAAGCTTGTCAAGGAGATGGAGTAAAAAGAATTTCTATGAATTTCTTGCCTGATGTATATGTAGCATGTGAGGTATGCGGTGGTACAAGATATCAAATAGATACACTTAATGTTAAGTTTAAGGGTAAGAATATTGCGGAGATTCTTGATATGCGCATTGAGGCTGCGTATGAATTCTTTAAACTTCAACCAAAGATTGAACGCAAACTTAAGGCTTTGATGAAAGTAGGACTAGGCTATATGAAACTTGGCCAATCATCAACGGAATTATCTGGAGGAGAGGCTCAACGTGTAAAGCTTGCATCAGAATTATCTTCAAGAATAACACCGGATACTTTATATATTATGGATGAACCTACTACAGGTCTTCATACTGATGATATTAAGAGGTTAATGGATGTAATTAATGAAATTGTTGATGCGGGTGCATCAGTAATTATTATTGAACATAATCTAGATGTAATAAAACTAGCTGATTATATTGTGGATTTAGGACCTGAGGGTGGAAATAATGGCGGAACTATATTATTTGAAGGTACTCCAGAAAAGCTTTTAGATAACAAAGAATCTTATACAGCAAAATATTTGAAGCCATATCTTGAAAAGTAAGATTATAATATACGTTTTCAATCATAATTTAACAAAAATAGGTTATAATATATTGAAAAAAATAAAAATACGTGGTAATCTTATACTATGTAGTACAAATGAGAGGTAAACATATATGAAAGTTATTTCGAAAATATTAACTATTCTAGCCGCACTTGTACTAGTGGGAGCGTCAGTTTTATTCTTAATTGATAAATCTGATTTAGCAGCTAGTCTTGGATATTACGCTAATGATATGGTGGCATTCGTAAAGGATAAGGATAATAGAATTATTATCGTCGCTTATGGTGCAATTAATTTGGTATTAGCATTTATTTATGCGATAAGAAGAAGAAAAAATAAAAATACATTTAATATAATATTCTTAGTTATTGATCTTGTAATAGCATTCTTACTAGTTGTATTTAAGGATAAGATTAAGGGAATTGCTGATTTATCTACTTTAACTAAAGTGTCTGTATATATGGTTTTAGGTGCAGTGGCATTATTGTTTATTGCGGCTTTAATTCCAGGTAAAAAGAAGGAGAAAACTCCATTTTCTTATAAACCACTTGGTTTATTACCATATGTTATAGCTATAATTGGATGTGTGGCTGTAATTGTATATGCAGTTGTTGCGAAAAATGGACTTGAAAGTTTTGGAAAACTTATAAGAGATACAAAAGATTATATGTTTAATTTCGACGAGAACTGGGTAAAACCAAGACCAAGAAATGTAATTATTGGTGTAAGTGGGGCAATTGTCGTTGTATTCTCTATTCTAATTTTAATTCGTAGAAAGAGAAATGTTTTACCTGCATTATACGTTGGTGCTGGATTATCTATACTATTTGTATATTTAATGAAGTCAGAATATGTTGTAAATTATATTAAGAGATCAGTTGCAGATGAATCACTTACAAATAATATTCTTGTAATGGGAATGTTATTTGCAATCTTATTAGTTGAACTTGTTGCGGTATTCTCATTTGCTGAGGTTTTAATTTCATTCTTTGATAACGACCAAGCAGCATCTTATGAACAAGTAGAGGATCATCAAGAACAAACAGCTGAGGTTAAGGCTTTAGTTGAAGATATTAATAATGATGAAGAAGAAACTGAAGAAGAGGAAACTCAATATGAAGTTTCAGAAGATATAGAAACTGAAGAAGCTTCAGAAGAGGCTGAAGACGAAGATATGGATTCTCCATCTGATGAAGAAATTGATGTTGATGATATCGATGATGAAGAAGATGAAGATGACGACGATGATGATGACGAAGAGTCTGATGAAGACGAGGATGAAGACGAGGATGAAGATGACGACGATGATGATAACGACGATGGTGCTCGTGAAGCGTTAAGAAGACGTCGTGAATTAATACGTCAACGTATTCTTGCAGCTCGTGCTGAATCTGATGATGAAGAAGAAGAAGAAGAAGCTGAAGAGGATGAAATCGTCGGATACGAAGATGAAGAGGATGAAGAAGATTCTGAAGACGAAGACATCGAAGAAGACGATGAAGCCGAACCAGAGGATATTATAGAACAAGAAGCATTATCTAATGGTGAAGAAATTCCATCTGATGATGAAGAATATGAAGATGATGATGAACAATCTGATGCATATGAAGAATCTATAGCCTTCGATAACGAAGAGGATGAAGAAGAAGATAATGAAGAGGACGAAATCGAATTTGAAGATGACACTGAAGAAGAATTCGATGGCGAAGAAGACGATGAGGAATTTGATGATGAAGATTCAGATGATTCATCAACTGAGGGTGAAGAAGTATCTTCAATTACTGGTTCAAAAATTCCAAAGATTAAGTCTAAACCACTAGATGAAAAGATGGTTACTGTTCTTGATGATGAAAAGAAACAAAGATATAATACTATTCGTAATGCTCTTCAATCATATAAGAAGGTATCTGAAAGATTATCATCTAAGGGAGATTCATATAGATTCCATAGAGATTTAATCGCTAAGATGACTATTAGTGGTAAAACATTAAGACTTCATTTAGCTTTAAATCCTGAAGATTTTGAAGGAACAAAATATAGTTATCAAGATCTATCAGCTAAGCATAAATATATGTATATTCCAATGACTGTTAAGTTAAGATCTAATCGTTCTGTAAAACAAGCTCTAGAATTAATTGAAATGCTAGCTCAAACATTTGGACTTGAAAAGAATTCAAGATACAAAGAAAAAGACTATATTAAGGATTTAGAGACAGCTTACTATGCTAGACAAGCAGAAACTGAATCAAACGATAATGAATAGTTTTTAAAAAGAGGAGACAGGCTCTCCTCTTTCTTTAATAATATTTAAGGAAGTGATAGAATGCCAGATAAAAAAGATGAAAACAATAATGATGATAAAGTAACACAAGAAGAAATAGATAAACTTACTGAAGAATTGATTAATGGTAATGTCTCAGATGAAAAACTTAAAGAATTTGAAAAAAAGTTAACAGGTAAGAAAAACAAAAGTAAAGCCTTATTTATTTTAAAAAATATTTCAATTTATTTGTTATTTGCATTAGTCTTATACGCTGTAAATATTGCGGCATTTGGATTTCTCTCATCGCACATAACTTTTGCATCATGGCAAAAAGCGTTAATATATCTTCTTCTTATTACACTATCTATGCTTGTGGTAACCATGATTTCTAAAATGATGATGATATTTATACCAGGAATGAGTCTTGGTTTAAGACCAATATTCTTTATGATTGGACGCCTTATTGTAATATTAGTAGTAATGATTATATGTAATTATAATTGTAATTATCTTGTGTTTGATTCTATAATTGATATAATTGCGTTTTTAATAATAAGCCATATATTCCAATTTGTGGTGGCATATTATAGACTAAAGTTTAGATTTAGAAAACTATTTTAAGAGGCGAGCGCCTCTTTTATTTCTTTTACATATTATGCTATAATATGTGTATCAATGTAGTAAGGTGGTAATAATTATGAGTAAATATAAATTAAAGAAAATGGTAGAAGATTTAAACCTAGAGATTCTTGCAGGAGAAAAAGGTTTAGATGCTTATATAGAAGATGAAAATGTAACTAGACCCTCAATGGAATTTGCAGGATTTTTTGACTTCTATGAATCAAAAAGGGTTTTATTAATTGGTTCTAAAGAATCAACATTTTTGAGCCATCTACAACCTGAGATAGCCAAAGCACGTGTAAAATATTTATTCCAAAAACAACCGCCTTGTATAATAATATCAAAAAATGTAATGCTTCCAGAATATTTCAAAGATTTTTCTAATGAATTTAATATATGCCTTTTAAAATCAGAGCTTAGAACTACTCCACTAAACTCTAAAGTTTATTCGTACCTACAATCAAGACTTGCGCCTCGTCAAACAGTTCATGGAGTATTAATGGATATTAATGGAATGGGAACACTTATAATAGGAAAGTCTGGAATTGGTAAATCCGAGACTGCGCTTGAACTTATAAAAAGAGGACATCAGTTAATATCAGATGACCGTGTAGATATATATGAGCGTGAACAAGGATATATTATTGGTAATGCGCCAGAAGTACTTGAAAGATATCTTGAAATTAGAGGTATTGGTATTGTAGATGTTGTAAAAATGTTTGGTGCTGGTGCTTTCCGTAAATCAAAAAGGGTTCAATTGGTAGTAGAACTTGAAAAGTGGGAAGCAGACAAATACTACGATAGACTTGGATTATCAAATGACACAGTACGTTATTTTAATTCTGATATTGTGCATGTTGTAATTCCAGTTTTACCTGGAAGAAACGTATCATTACTTGTAGAAAGTGCCGCAATGAATGAAAAACTTAAGATATTTGGATATAATTCAGCTCTTGAGTTCACTCAAAGCATAAATAACCTTGCAAAGCGAGGGGAAGTTGATGAGGATTAATACACTTGATCCAGTTGCTTTCTTAGGGATAAGATGGTATGCAATATTTATTCTTACAGGAATAATACTTGCGGTAGTACATGGACTTAGGGAAGGAAAGAAGCTTGGAATATATTCGGATTTTATATATTGGGGAGTTATAGTATGCGTACCTCTTGCGATCGTAGGCGCAAGGTTATGGTATGTATTGTTTAATTTAGATGATTTTGATTCACTAGCAGATGTGCTAGGAATCACATCAGGAGGACTTTCAGGCCTTGCGATACAAGGTGGTGTAATAGCTGCACTTGCTTATATCAGCTGGTGGTGTAAACATAAAAATGTATCACTTTATAAAGTGTTTGATATAGTAGCTCCTGGATTTTTAATCGGTCAAATTTTAGGAAGATGGGGAAATTTCTTTAATCAAGAATTATATGGTGGTATTATAGAAAACACCAAATTGTTTAAGGCACTACTTCCATCTTTTATAACTGAACAAATGTATATTGATGGTGGATATCGCCATCCCGTATTCTTATATGAATCATTACTAAATCTAGTAGGGCTTATTATTATATTTATTGTTCGCCGTAAGGATAAAAAACTACTTAGTGGTGACTTAATGGGATTTTATTTAGTATGGTATGGTTCTGTAAGAACATTTACAGAAACACTTCGTACACATGGTGATGCATCAGATCCACTTATGATAGGACCTATTTATGTATCAATATTAATATCAGTATTATTTATAATAACTGGTATTACATTCCTTATTGTTAAAAGGTTTAAAGGTCCAAAAAATTATTATATTGATATAATTAAACAAGTTGAGTCTGATAAATATGACGCTATATTGTTCGATTTAGATGGTACACTTATTGACACAAAAAGATTGATTTTTAATTCATTTGAATATACATTTGAAAAATACTTCCCAGAACATAAACTAAGCGATCAAGAATTAGAATCATTTTTTGGCCCAACACTTCATGAATCATTTAGTAAATACTCAAATGATGAGGCTCAAATAGAAGAAATGATAGCGTATTATAGAGCCTATAATGAAAATATGCATGATGAATATGCAAAACCTATGGATGGATGTTATGATCTAATTAAATTGCTTCATAAGAAGGGATATAAAATAGGTATTGTTTCATCTAAAAGAAGACAAGCTCTAGATTTAGGCCTTAAACTATGTAAAATTGATAAATATATCGATGTAATTGTAGGCGAGGGAGAAGCAGAGCCAAAGCCATCACCAGATGGAATAAAAAAAGCGTTAAATATTTTATATGCAGATGGATATCAAGATAAAAATATATTATATGTTGGAGATCATCCAAATGATATTAAGGCAGCAAAGGCTGCGGGTGTTAAATCATGTGGATGTATGTATTCAGAAAAATCTGAGGAACTTGATCAAGAAGAACCAGATTTTGAAATATATAAGTTATTAGATTTATTAGAAATATTAGTAGAATAAGAGGATTAATATGTCATTTTCAAGTGATGTAAAGGATGAAATATCCCAATTACCATTAAAAAACTTAATACATCAAATGTATGAACTTGAGGGAATGCTAAGACTTTCATCTGAAATAATAATTGAATCCCAAGCACTTAAAATATCATTTCAAACAACGAACGCTAATGTAGCACGTAGGTTTTTACAATTACTTAAGAATTATGTTAAGGCTGAGGTCGAAATAGTATCTAAGAAGGTTAATAGATTAAATCAAAATAATATATATTATATAAATATTAATTCGATGTCTGATGCCCTACTTGATGAATTTGGTTTACTTACAACCTCTCCTAATCAAGATGAAATATTATCACAAGACGAAAATATTAATGCCTATTTAAGAGGCGCATTTTTAGTGAAGGGTAGTGTAAATTCACCAGATTCATCTAATTATCACCTAGAGGTATATACTACGTCTGGAGATGACGCAATATTTATTCAAGCGTTAATGAATCATTATGATTTAAACGCTAAAATTACAAAACGTAGAGATAGCTATGTTGTATATATGAAGGCACTTGAATCAATTAAAGATTTCCTTCGTATAATAGGATCTGTAACATCAGCATTTAAACTTGAAGAAGCACAAATAGAACGTGAACTTCATTCAAATGTTCAACGTAAGCTAAATATAGAAGTAGCGAATGATAGTAAGGCTTTAAAGAGTGCTGGTGAGCAATTAAAGTACATAAGATATTTAGAATATAATTATCCACTTGAAAAATTAGATGGTAGACTACTTTTAATAATGAAAGTAAGAAAACAAAATCCAGAAGCCTCATTAAATGAACTTATAGAAATACTTAAAAACGAACATGATGAGGTAATTACTAAATCAGGATTAAATCATAGACTAAATAGAATAAAAGAAATAGCTACTGATTTAATGGAGAGAAAAGCTAAGTCTTGAAATATAGACAGTAATAATATATAATAATTTAGTATCTATTACACATATTTAAGG
>CAVAQB010000072.1:0-4440 GCA_963590725.1 Anaeroplasmataceae bacterium | reverse complement strand
TATTTAAGGAGTGAATTTAATGCCTAGAGTTGTAAAAAAAGTTAAAAAACAAAAGGGTTCTCGTAAACTTGGTAAGAAATTTTGGATTTTATTATCATTAGGAATAGTTGCGGCAATCGCTATTGCGGTTACTATTACTTTAATAGTATATTTTAAAAATAAAGATGATGAATATGATTACTTTAAGAGCATAAGTGATGATACATCAATTACATATGACCAAGCTAAGAAGAAGTTAAAAGAAGGAACAAGTGAAAATGTATTTATTTTCTATTGGGATAAGACATTAGATCCTGAAGATAATAAAACTGATGCAGAAACTGAGAAAGCTATTATTAATCTTTACAATAAGATTTTAGATTATAATAAAATTGATGCCTCATCTCTTTTAGATGCTGAATATGAAAGCTTTGCATTTTATTTAGTATATACTGGTGATAGTAAGGGTAGTGGAGCTCTTGGAACTGAAACAACTGATGATGATGGAAACACTACATCAACAGCAAACGAAACATCAGGAATTACAAAAACAAATGCTCTTGCGTATTATTATGGTGGAGTATATTCAAAATATCCAAAAGGCGCTACTGAATTACCAAAAGATTATAAATATGATTTAACTGTAATAAAAGAAGCAATTAATTTCGTTTCACAAGTACAAACAGAGTTAAACGATAAATTAAACAAATAGTTAGAATGCCACTTTAAGTAGTGGCATTTTTTAAAATAGGAGTAAAAAATATGGAAGAAAAATTAATTCAAGAGGTATCTAAATCTTTAGGATTTGAATACGAATCATGTAAGGCCGTTTTAGAACTTTTAGAGAGCGGTGCGACTGTACCATTTATTGCGCGTTACCGTAAGGAAATGACAAAAGGTATGGATGAAAATCAGATAAGAGAAATATCTGATATGTATGAATATAGAAATACCCTTGATAAAAGAAAAGATGATGTTAAAAGATTAATAGATGAAAAAGGTCTTTTAAACGATGAGTTAATCAAAAAAATTGATGAAGCTACAAAGTTAATTGAGGTAGAAGATTTATATCGTCCTTTTAAGGAAAAGAAACAAACAAAGGCTTCTAAGGCGATTACTTTAGGGCTTGAACCCCTTGCGAAAATCATGATGTCATTTCCTATAAATGGCACAAGAGAAGAAATAGCCTTAAAATATAAGTGTGATGAATTAAGTGATGCAGAGGATATTATACAAAATGCTTCATATATAATAGCTGAATGGATATCAGATAATGCTTATTATAGAAAATATATTCGTGAAAAAGCCGGAATATTTTCAAGTATAAACGCAAAAATCAAGAAAAACGCTATAGATACTAATGAAACATATAAGAATTATTATGACTATAGTGAAGAGATTAGAAACATAAAGAATCATAGAATACTCGCAATAAATCGAGGAGAAAATGAAGGAATACTTAATGTATCTTTATCATTTGATGATTTAAGATATATTGAATTTTTAAGCAAACATATTATAAAAAATGAAAAATCAATATTTACAAATGATATTAAAAACGCGATTGTAGATTCTTATAAAAGACTTATAATGCCATCTATTGAACGTGAAATAAGAAATGACCTTACAAAAAGGGCATCTGATGCGGCTATTGATGTTTTTTCACTAAACCTTAAAAATTTATTATTTCAATCACCAATTAAAGGTAAAAGAGTATTAGGAGTAGATCCTGCATTTAGAACAGGATGTAAAATGGCCGTAATTGATGAATTTGGTAATGTTCTTGATAAAAATGTAATATTTCCTAATGAAAGATCAAAAGGTGGGTCTGTTAACGAAAATGATGTAAGAAAATCGCAAATGATTGTTTCCTCTTTAGTTAATAAGTATAAGATAAATCTTATAGCGATTGGAAATGGTACTGCCTCACGTGAAACTGAGGAATTTATATCAAATACTATAAAGGAATATAGTTTAAATGTAAAATATGTAATAGTATCAGAGGCAGGAGCCTCTGTATATAGTGCATCTAAGATTGCACAAGAAGAATTCCCAGATTATCATGTAGAGGAACGTAGCGCAGTATCTATCGCAAGACGTCTTCAAGATCCTTTAGCCGAACTTATTAAAGTAGATCCTAAATCAATTGGCGTTGGGCAATATCAGCATGATGTATTAGAGGCTGATTTAGAAAAATCGCTTGATAGAGTAGTAGAGGATGCGGTAAACTCTGTAGGAGTAGATGTAAATACTGCATCAGCCGCTCTTTTATCACATGTATCAGGAATTAATAAAACTATTGCCTGTAACATAGTAGAATATAGAAAAGAAAATAATGGTATTAAATCTCGTAAAGAATTATTGAAAGTATCTAAACTAGGACCTAAAGCGTATGAACAGTCTGTTGGATTTATGCGAGTACCGGATTCTCTAAATATTTTAGATAATACACGTATTCACCCAGAATCATATGAATATGCTGAAAAAATAATGGCATATTTAGGCTTAAAGACAATAGGCGATGAAAACGCAAAAGAAATAGTATCTAAAGCTAATAGGGAAGATATTATTTCTAAAATAGGTGTGGATAAATATACGCTAGATGATATTCTAGATGCTTTTACATCTCCTACAAGAGATCCAAGAGATGAATATAGTCAGCCTGTTTTAAGAGATGATATAAAACATTTTGAAGATTTAAAAATAGGTGATGAACTTAATGGAACAGTACGTAATGTTGTAGATTTTGGCGCATTTGTAGATTGTGGAGTTAAATATGATGGATTGATTCATATATCTAAAATATCTACATCTTACATTAAACATCCTAAGGATGTATTATCTGTTGGAGATATTGTACATGTCTATGTAATAGATATTGACTATAATAAACATAAACTTGGATTAAGCATGATTAAGGAAGCATAAAAAGCTTCCTTATTTTTGTATTGACTATTTAAAATATAATTGATATAATTAAAGGGCTTGAAAAGAGTAAATGTCGCAATACTCAAGAGGCTCAAGAGGCTTCCCTGCTAAGGAAGTAGACTGGGTAACTGGTGCGAGGGTTCGAATCCCTCTTGCGACGCCACTTTTTGGCCCGTTGGTGAAATGGTTTAACACACATGCCTTTCACGCATGCATTTATGGGTTCGAACCCCGTACGGGTCACCATTTTAAAAATATGGCTTTAGATTTCATCTAAGGCCTTTTTGTTATTATAGATATTGGACTAATGTATTATGTTTGTCACTTGTATAAAAATAGAAATTACAATATAATTATAAAGTAAGTTTTTTTATGAGGAGGCTTTTTATGAAGGCACTTGTAACATATAATCCTAAAAGCGGAACACAAAAAATTACAAAAAACCAGGAACTTGTAAAGAGTAGGCTTGAGGAAGCCGGATACGAGGTTGAATTCTTTCCATCTCCAGCTCCTAAGAGTATAACAGAATATATAAAAAATAATGGAAATAATTATGATCTTATACTAACTTCTGGTGGAGACGGTACTTTAAATGAGACGGTAACTGGTATGATGCAAGGTGATGTAAAAACAAAACTTGCATATATTCCTGCAGGTACTGTAAATGATGTTGGTAAAATATTAAAATTAAAAAAGAATATAAAAAAAGGATTAGATATCGCAGTTAAAGGAGTACCTGTAAAATTAGATATAGTTAAAATTAATGATAACTATTCTGCTTATATAATAGCTGCAGGTAAATTTACTGCCATTTCTTATGATATTGAATATAAATCAAAGAAGAGATGGGGAAAACTTGCATATGGCTTTAGACTTTTTCGCGAAATACCTAAAAAATCGGGTATGAGATTAAGACTTACTTTCCCTGATGGTAAAACATATTCAAATTGTTATGTGGTATTTGGATTTAACTGGCAACAATTTGGAGGATTCAAGATATATAGAAAAAATAAGCCTTTGTTAAATGATGGTAAAATGGATATTACTGTTATTGAAAAAACAAAACATTTATCTATGTTTAGACTTATGAATTTTGTGCTTCTTGGAGAGAGACTTAGAAAAAAAGCAATTAGAACATTTACAACTGATAAGGTAAAAATAGAATGCGATAGGGAAATTGATTATAATGTCGATGGAGAATTTGCTTTTACATCAAAAGAAGCTATGTTAGAAGTGAAAAAACAAGCTATTTCGATAATAGTTCCTTATAAAACATATAAAAAACTATTTGATAATGAGTTCATATCTTCAACTGATAAAATAGAAAATGTAAAGAAGCCAAAAAACTAATACATTATATTTATATAAAGTTATGCTGTACACATAACTATAAATGAGCATATTAAAAATGGAGAAAAATATAATTAAACAATTGATTATATTAATGTTTTATGAAAAAGAAAATTTTGTCAATTATTTCAATTTTAGTATTAATACTTTTATTACCACTACTAGGGTGTGGTAATAAAGATA
>CAVAQB010000071.1:1996-20968 GCA_963590725.1 Anaeroplasmataceae bacterium | reverse complement strand
GTGTACTACGTATAATTTAAAGAACATTAAAAAAAATTGAATAATAAAAACTCTATCCTTATTTAGATTTTCTAAAAAAGATAGAGTTTAATTTTTTTAATTATCTTCTTCGTTAACTATAATACTAGCATTAGAATTTATGGATAATTCATCGTTCAATTCTTTAATCATCAATTCATTTTGTAATGGATATGCCGAAAGTTCAGGTTTAATAACTTCACCTTTCCTTCTTTTCTTATAATTAATAACAATTCTTTTAAGAACGCCTGATAATAATATTAGCGCAATAAGGTTTGGTACCGCCATCAATACATTAAAGCTATCGGATAGATTCCATACAATATCTATCTTTAACACTGCACCGGCTACAACTAGTAATACATATATAATTTTAAATGGTAAAATTGCTCCTTCGCCAAATACAAATTCGACTCCTCTTTCACCATAAAATTCCCAAGACAAAACAGTTGTAAATGCAAATAAAGTTAAAATGATAGGAAATACTATACGACCAAACATACCAAAAGTATTTTCAAAACACCATAACGCCATTGGAGCCCCTTTTTCAAGAAGTTCATTTAAGAACATATCATATGCTCCGGAAGTCAAAAATACCAATGCCATTAATGTACAAATAACAAATGTATCTAAAAATACTTCAAAAATCCCCCATAATCCTTGTTTTACTGGTTCTTTTACATCTGATGTGCTATGAGCCATAACAGATGATCCTAGGCCAGCTTCATTTGAGAATACACCACGGGCTATTCCGAAACGCATACCTCTCATTATTCCATATCCTAATAATCCTGAGCCAAATGATTTAAAGCTAAATGCTTCAACAAAAATTCTTTTAAATGCATTTGGTACATTATTAATATTTACCCCTATAATTATTAAGGCCAAAAGCATAAAAATTACAGCCATAATAGGTACAACAAATGATGCGAATTTACCAATTCTTTTAATTCCACCAATTATAACTAAAAATACAACTACCGCAACTATTATTCCTGTAATTAAAAGTGGAATATTGCATGAATCTTTAAGTGTTGATGAAATACTATTTACTTGTGCCATATTATAACCAAGAGAGGCAAATATAGCGAATATACTAAACATTATCGCTAACCACTTCCAGCCAAGTCCATATGTTATATAATACATCGGACCACCTCTATATTCATCTTTTGTATTTCTTTTTCTATAATAAATACCTAGTACATTTTCACAAAAATTAGTAAGCATTCCAAAGAAAGCACTAAACCACATCCAAAATATCGCTCCAGGTCCACCTAGGCATAGTGCTGTAGATACTCCTACAATATTACCTGTTCCAACAGTTCCAGCAATAGCTGCCGCAAATGCCTGAAATTGTGAAATCGCTCCTTTTTTTTGTTCCTTTTTTTCTTTTTTAAATGCTGATTTTACAGCAGGAACAATAGTTTGTCCTAAACTATAGTTAAAATCTGTAATTTGTAAAAACTTAAGTCTTACTGATAATAAAATACCTGTTCCAAGTATTAAAATCATCATAATAGGTGATAAAATATTACCATTCATTTTATCAATAAAATTAGAAATTTGGTCTAAAACATTTAATATCAATTTAAGCACTCCTTAAAACATACAATTAATAATAACATATTTTTCTATTTCTAAAAAGAAATAAAGTATTATTTTATAACCATTTGTTAAATGGTTTAAACTATTCTAATATAATATTTTGATTAACTCTATTTATTTTAAATATTATGCGGCTATATTTAAAGTATATTAAAAAATGAGGCACCTATTTTCGTAGGTACCTCACTCATTGTTTGGCGTTTATTTAAAATTATTATTGCCAATATTAATTTTATTCAGTTTTCCATTTATCTTCTGTTACACCAGTATATGTTGCGTTACGAGTATAAATATCTGATGTAGAAACACCCCATGCAGCAGTTTCTTTATTATCACCTTCAACTACTACAAATTGTAGATAAATAGTCTTAGTGATAATTGATGTGAATGGTAAGAATGATCCTTTTTCACTAGAACCTGGTGATGTAGTTTCATCTATTTGGTTTTTCATATCAGTTGATACCGAAACACTATATCCTGTTGGAAGATCTAATGAGAAATAGAAATATCCCTTAGGTAATGTTTGTAGATTATACCTTAATCTATATTTATAATACTTAACTCCATCAACCTCTTTAAACTCTTCACTCTTTATTAAGTATCCTGATATTTGTTTAGTTGATGTTTTCTTAGTATCATTATAAATATTTTCAGATATAGTCATATAAACTTCATTAAGTGTAAATGATTCTAAAGCCCATAATGTAACATCAAAGTAAATAGTATTTGATGCATCTACTATAGATATATGATAATATCTAATATTTCCAAGATCATATTCTCCATGTAGTGCTGCCTCACTAAATACAACATATGATACATACCAGAAATGATCTTCTAGAGGATTTCCTATGTAATCCATATATAATGATTGATTATCAACAACACTTCCAGATTTTTTAGAAATAGTGTATTTAATATCATTATATGTAAATGTTGTAATACTATTTGTTGTTGTAGCTTCAAGAGTTGTAAACTTCGAATCATAATTATGTAATGACACTCCATCATATGAAACATTATATACATTCTTCCATGATCCTTTAGAATCTACTTCAACTAAGAATATAACAATATTTCCGCTTTCATCCTCAAATGGTACATATAAGAATAGAGTATCATGATTTGTTAATATCGAAGCATCGCTCTTAGTTTGACTATCAAGTCCATATTCAGTTAATTTCTTTAATGTTGTGTATTGATATATTTGGGCATGTTCTTCTATTCCAAACGTTGGTGCATAATATGATAGATCTGAATCTGATACTGTACCAATTAAATAATAATCTGAAATTGAAGTGGCATCACTACCGTTATTATATTTTATAGTTTTTCCCTTAATTTCAATATCACGACTGCTTGATGAGAATATTTGATTGTATGTAACCTCTTTACCATCAGTTATTGTAGTATTAGTTCCTGCAATAATTGATGAAGATGTACTAGTATTTGGTTTCATTACAGATACTGTATTACCTACAACTATTGATTGATCTAGGAATGTAACTCTATTTAGTAATGAATCTTGCGAATATCCTTTTACTATGTATAAAGCTGGGAATATATATTCTCTTACATACTCAGTATTATCATTCCATAATCCTGTTGAACTATATTGATACTCATATTTATAAGTACCAGGGTCGTTACTATTAGGAACAGATACTGTAAGTCCGGCATATGTTTGTTGAACAGATGAACCATTAGTTAATGTTTCATTTGTTGCGGAATATACTACATCACCTAATGTGTAGAAGTTATTTAGAATATATTTAATTCTATATTCAGGAGCTACTCCACGCTTAAATCCTACAGCCGCAAAGTTTGAGCCATCTGTATAAGTTAATGAAACATTATCCCCAGACATAGTTTTATTATTATATTTGAAATCTTCTTTATATAATAACGAATTAGATACTACCACTCCTTCTTCATATAAATTAGCATATGAAGAATTTGTTTCAAAGTAATCCATCTCCTCTAATACATGAGTATAATTTTCCACAACACCAGACTCAGATGTAACCATAAATTCTACAACATATTTTATTCTTCCAGTATCAACACCAGATTTTGTAATACTTTGATATGTAGCAGAAATCACTACAGTTGCATTTGGAGATACGCTAAATTTATACAAATAGAAATTCTCATTACCAATATTTGTTAATTCAGAATAATCATAAGCTCTACCGAATAGAATTGATGATGTTACCTCTCCTCCTAAAATTTGTTGAGTAAGATCAGTTCCTTCAAAATTGAATTCAGTAATTAAAGCTAAATTATTTTTATCTTTAACTATAGTTACATATTTACTTGTTCCGTATAAATCAATATTAAATTGTTCATTTCCTCCAGGTAAATTTGCAAGAACATCTATTACTAATTTTGCTTCACCATTTTGAACAACACCATTATTCTTTACAGATTGGTCAAATACAAATACATTATCATTTTCTTTGTAAGCATTTGTACCATTAACTATTGTAAAGAATGGTTTGAAATCAAATCCATTATCAAGTGTAGGTGATGTTATTGTAAGAGTTACAGTACCACCTTCATAAGTTAATGATGTCTTGTCACTAGAAAGAGTAAATGTATTATCATCTATATCTTTTCCTACTAAAATAATACTATAATTATTTACTACAGTACTATCTTCAGCAGTAACAGTTATAGCCCTATCTACTTGGTAGTATCCATTTTTATTAATAGATCCAAAAGATAAATTAATAGTAGTTTGGTTATTATTGTTTGTAACAAATGAAGCAGTATCAGCAATTTTTATATTTTCAATTGAAATTGAAGAATTACCTTTTAAACTATTAAGATATGATGTTGGAACATAATATATTATAGTAGAATCAGATGAGTTAATTGAAGAAGTTGTCGCATAAATATCAGTTGAATCATTATATGCTAAATCAAGTTCAAAAATTGTAGTTGAAATAGAAAGTCTTAATTGTTTCATTTCTACTCTAAACTTATAATTTACTGAATTTGTATTAGTTGTATCATATTGTTCACTACTATTTACAAGATCTCTCCATGAAGATGAGTTTTCATCATCTAAAAGTGTAATAATTGAATTGTTATCTGAATCTGATGCATTCAAATTATAGAATGTATCCATACTAGTTAAATTTAAATTATCTGGAATAAATGTTCCGTTTTCTATTCCCTTTGATGATGATAACGCATATATTCCATAAGAAATATTAGCTAATGGATATCCAATATAATTACAGAATGCCTCAAATTTAGCATTATCAATTGAACCATCCGAATTAATATATTGATATGCTTGATCTAACTCATTAAGGTGCTCATAGAAAATTGTTTGAGTTGCATTATAAGATGCGTTTGTTTGTGAGTTTAAATAATTAACATAATAATTTGTCGCAATATATGCAGCTGTTAATTCTTGTTTTAATTCATCGCTTGATGTTATTTTTGAATTATATTTAGTAATAATAGAATCAAACATCTTAGAAGATAATTCTACCATTTTATAGATAACATCATTAATATCATCAACCGTTTGTAATGACTTAATTAAATTCAAGACCGCTTCATTAGAATGTGCTAATAACATTTCTTTAAACTCTTGCGTGAATAATAAATTTTGATAATCTTTTATCGTGTATCCCGTTGAATCTAAGAAATAGTAGTTTGTAACATTTGAAGATGTAACATCACCTGATGGTACACTAACATATTTACCATTTTTTAACTCATAGTATGTTTTTGTCGCATCATATGTAGAAGCCTTCGTAAATCTATTAATTGCTTGATATACACCATTACTATCTTTACCTTCAAGTGGTGTTAAATAAGTAATTAATTTATTTAGGCTATCATTATAATTTTGTGTACTAGTTAACTCAGTTTGTAATTCAAATGTATTCTCTGCGGTAACATTATCGTTAGATGCACCCATATCAATGTATGAAACATATGGTTTCTTACTATCTCCTCCAGAAATACAATATTCATAACCTGCATCAATATCTTCTTGTGTTATATTAACTTCAAAATAATATGATTTATTTGGAAGTAATGTGTCATTAAATGTAAGAATATTTTCAACGTTTGATATTTGGGTACTATAATCTTTTGCTGTAGATCTTGTAAGTCTATGTAAAACAAACCCTGTTTTTTCTGATTCTATATTAGATATTACAAATTTAAATACTCCAGGTGTTTGAGGTGCTACCCAAATAGTACGTTTTGGTACCAAAATATTACCAGTATAATTACCAACTCTACCATTTTGAATTAAAATCAAATAGTCTTCATTTGTTTTAGAATTTTGAACATCTTGATTAGAATTAACAATTCTTAACAAATACTGACCATTATAATATTTATTCCCAGCACTATCTATGTGTTCTTCTGTTAAATAATTTCTAGTTTCAGTTGTAGGTGCTGGATAAGCTGTTGATGTTTGTTGATCTAAATCAATAGACTCGCTTGAATTATTGGGATAATAGTACTTAGCTAAATCGTTAGTCTTTTTATATGTTTTAAGATCAGAACCTATATAATATCCAATATTATATGAAGCAGCCTCCTGAGTTATAGCGTTATCAACATCTTTAGGATTACCTCCAATTTGAATTTCTGTTTTTTTAGCTGTAGGGCTAATAAAAGCAGATGATGCCGCACTTATTGGTAAAGCATAACCTTTATCAACACCTTTTCCATCCTCGCTACCTGAAGTCTCATATAAATTCTTAAGGTCTGTTGCAGTATTATTTCCAGAAGTTATTAGTGAAGTTCTTGATACATCAAATAATATTTTTATAAGTTCTACAAATACATCTTGATTTGTTGATGCAGCATTTAAAATCTTCGCTTTATAATCTGTATTAGTATTTTTTGATACTAAATAATCATAAATTTTTTGTTCACCATAAATTGTTTCGGTTACTGTTTTAGTGATTTTTGCAGTTGCAGATGAATTATTATTATATGTAACACTTAACTTATAACCGTTACTTGTGCCAGATTCACTCCAATCACCACTTCCAAATATATTTTGTATTGTACACTTTCCGGTAGATGTTGCAGTAGTACTTCTTACAAAAGTACCATAAGTATCATTTGTCAAATAATAATAATATTTATATATTCCACTTCTAGCATAATAAACATAAAATTTTTTATTGTCAATAGTAAAATAACAATTATTATTTTTGCTCCTTGGAACACTTTTATCAGATGTAGTTGCTTCAATATTTCCATTTAAGAAAGTTTTTTCAAGTTCTTGTGTTTCTTTAGTTGATGAATAACAAAGATAATTTAGCGGTGATACATTAGATATAGTTTTTGAAGTGTTTATTGATGATTCTACTAATTGATTAATAAATGATAGTTTTAAATCATTATCAGTACTTGAATTTATTTTTTCGAGTAATGCTTTCTTCACAACTTTTAAGAATGTATCTTTATTTGCTAATGTTAAAAGATATGTATTAAATATTTCATTAATTATACTTCTTTCATCAGCGTTTGTAGTACTTCCATCTTGATAATTAGTCCAATATCCATCAAGAAGATATAATTGACTTGCTGAATAATCAATATAAGATGTTGTTAAGAATGTAGAGTTTTTACCATTTCCATCAAATTGTATATATCTTACACGATTGTATGTCTTATCATAATATGCATAAATTCCTGTATAGCCTGTTGGATGCCAAGAAATTGTTGGTGTTGAATAATAAAGTCTTTCTACATAGTTTTGATTTATATAATCATATCCTTTAGTAGTTGTAATAAAAGTACCATCTTGCTTATAGACACTATATTGTCCATCATTAGCGAATTCAGTATCACCTATTTTAAAGCCACTAGACGACTTCTTAAATGTATTTTGATATAATTCAATTCTATTACCATTATAAGTTATGTAATCAGTTGTCTTTTTTAAATATGTAAGTATATCACTATTCAAGTCATAACTATTACTAATATTTGTACCATTTGCAAGTTTATAGAATGCAATACTAGACTTATAAATTCCTGTATTTGTAATTCCTTGAGACTGATAATATTTTGATACAGCAGTTAAATAAGCATCTTTAGTTCCATTTATATAGAAAGATGTGTATTTTTTTCCATAACTATAACTAGAAAAATCAAAGCCGTCGCTTGTACTTACACTTGGATTAAAATAATTTTTATCATCAGATTGTATTGTATCATCAGTAGAAATTGTAAAATCAAATATTTTATTACCATTATAATCTAAGGCACCTGTTTCAAGAATAGTTTGTCCTTTTGAATTTGCATATGGTCCATAGAAATATGTTGATGGAGTAATATCACTATCAGATGTATATTTATAGAATATATCTGATGAAACTCCCGCAACGTTTTCTAGACTCCATCCATGAGTATATCCATTATTACCATTCTTAACTGGCACTGCTGGTGCCGAATCTGACTGATATGTATTATTAGCTTCTGTAGCTTTATAATATGATGTTTTATATATTGAGTTAAAATAAGTTTGGAATGTAGATGTATTTTTGATTTGGTTCCATAATTTAACTCTTTCATCTATTGTTTGTTCTTGAGTATCAGTTGTAGACGATGAATTAATACCATTTGTAATATCTTCAAATGATGTTACATCATAACCTGTTTTTGATACATATTGATAGAATTCAGTTTCTGATGAGAAAGTATCAATAAATGTTGAAAGTTGATCTACACTATTTTCTTCAAGAATTTTTTGAATTAATGCGATTCTTTCAGTAGTAGTTAATGAATTATATCCACCATACGCATTCAATTTTGAATTAGCATTTTTATCGATTATAGCCTTAGATTCATCTGTAAATAAAGAATATAACAAGCTATAGAACGAACTTGTGTTATCTAAGTTTTCAAATACTTCTTCAAGAAGAGAATATTTTGAAGTAATTGTTGTATTTTCAAAGAATGAATCACCATAAGATTCAAGATAATCAACATATGCTAATAATAATGTTTCTTTTGTTGTACCGCTTAAATTTTCAATATATGTAGAAAGATTATTTTCAATATATGTTTTTATCTCGTTATCTTCTGTTGTACATAATACACTACTTAAAATGCTTGCATAATAATTTTCAAACGAAATAATATTAGATTGTGCAAGTTCTGGATGTTTTTCAAGTACATATTGTACTATTTGTCTTCTAAATTCGTTATTAATTACTACACTATTTTGATTAGTATCAGAGAATAAATAATCTAGTAATTCTTTTGATTGGTCTATATTATTTTCATCTAATATATCTTGTGAAACTTGTAATAACACATCTTTTTTAGCGTATTGAGACCATGAAGAAGTATTTAACGCCATTTCTAAGTCAGATTGATAATTTGCAGAAGATATTCCTTTATATTTAGTTAAGAATTTAGAAACTCCTTCTATTGATGTAGCTAAGTTTGTAGCGGCATCATTATACGCAATAGTCTTCCATCCAATTTTTTCCATCAAACTATCATTAACATAACTGAATGATACAAATTGGAAATAGTCTGTTAAGAACTTATCTGTTGGATATAGTGAAGTATTATAATATGTGTCTCCATCCACATATTTATTGTTAATTGCTTTTCTAAATGGGAAATCTTGTGAGAATACGCCAGGATATGATTTATCTACTAGATTACCATACTCTTTGAATTTAGCTTCATATGTATCTTTCGATAAAGCGGCATATTGAGTTGGTCTATTTAAATATACATCACAAATATCTGCTCCGTCATACGTTTTATATGCAGAATAAATATATGATGCAACTAAAACATCTACATTATCTGGTACATTAGTTGCTTCTCCATAAATAGGGAAATAATCAAGTAAGTTTATTAAGTATCTAATCTTAATGTTATTTACATTGTTATTATTCGCAAAATTTGCAAGTCCTATAATAGAACCACCATATGATTTAAATTTTTTTCTACTAACACTTATCATAGTAAAGCTTGTAGCAGGTTTAACACCATCAGTCTCTTCATCTAAAATAAAGTTTTTATATTCAAGATATAGTAAGTCAGTCTCATTTACATTAGATTCACCTACAACATCTCCGTTATTATATCCTTTTTGAAGATAATAAACTGATGCATAATTAATACAGTTAGCGATATATATAGTGTCACTAAGTTCTCCAGAGAATGATGTTAAATCAACATTTCCAAATATTCCCGAAACAATTTCAGAGCCATATACATTACCATAATTTAGCACATTTATAATATTTAATAATCCTTTTGCTAAAACTCCTCCTGCAACGCATGTTGGAGTAGATAATGAACTATCAATATTTTCTCTAAAGTTATATGCATAAACACTACCATAATTTATTGTAAACGAAATTATTTGCTTAGAATTTCCATTACCACTTGTATAAGAACTTCCATCTTCTAATTCATCGTTTCTTCCAACAATTCCAGAAGCGTAAACATAAGAATTATATGTAGTATCTGGCTTATTAGATTCAACCACATCTGTAAATGTATGCTTCGTGTCTTTATTATAAAAGGATGTTGTTATAGTATATTGAGCTGAGGAAAGATTAATAGCTCTTATATCACCATTATTAGCAGAGTTTTCAATGTATGCAAACTCTCCTTTATTAAGACATGCAATTCCTGATGCCATTACTTCTCTTTTTGTAGTTTCATTAATGTAGTTAGCATTTAATATATCACCTAAATTAAATGTATTAGTAATAACAGATTCATTAATATATGTAATACCTGAGGCATAAATGCTTCCCTTTACTACAGCGCCTGTAAAGTTTGAATTTAAAACTCTAGCAGTCATTGATGAAATCATATCTGCATATTCAGCAGATTTATATGTAACATTTGAAAAATTTGGATTTGTTATTGTTATATTTCCGTTGTTAATTGTGTTATTAAAATCACCAGTTTTTGATGAATCAAAATTAGCGTTTGATGGATTAAATTCACTTACTGATGTATATCCATTTCTATTTGAATAACAAATACCTGACACGTAAATATTTGCATAAATATTTGCAGTAAATTTAATATCAATTGCGCCACTATTATAAATATTATTCGCAGACGATGAGCTTGATACACTTTCAAATACACCGGAAATTATAATTGAAGATGTTTTTGTAGCGTTTCCTATTTCTTTATCAAAGGTAAACGTTAAGTTTCCTTCATTTCTTACATCATCATACGAAATATATTCTCCATTTGCGACTCCTGATACAACTAAATTATTTGTAGTACTCTTACCTAATACAAACTCATAATTTCTAAGATTATAAACTGTACTTACTGAAGTTGTGCTAGATGTATTTCCACCAATTACATTTAATACAGGTGCATAATTAGAAATTAGTGATAAGTCAATAGTCATATTACCAATAGATTTAAGTGTTCTTGATGTATTATATGTACCATCACTATTTTTTGTAAGTAAATTATTATTATCTACATTAAATACTGACGAAAGAACAGATTTAAATCCATTAGATGCTAAAATATTAATTCCAGATGTAAGATTTATTTTATCTTGATCTAGAGTAGATGTATTTTTACTTAAAATATTTATGTTAGCTCTGTTTGTCATAGCTGACGCATAGAATATAATTTGTCCTGATTTATCTTTAAAATTAGATTGAGAAAGAGATGTTTCACTAACTCTTCTAGATGTTTGGATATCAGCATTTAATATACCTGAAACATATGTATTATCGGCTCCATTTAGGGCGTATACCATTACATTTCCTTGGTTTGTGAAATTATTAACTTCTGCATCCCTTGAAGTCTCTCCTGTAAGGCCTAAAAGTCTTCCTATAATACCAGATGCATATAAGCAAGAATATGTAGGCGTTAAAGTAGCACTACCAATATTGATGTTTCCAACATTTTCAAGTTTATTTACAACTCTTGTATAACCAGCACCAATTGTACCACCTATGGCATAGACTTTTTCAGATCCAAGAGATAATGACATATCAACTGCTGATAATACTTCAGATACACTTCCAGTAGATGACTCAATATATCCAATAGCGCCACCTATGGCAATACCATTCATATAACCTGCTTCTGATTCGGAATCAAATGAAGAATCTACGTTCAAGGAAAAATTTCCGGCAACAGTAGATTTACTAATGCTACCCTCTCCACCAAGTATACCGGCAATTCCACCTAAATAATATTCTCCAAGCTTTGATTCAGTTGTGTTTGTAGCTGTCATATAAACATTTACATTATTAATTGTTCCGCCTTCAACATAACCAGAAATAGCTCCAATTGCCTTACAGTTATTTGATTCACTTATTAAATCTAAGTTCATATCAACAACATATACATTTAAATTTGAAACAGAACCTGTAAGATATGGGAATAGACCATATGCATCTACTCCTGTTGTAGTAACTATTCTTTCGCTTGATAAAATAGATGCGTTATAAATAGTAGGATTTGTTGATAATTGTCCATTTTTTAATTTAACACTACCAGAAACACTTACTCCTACGATATTAGCTCCAATACCATGCTTATATGAATATGCACTTTCAGGAATTCCTTTTAAATCTATATCTGTTGTAATTTTATATGTAATTAAGTTTGATGCAAAGAAACTATTGTTATTCATAAGTTCATACATCATCATGAAATCTTTTACTGAAGAAATTGTTATTTCAACGCTTTTAACAGATGTTGTTGACTCATATTTTGCGTTAATAGTTCTTCTTATAGGAGTTTCATTTGTAAAATAATATCCTAACTCAGTTTTATCATTTGATTTAACGCTCCAATTAGAATTATTTTTGAATTTAGAATTTAATTCATCAATAGTTTTTACCCAAAGACCATAATATTCGTCTCCAGTTTTATCGTTTGCCCCTAGATCATCTACAAACTTAAAAGAGTATTTTCCATTTTCAGTTTGTGTTGAACTGCTTAGAATACTTGAATTATAAAAATATGTATTAGATATTGTACCACTATTTCTTAAAGCGATATCCGCAAACTCGACTACATCTGATACAGTATAGTTATATACGCTATTTGTAGCGTAATATGAATCAGTAATTGTACCCTCATTATTTTCACAAAGACCAGCTACACGGTATCCTCCAATAGCTGTAATTCCACATTCATCAAGTAATGTATTAGTTAATGTTCTTACATAGACGCCTGAAATAGTACCTTTATTATGTCCGCAAAGGTTAGATATACCTCCATCTGCCATACTAGATATATAAGAAACTATAGTTACAGTTGGATCAACTAATCCAAAGTTTTTAATTTCTCCTTCATTTTCAGCAAACATTGCGAAATATTTCATTGTTGAATATGTTTGTTGGTTAGCAGATGTGATATTAATAAATTCTAAATTTTTAATATCATATCCTTGTCCATCAAATGTTCCTGTAAATGGGTTTGAATTCCATCCGATTGGAATAAATTTATAATTACAATCTGAATAATCTATATTACAAACAAGCTTATAATCATAGTCTAAAAAGTTCGAATAATTATTACAAGCTAAAGAGAATGTATATAACTCCTCAGCTGATGAAATTGTAATAACATTAGAACTATAATTAGTTGTATATTCTTTATAAGCTTCAGTCATAGTTACTTCAGTAGATGTTTTACTATATGTTGTACCATCAATTTGAACTTGGTAACCGTTATAGAAACTATTATAATCTATAAATTTTTTATCATTTGTATTACTACTATGGCCTATATTTAAAGTAAGTGCAATGATAGTAATAACTACTGCGGTAAATATTGTCGCAATTGCGCTTCTTAATATTACTTTTCTTTTTTTACTTCTATTATTATTCACATTAGTACCTCCTTAAAAATTAAGCAAGTTCTTCAAGATTTATACCCCAAATTTCTTTTGCACGATTGGCTTGAACCAAATCCACTGTAAAAGAAACCTCAACATCTACATATTCTTTATAAATAGATGTTTTTTTAGATAACTCATAAAAATAAGCTTCATTTACATTGAATGTGTATGTATGCTCTTTATAAGTACCATCATTATTTCTTTCAGGTTTAACCATTATCTTAAGATATGATGTATTTGATGCGCTATCATAATACCATTCCTCATCTTTATTCATAAATGGAGATTCTCCTGATATTTGGTCTTTAGCATTATATGTATCCTTCTTATTAGAAGAATAAACTTTTATTCCATGCCATGCATCTAATATATGTATTCTTACATATACTGCGACTTCATTTGTAAATGAGAATTCTAACCCTAACTGATTTAAATAAATATTAGATGAAACATATTTATCTTTAGTTGCGCTGCAAGTGATTTTTTGATTTTCATCGGTAACTTTAATTTTTTCAGCATTACTACGTTTTGTAGTATCTGTTACATATATTGACGCGTTATCATTTCCAATATGCAATTCATAATTTTTATTATCGCATTTTACTTCTTTAATTCCATTTTCATTATAGGAAACTATTTTTACTGTATCACTGTTTACTGTAATGCTTTGTTTATCAGTTGAAATAGTACAAGTATAAGATGTACCTTTAGTCTCAACTGTTGTAACACTCTTAACCCCTGTGTAAGTCTTTGTTTCCTCATAATATTTAGATGCGGCTACATTTTGTCCAATACTAACAGATGATGTCTTAGTATAACCTTGATCAGATGTTTTTTCATAATATGTTATACCACTTTCAAACTTTGTGCCAACTGTAAGATTATATCCGCCATCAATATCCTCATAATAAGTGTTTGATGGAATAGCATCTCCAACAACAACCGAAGTTTTTGAATATGTTCCTAAAACAAAATATGATTTTGATCCTAAAAATATAGTATCTGTTGTAAGTGAATAAGTACTTGTTGATTCAAGTACAATATCACGTAAATTAAAAACAGTATCTACTCTCATATTATCATCAGCATAATTTATAAAATTTTTATTATTTACTTCTACACTACCAACATCAACATTATTTACGCTAACGCTTCTTTTATAAGTGTATGCACCGAATGCTACACAACCTATAGTTAAAAACAAAAATATTGATATGATAATTATTGTTAATTTTTTTCTAGTTTTCATATATTCTCCTTTCCTTTTTTCTAAGAGATATACATTATCTTTTTCTTCTTTATACAATTCTTCACTATAATATTACATTTTTTATTGTGAAAAGTAAAGTTTTATTTGTTTTTTTAAGCTTTAAGCACAATAAATATAATATCTAAAGATATTATTTTATTATTGTAATTTTAAAAAATATATGCAAGTATGCTTTTTTGTTTTTTACTATAGTGCATTTCTTAAAATCATTTAAAAATCAAGGAATATTTATTACAAAAAAAGCTCTATTTAACTAGAGCTTATTTTGATTATTTTTTTTATGTTTTCTTTTTAAGATATATAGAGTTAATGTAATTATACCTATTATTACAACAACTGCCGAAATAGAAATAGCGATTCTACTTCCACTACTCATAGTCTCTTTATTTTTAGATAATTTAGTAGCGCAATTATCACATTTGTTATCACCATTTTTATCAACGTGTCCTACACTAGGAGTTGTTACATCACATTCTTGTGTTTTAAAACAATCGTTTGTAAATTTAGCACTAAAGCTTATAATTTCATCAGTTTCGCAATTACCTTTTTGTTTAATTGTTTTTGTTACTACGCCTGATTCAACTAGCACATCAGATGCATCATTTTTACAAATTCTTTTTGCCATGCATATAGTATTATCACTATTCCATGTGTAAGAAACTTCATAATTATGACCTATGGCAGTTCTAAGTGTTATATTTTCTTTTACTTGTGTAGTGAAATCTTTATTTTTAAATACAGCTGTGTAAGTCGCAAGTTCATCATTTTCGCAGCCTAATGCTTGTGTAATATTATAAGTAGAATTTACGGTTTCTTCTGCTAATACTTGATTATCATTTCTACAAATCCTTTTTATAGTACAAGTTTTATAATCCTCGCTCCAAATTGGATCTGTATTATAAGCATCATGTCCTAACATAAGAGCAGTCTCTACCTCTACGCTTTTTGTTTCAAAGAAAGGTTTTTCTTCTTGGACTTTTTCACCATCACTATTTGTATATGTGTATATACCCACTTTAGTAAATGTAGCTACATATCTTGTAATCTCTTTTTGTGAACATGTTCTATTTTGAATAACCTCATAAGTAATAGCGCCACTCTCAGATTCAGAATGCACAATTCCTGTTGTACAATTAATTTGCGCTATGCACAAACTATGATCCTCATTCCAAGTATATGTAGGAGTACCCCAAGTATGTCCTTTTGCGCTTTCCATAAGAACATTTTCTTTTATTTGTGAACTAAATATAGAATTAGTAAATGTAGCAGTAAATGAACGAACCCAATCAATTTCACATGTTAACTCAGATACATCATAGTAATCCGCCAAAGTATTTTCAAAAATTGTATGTGTTGAATCATATGCACAAACCGCTGTCGCATTGCAAGAATAATTATTGTTATACCATGTATATTCTATATCAGTCCACTCGTGATTATTTGGATCAATTGCTATTTCACTATTATATAAATTGTTATATCCATTTGAATCTGCAAATTTCGTTTGACAAATACTACATTGCCAATATTCTTTTGAACCAACTGTAGTACAAGTAGCATCTACTTTATCATAATGAGTTAAGAAATGTTCTGGCCAATATTTGATATTATGTTCTTGATCATAATACCAATAAATATAGCCACAATATTCTGGTGTTGTTTCAGAATAAAAATAAACTGTTCCTAAATTTCCACATATATTTTCATCCGGATCTTTATGTATCCATGCATTTGGATTTAGATTGTCATCATCATATAATGTATTTCTAAAATATATTATTAAATCAGCACAGTCATAAAATGGATATGTGCCTAGATTTGTATCTAAGAATATAACTTCATCAGTTAAATACATTACACCTGTATCTAAGCCTGAAAATGCCAATTTTGAAATTTCAAATTCATGATCTGTTGTAGTAATTTCATTTAATTTTTTACAATTTTGGAATGCACTTTCACCAATTAAAGTAATATTGTCACCAATTTCTAATTTTAAAATCTCTGTATATGCAAACGAAAAATCACCAATAGTATTAAGAGTTGTGCCACTAATATCGATAGATGTTATATTAGCTATTCTAAAGAAAGCATAATCAGATACTTTAGTAAAGTTTTTGCAATCAATACTACCGTTTAATAATTTATACAATGCCTCGTTATAAGAAACACTTCCACTACTATCCTTTAAATAAAAATTAACATAAGATTCAGCATTAGAATTAGGTCTTCCATCAATTGCGCAATTTAAATTATTCCAATCTTCTATCGAACCATCAAAATAGATATTTTTAATGGAAGTACATCCACTAAATGCTCCTTCTTCTATAGATGTAACGCTTAATGGAATATTAATTGAATTTAAATTTGTACAATCTTTAAAAGCATTTTTGCCAATGCTTGTAATACCATCTGGAAGAATTATAGTTTTTAAGTTTGAACAATTACCATTTAAATTATTAAATGCATTTTCACCTATAGTTGAATTTTGTGGTAATATAAGATTTTCTTCATTTATTAAATCATATCCACATTCACTACATACACCATATGAGAAATTATGAACATCATGATCTTTAACATTTATTTTCCAATAGAATCCATCATAATCATTAGTGATTGTATATTTTTTTGTATCATCATTATAGATAGAGCTTATAAATGAATCTTTACTTTCGTAAGTTTCGCCATTTATTTTTTGTCCAGCAAAAATTAATGGATTTTGAGTACGTATAGCATCTTTATATGGTGAAAAAGGATCTATATTATTATCTTTATCTATTGAATAATAATTATAGAAATTATTGTAATTTAGTGCACCGCTATAGCAATCACCTTTCGTGCTATCTTCATTTGACGCAGTACCACATTCAAGTTTTAATGTACCAAGTTCATTATAATAATCTTCTAATTCTGATGTCCAACCTTTAATATATCCATTAATAGTTAAGGCATCACTTCTTGTAATATCCTTACCATTTTTAGCATTTCCTACTTTTATATCTAAAGAAGAATTAACCATTATTAAAGAATCAAGTCTATTTTCAGTAACAAAATAATACTCTGCTGAAAATACCCCAATGTTTGCGACTGTATTTACTGTATCTTGATCAATATATGATACTTCGTTTGATCTAATAGTTAAATTAGCGTTTATAAGCTCAACTGAGGCTTCCATTAAGTGTCCTGGATTATTATAGTTTTCATCTGAATTATTATAAATTCCTATAAACACATGTTCTATACCTAGAGTATCATTATTACCTGATGTAGTAGATGTGGCAATCATATCTTCACAATTTATATTAATATCCATACCAGTGGATTTTACATAACCATTAGTTGTTGTAATTCCATAATATCTTGAAGCGTATGTTGTAGATTTGAAATTTATATTTAATGTACCATAATCTCCAAGCAATAAGCTATTTGTGTGAATACCCTCAATACTTTTTGAAGTACCATTAACATTTTTCAAATTAATTGTAAGTGTATCAGACTCACTTTCACTAATTATATTTAATGTAGGGTTTGATGTGATTTTATTTGTTTGACTAGTATCAATTGCTATTCCATCGCTTGTATTTATTGTATTATTACCTTTAATATAAATTTCAATTTTATAGCTAACTGACGAATCAAAACTTATTGAACCAGTAATATCAACATTGTCTAATTCCAATTTATATACATAATCCTCATAATCAAAATAATAATTATAACCACTACCAGAAGATGCAGTACTTCCAAATACTAAATCTTGAGTTATACTATTAGATTCTGCATGTATTTTGTAATTAAAAACAGATAAAAACAAAAATACGGTTAAACATATTACAAATGTATACAAATATTTTTGTGCTTTTTTCATAATAACACCTCAAACTTTCAATTATTTTATATTATATTAACAAATTCTTATAAATATTAATAAAGCCTATTTTTTATTAGTTTTTTTCTTCATTTGTTTTTATTAACTTAATAAATTCATCTTCTGGTATTGGTTTTGTATAATAAAAGCCTTGAATATAATCAATATCTATTTTCTTTACTATATCAATTTGCTCTTTATTTTCAATACCTTCGAAAACTATTTTTTTATTTAAACTTTTAATTAGCTCAATTGATTTATTGATAGCGAATTTGGCCCTATCTTTTTCAAAATATGAGTTAACCATTATTTTATCAAATTTAACAATATCAAACGGCATTGAAA